>CALZDP010000004.1 GCA_945638575.1 uncultured Clostridia bacterium | reverse complement strand
TCATAATATTAAAATATTAAAGAAACAAAATCGATTCTTCAAAATATCGATTTGCAAACGCAGTAAAGGCAACAAAAACGAAAAATATATAAAAATTTGCAAAGGGCATGCCCTTTGCGTTTGGCTTATGCCAAACGCAATTCCGCTTAACGGTTATGGTTTGGCGTTAAGCGATTAATCGGTTCGTACGGGTTATTTCATTCCCGTGGCACAAATGTGCAAATAAAATATAAGAGGAGAAAAAAATGAAAAAATTATTGGCAATTTTGTTAACGGTTGTTTTATCTGTAGCAACATTGACTTGTTTGACTGCATGTGATCCGACCAATCAGACCGGCGGCAAAACGCTTACCGTTTGGGGTCCTACCGAACAGCAAGAAACTTTAAAGACAATGGTTGCTTCTTTCAAGGAAGCTAACCCTGATTTAAAGGACGTTACTATCAATGTAGGTGTTTGCTCCGAAGGCGACGCTCACGCAAACGTTTCAAAAGACCCTTCTGCGGCCGCTGACGTTTATGCTTTTGCAAACGACCAAATAGTTAACCTCGTTCGCGTTGGTGCTCTTGCCGAAGTCGCCGGAACTTATAAAGATGAAATAATCGCAAACAACGGCGAAGGCGCAGTTAAAGCAGGTCAGTTTGACGGCAAGCAATATGCTTATCCGTACTCTGCAGATAACGGTTACTTCATGTATTATGACAAATCTGTCATCACCGAAGAAGAAGCCGGTTCATTAGAAAAAATCATCGCTAAATGCGAACAAGAAAAGAAAACTATCGGTTGGCCCCTTGACGATTCTTGGTACGTAGCCGGTTGGTTCTTTACCTTTGGCGGAAACTACAGTGTAGAATACAATGAAGACGGCAGCGAAAAGTCTGTTGTTTGCACCTTTAACGACACCGTAAACGGTATCAAAGCAGCAAAGGGTATGGCAAAACTTGCAAGCAGCACAGCATTTGCAGGCGCAGGCACGAATAACGATACCATCACCTCCGGCATCGGCGACACCATGGCAGTTGCAATAACCGGTACTTGGAACGCAGAAGCTATCGAAGGCAAACTCGGCGACAACTACGGCGTAGCTAAACTTCCTACCGTTACCGTTGACGGCGAAACCAAACAACTCAGTTCTTTCGCAGGTTACAAACTTTACGGTGTTAACCCTCACTCTAAAGATCTTGCAACCGCACACAAACTCGCTGCTTATCTTTCCAGTGAAGAAATGCAGTTACTCCGTTTCAAAAACCACAAAATCGGTCCTTCCAATACTAAGGCTGCCGCAAACGCAGAAGTTCAGGCAAATCCCGCTTTAGCAGCACTTTCCGCACAGAACGCTTACGCAGTTGCTCAAACCGCAGTTCCCGCTAACTTCTGGGATCCGGTCAAGGCTTTCGGCGTTGCAATCATCGGCGGTCTTGCAGAAGCAGAATATCAGGAAAAATTGAATGATATGGTTAAACTTATCGTTCCTAAGGCTGTATTAGACTTCCCCTACCTTGTTGGCGGAATCAACGGTTGGAACAAAGACGAAACCCCCAGAAAAGAAGCACAAAAATTCACCACAACCGATCCCGACAAGAAGATCTGGACGCTTGAATATACTTTCGCAGAACCGGTTGAAGTAAAGGCTATTTTAGTTGATACTAACGGTAACGGAAGTTGGCCGGAAGGCAACACGCCTAATGCTGTAATCGCCGAAGCAGGCACTTACGTTTTAACTTTCAACGTAGACACCGGCGTTACCACAGCTGAGAAAAAAGCATAATCAATTTGCACAGATGTCTGCCCGGTCCCGAAAGGGATTGGGCAGCCGCCCTGCAAAAAATTAGGGCAAACGCTGCGTTTGCCCTAATTTTTTAGTTTATAGATTAAAATAAGGTGGATTGCTATGGTCGATCTCGAATATTTAAAGATGTCGTCATGGAGTAAATTTTGGTTTAACTTTGTTAAATTTTTCAAAAAATTACCCTTGGCGCTTCTCGCTTTTTTGAAAGCGATTCCAAAAACACTATTAAAACTTTGTAAAAAATTTCTTAATATTTTTGTAACAATCGGGCATGCCGCAAAGGCAGGGGATTGGAAAACGCGCACTTCTTTTGTCGTAATGGGTTTCGGACAGATTTCCAGAAAACAATGGCTACGCGGTATTTTATATCTGTTTTTCGAGGTGCTTTTTATCTGTTACATGGTATTTTTCGGCTGGAAGTATCTTGTACAGTTAAAATCTTTGGGTGATGTTGCAATGATACGGGTTGAAATCCCCGAACCTCCGTTTATCGAATACAAATTCGTGGATAACTCCCTTCTTATTTTGCTTTACTCGATACTTACCATTTTTATTATGGTATCTTTCCTTTACGTTTGGTACCAAAATATAAAAGGAAATATTTTATCGCAGGAACTTCTTGAAGCAAAGCAGACTTTACCTACGGCAAAAGACGACGTTAAATCATTTGCAGACGAACAGTATCACAAAACTTTACTGTCAATACCTGTGTTGGGCCTTACGATTTTTACCATTTTGCCCATCATATTCATGATTTTTATCGCCTTTACCAACTATGATAAAGCGCATATGCCGCCGGCTCAACTTTTTGACTGGAACGGTATCGAAAACTTTAAACGACTGCTTGGCGGCGGTCTTTCAAACGACAGTAAGATTTTCGCTTATACCTTCCGCGAAGTATTGCTTTGGACCATTATTTGGGCATTCTTTGCAACATTTACCAACTATATTTTGGGTATGATAGTTGCAATCATGATAAACAAAAAGGGTATACGCTTTAAAAAATTATGGCGTACCGTACTTGTTATGACGATTGCTATACCGCAATTCGTATCCCTTATGATGATGTCTCAATTCCTGTCCGATCAAGGTATGTTTAACAGTTTGATGCAGGCATGGGGATGGATAGATAAGCCTATACCTTTCCTATCTAACGGTACATATGCCAAAATAACCGTTATCGTTGTAAATATTTGGATCGGTATTCCGTTTACGATGCTTATGGTTACCGGTATTTTAATGAACATACCGGCAGATCTTTATGAATCAGCCCGTATCGACGGCGCAGGTCCCGCTAAGTCGTTTATGAGGATAACGCTTCCCTATATGTTACACGTTACAACGCCTTATCTTATCACACAGTTTATAGGTAACTTAAATAACTTCAACGTAATATTCCTTTTAACCGGCGGCGAACCGCTTACGCTTGATATGCAGTATGCGGGGGAAACCGATTTACTTATCACTTGGCTGTACAAACTTACCGTAAACCAAAGCGAATACGGTATTGCTTCGGTTATCGGTATATTTACGTTCATTATCGTTGCGGTTATTTCACTTATTTTGTACAATCACTCCAAATCAGTTAAAAACGAGGAGGATTTCATGTAATGGCTACTAAAAAATACCGCAGTAAAAAGGGAATGGAACGCTTAACGAATACGATTATTTACATAATCTTAACGGTTATGTCGGTCGTTTGGCTTATTCCGTTTGTTATTTTGATTATTCAGTCCTTCCGCGGAGAACTCGGCGGCGCAACGCCTTACTTTTTCCCTAAAGAATGGACGCTTAACAATTATGTGAAACTGTTTACCAAAACAAAGTTTTTAACTTGGTACGGAAACACTTTATTAGTGTCTGTTGTGGTTACTGTTGTGCAAACGCTTATCGTGCTTGCGACAAGTTATGCTTTATCGCGTTTGCGCTTTAAAATGAGAAAACCCCTCATGAATTTGGTTTTGATTTTGGGGATGTTCCCCGGCTTCCTTTCCATGACCGCCGTTTACTTCATTTTAAAGGAAATCGGATTAACCCAAAATCTTGTCGGACTTATGCTTGTGTATTCGGCAAGTTCGATGATGCAATATTACATATGTAAAGGCTTCTTCGATACCATGCCCAAGTCGTTGGACGAGGCTGCGCGCATCGACGGTGCAAACCGCCGTACCGTCTTTTTCAAGGTCATTTTACCGCTTGCAAAACCGATTATTATTTATACGATTTTAACCTGTTTCACGGCGCCTTGGGGCGAATACATGTTCTCTTCCTTCTTAATGCTCGGCGATCCCGATAAATTTACGGTAGCAGTCGGTATGAAGGAATGGTTGTTACCTACTATGCGCAGCGAATACTTTACCGTGTTCTGCGCGGCGGCGGTTATAGTATCTATTCCTATTACGGCGCTCTTTATTTGGTTACAGCGTTATTACGTAGAAGGCGTTACCGGCGGTGCGGTCAAGGGGTAAGTTATGAAAAAATCTTTAAAAATATTTACCTTACTTGTGTCATTCATTATGGTTATTACGGCTTTTTCGGGTTGTAACAAGGGTGCTTCGTTGTTAGAAGAAAACATCATAGACGACGCATACGATAATTATTATGAAATCTTCGTATATTCGTTTAACGACACTAACAGCGACGGTATCGGCGACTTAAAAGGCGTTACCCAAAAACTCGATTACGTACGCGATATGGGATACACCGGCATTTGGCTTATGCCTATTTGTCCTTCGCCCAGTTATCATAAATACAGCGTTACCGATTATAAGAATATAGATTCTTCTTACGGTACGCTTGAAGATTTCGACGAACTTATCAAAACCGCGCACGAAAAGGGTATAAAAGTTATAACCGATTTGGTAGTTAATCATACTTCCAGACAGCACATGTGGTTCAGAGAGGCTGCTCTTGCTCACAAAAACGGTGATACCGATAACGAATATTACGACTATTACAACTTTTCGACAAGTTTGCAAAACGGATATGCCGTCTATTCAAAGGACTTATATTATGAAGCCCGTTTCGAGTCCGGTATGCCCGATTTAAACCTTGACAGCGAAAAAGTCCGCGCGGAAATTTCTTCCATTATCAAGTTTTGGCTTGATCGCGGCGTTGACGGTTTCCGCCTTGACGCGTGCACAAGTTATTACACATTAAGCAAGACAAAGAGCATTGCTTTTACAGACTGGATTAAAAAAGAAGCGCTTAAAGTTAACCCGAATGCTTATATCGTTGGCGAAGTTTGGTCCGACGCAGGCACTATTTCGGATTATTACAAATCAAGCAGTGCGGACAGTTTTTTCTGTTTCCCTGCGCAAAGCGCAACCGGTTATATCGGTTCTGCTATTTCCACCGCTGTAAACTTCGGTAATGCCGCACGTGCGGCAAAGTCTTACTTTGAATCTGTTCAAGACGTTTCTTCTATGGCTCACGGACATATTCCGGCACCGTTTTTGTGTAACCACGACACGGGAAGAGCCGGTGGTTTCTTCGGAAGAAACGCCGCTCAAATCAAGTTTGGATACGGCTTGCTTTCACTGTATTCCGGTAATACGTTCACCTATTACGGTGATGAAATCGGTATGACGGGTTCGGCAAACGACCCCGATAAACGCGTGGGAATGCGTTGGACGGCTGAAACCACAGGCATTTATCCCCCGGGTGTAACGACGACCGATGAAAAAAATTTCTACGGGTTTCCGAGCGTTCAAGAGCAACTTGAAGATAAAAACAGTATTCTCAACTTCTATAAACTTTGCAACAACGCACGCAACGCTTTTCCGGCGCTTATGCGCGGCGATGCCCAACTAATAGAGCAATCTAATGAAAACGTGTTGGTTTTCAAAAAGACGTATAAAGACGAAACCATCGTTATCGCAGTAAATTTTGCAAAAGAAGAAAGTGTTATTGAAGGCGACTTCGGTAAGTTGCAACAAGGTCTTTGCACTGATGAAGGCTCTGTTAAGGTAAACGGCAAAAAGGTTACCATGCCTTCATTCTCCTTCGCAATATTCGCTTAAATCAATCATAAGGTAAGGAATTTATTATGGCAAATTTAACTTTGAAACATATTTATAAAGTTTATCCAAACGGCGTAAAAGCGGTTAACGATTTCAATATGGAAATTGCCGATAAGGAATTTATTGTTTTCGTAGGCCCTTCCGGTTGCGGTAAATCTACCACGCTTCGTATGATAGCGGGTCTTGAAGATATTACGGCAGGCGAACTCACTATCGGTGAAAACGTCGTTAACGATATGGAGCCTAAAGACAGAGATATCGCTATGGTTTTCCAAAACTATGCGCTTTATCCACATATGACCGTTTATGAAAACATTGCTTTCGGTTTACGCTTACGCAAACTCGAACGCGATGAAATCCACAGACGTGTTACCGAGGCTGCCGAAATCCTCGGCATTACCGAATATTTGGACAGAAAACCCAAGGAAATGTCCGGCGGTCAGCGCCAACGTGTTTCGCTCGGTCGTGCAATCGTGCGTGAACCTAAAGTCATGCTTTTGGACGAACCCCTTTCAAACCTCGACGCTAAGTTGAGGACGCAAATGCGTACGGAAATTTCCAAACTTCACGCAAAACTCAACACAACATTCATTTACGTTACTCACGATCAAGTCGAAGCAATGACTATGGGTACGCGTATCGTAGTTATGAAAGACGGCTTTGTACAACAAATCGATACACCGCGTAATTTATATAATTATCCCGGCAATAAATTTGTTGCGGGCTTTATAGGTAC
This sequence comes from uncultured Clostridia bacterium, assembly GCA_945638575.1. Lineage (GTDB taxonomy): Bacteria > Bacillota > Clostridia > Christensenellales > Borkfalkiaceae > UBA4636. The sequence continues at coordinate 72,711 of CALZDP010000004.1, read as the reverse complement.
ACCGCAGATGAACTTCTTCGAAGGCACCTTAAAAAAGGTTGGCGACAACGTAGTAGTCGACTTTGCTTATTCCGATGCGACCATTACCGTACCTTACTCATATTTCTACAAGACAAGACCTTCCTATTTGAACGGTGAAACCAAAGTGTTTATCGGCTTACGCGCGGAAGATATATCCCTCGACGCCGACACAGTAAAGGAATCCAACGCTACCATTAAAGTTAAAATTTCACATACCGAAGAACTCGGCAGCGAAACTTTAATTTACGGCGACATCAACATGGAAGGCGACGGCTATGCCGAAAGTTCTACAAGGGTAATCATTAAGGCGACAGGAGAGGTTGAATATAAATCGGGCGACGTTTTGGACGCTGCGCTCAACCTTAACAAAATTCACTTGTTCGATGAAGAAACCGAAGTTTCCATTTTGCCCCGTATACCGGAATACAATTATTTCGATTGCGAAGTTAAAAACGGCGAAATCGAATTTATCGGCACAAAAATTAAGATGCCTTCTGCAATTTCCTGTGCGGACGGCAAGGGTGAACTTTTGATTCCTACCGACGCGATTTCCTTTGACGGCGAAATCGACGCAACCCTTTTAGGCGTCGAGGACGTAAACGGCAAAAAGGTTATTGCCATGGAAGTTTGCGGAAGACGTATTTATGCCGTTTCCGACGAAGAACCGCAGGAAAAACAGTTGAAACTTGCTATCGACATGAAGAAGATTACTATTTTGCAACAGGGTAAAGAAGTAGTTACCCCCATGCCGCTCACTGTTTCTTTCGACGGTAACTTTAAGAAGGTTAAGACGGTTGAAGAAGAACTCGGCGTCCGCAAGAAAGTTATAAAATTTATGTTCGATATCGCAGGAACGGAATTTGTTGCTCCCGACGAACTCGCACAAAAATTATTCTCGGCACTCGGCGTACATAAAGCATTCGAGATGAAGTATCGTTATGAATGTTCGCCTTACGATTTGCGTTTTGCCGATCAAGGAATTCCGGCGAAAGTGCTCGGTATATGCGATTACGGTAAAGAAAAATTCCTTCGTTGCGCCGTAGGCAACTCTACCATTTACGTTAAGGCAGAGGAGGGCATTGACGCAGGCGAAGTACATCTGGTACCCGATATCGATAAAATTGCCATTATTCAGGCAAATATGGATATCCGTCTTGTATAAAATTTTTACGACAAGTAAGATATAAACGATATGCACCCCGAAAGTCTTTACGCTTTCGGCGGTGCATATGTTTATTTTACAAGTCGGTCTGAAATTAAATTTGGGTAAAAAGTCGATTTATTTAAAAAAACGTTGACCGAAAAGTCAATTTTGGGTTATAATTTTTAGGTAACAAAACAAGGAGAAAGATTTTATGAATCAATATCTCGATATATCTGATAAAGTAGCGGACGCATTACAAAAAGGGCTTCCCGTGGTTGCACTCGAATCTACTATAATTTCCCACGGAATGCCTTATCCGCAAAACGTGGAAACCGCTTTACTTGTAGAAGAAACCGTGAAAAAGTTCGGCGCCGTACCTGCAACCATCGCCATAATCGGCGGAAGACTTAAAGTGGGCTTAACCAAGGAAGAAATAGATTACTTCGGCAAAAAGGGGACGGCTATCACAAAAGCCTCACGCCGTGATATAGCGCCTATTATCGCAAAAAAACTCGACGGCGCGACTACCGTTACCACCACAATGATGATAGCCAACATGGCAGGAATAAAGATTTTTGCAACCGGCGGCATAGGGGGCGTTCACCGCGGTGCCGAAACCACTATGGACATTTCCGCCGACCTTGAAGAACTTGCTTCCACCCCTGTAACCGTAGTGTGCGCAGGCGCAAAATCCATTTTGGATTTAGGGCTTACGCTTGAGTATCTTGAAACGAAAGGCGTGCCGGTAATCGGTTATAATACGAATGAACTCCCTGCCTTTTATACCCGTAAAAGCGGCTTTAAGGTGGACTATTCGGTTTCCACCCCCCAAGAACTTGCCGAGATAATCAACGTCAGGGATAAACTAAACTTAAAAGGCGGTATGCTTGTAACCAATCCTATTCCGGAAGAATATTCCATGGACGAAGATTATATAAATTCCGCCATAGAAAAAGCCTTAAAAAAGGCTAAAGAATTAGGTATTGCCGGCAAAATGACTACGCCGTTTTTACTTAAAGAAGTAACCGATATCACCGGCGGAAACAGTCTTTCCGCTAATATAAAACTTGTATTAAACAACGCGCGCCTTGCCGCCGAAACCGCTTGCGCTTTAAATAAAATATCTAAATAACGGGCTTATAGGCGGACTTTTTTAAAAAATTGCCGTTTTATATTACGTTGTAACAAATAAAGGCAAGGTAAATTCAATCCTTGCCTTTTTGACTTGGTTTTGATATAATAAGTTTAGCAGTAATTTATCGGGTTTTAAATATGAATACTTATGATGATAAAGAAAGGGAAGATATACGAAAAGAATTGCAATGTATCGTTTATCCGCTAAATAGTTTAAAAACATATAAATATGTTGTTGTTTGCACTTTTTATCAAGGAAAATTTGTTTTAAGCAAACATAAAATTCGCAGCACGCGGGAAACGCAAGGCGGACATATCGAAGAAAAAGAGTCGCCGCTCGAAACCGCTAAAAGAGAACTGTTTGAAGAAAGCGGAATAAAAGAGGCCGATATTTATCCCGTTTGCGATTATTACGGCTACAATAGCGAACGTCATTCAAACGGAATGGTTTTTGTTGCAATAGCGCACGCCTTGTCAACTTTACCAAGTTTCGAGATGAAAGAGATTGCCGTTTTTGATAAGTTGCCTACAAACTTAACTTATCCGAAAACAACGCCTGTTTTGTTCAACGAAGTAATTGACTATTGTAAAAAGAGTCATATTTTGTTTTAATAAAAAACCTAATTATAGAAATATTGGGTGAAAAATGCCGAAAATCATATGGAAAGGTATAATAAAAAGCGAAGAGTTTCCAACTTGCGTTATACCAAAAAACGCTATTATACAGAACAATAAAAACCAAACTTATTATTTTGAATAAATGTTTGCTCGGCGAAGTTGCAATGAAATAATTTGACGGAGATTTTAAAATGCAAAGCAATAAAGAATTTTGGGAAGCGTTAGATGAATTAGTGTTGAATTCCGAGATAATAATCGACAGACCAAAGGGCACTGCGCACCCGAAATTTTCGGATTTTATATATCCCGTCGATTACGGTTATTTAAAAAACACAGCCTCGATGGACGGCGGAGGAATAGACGTGTGGGTGGGTAGCGGTAAACAAATAGACGCTATTATTTGTACCGTGGATTTAATGAAAAAGGATTCCGAAATTAAGATACTGATCGGTTGCAGTGAAGAAGAAAAGTCGGCAATATATAAAGCGCATAACACACAGTATATGAAGGGTGTTTTATTGCGCCGTTAGATTTTCCGAATATTGCCGTTATTAAAAATACAGCCTGCTCGATTACGGACATAGCAGGCTGTTTTGTTTAAGATAGTTTTATAAAAGCGCTTCAAAAAGAAGCGCTTTTTCAGTATGTATCAGTGTTTGCAGGCTTTTATAAAAGCGGTGAAAATGTCGTTTTGTTTTTTATCGCAGTCGCATAAAAGTTCGGGGTGGTATTTAATGCCCATATAGAACTTTTTTTCGGGCGCTTCAACAACTTCCACCTGTCCGTCGGAGGAGTTCGCAACAACCTTTAAACAGGGCGGAATTACATCGCCTACGTACTGGTGAATACTGTTAACCATAAATTCCTTTTCTTTAACTATGGAATAAAACAGAGAATTTTCGTCGGTAACGGTCAAACCGTGTACGTATTTTTCAAAGGGTTTTTCGTGATCTAAGTTTTCAAGTTTTCTGGTCTTTCCGCCAAGCGCCCGTATAATGGTGTTATAACCGGCGCAAATGCCCAAAAGGGGAATATCCTTTTCATAGCAATACTGTGCGGTAAATTCTTCATAGTAGCAGGAATTTATTCCGCCTTGCAAAATAATGCCGTCGCACATTGATAAAAACCTGACGAAATTCTTTTTTTCATTTTCGTCCATAACGGTTTCGTCGTGTTCGTCCATTTCCTGAAAGCAAAGTTTTTCAGATTGCGGAAGTATCCCTAAAACGCTTGCGCCGTTTTTAATAAGCGCGTATCTTAAGTTGTTGCTTATGCGCATCCAACTCCAACCGTAATAAGTGTCTTGATTAAAATATTTTGTAACTATGCCGATAACAGGTTGCATGTTTTCTCCGTCTTAAACAAAGTTGTAATTAAAAAATGTAGCGATAATCGGCTTATAGGCCGACTTTTTGATGTTTTATTTGTTAAGATAAACCATAAGTACGGCAATATCCGCAGGGTTTACGCCGGAAATCCTTGCCGCTTGTCCAAGGTTTAACGGGCGAATTTTTTGCAATTTTTCTCTTGCTTCAAGGCGTAATCCGTCAAGTTTATCATAGTCGATATCTTCCGGAAGTTTTTTTGCTTCCAACCGTTTTGCGCGTTCGATTTCCACAAGACCTCTTTCAAGATATCCGGAATATTTAGCGTCAGTTTCAAGCCTTTCCAAAAGGTCGTAAGAAAGCCCTTTAAATGCGCCGAAACGATTTACTATATCTTCTAACGGAATACCGCGCTTAACCATTCCTTCGTAAGAAATTCCGCCGGATAATTCTCCGCCGTAACTTTCAACAAACTCTTTAACCTCTTTAGGCGAGCGTGAAAGGGTAAACTCCTTTTTTGCTTCCGCCAAAGCCTTGTTTTTGTCCATAAAAACGCGGTAGCGGTAATCGTCTACCAAGCCAACCTGTCTGCCAAGTTCGGTAAGGCGTTCGTCGGCGTTATCCTGCCGTAAAAAAATGCGGTATTCTGCGCGAGAAGTCATCATTCTGTACGGTTCGTCGGTGCCTTTGGTTACTAAGTCGTCGATTAAAACGCCGATGTAAGCCTCGTCTCGCCGTAAAATAAAAGGCGGTTTTCCTTCAAGGTATAAAGCGGCGTTAATGCCTGCCATAAGACCTTGGGCGGCGGCTTCTTCGTAACCGCTGGTTCCGTTAATCTGCCCTGCCGTAAAAAGCCCCTTTACCTTTTTGAACATAAGCGACAAAGTAAGGTCAAGGCTGTCGATACAGTCGTATTCTATGGCGTAAGCATAGCGCACTATTTCGCAATGTTCTAAGCCTTTAACCGACCTATACATGGCTTTTTGCACGTCGTGCGGAAGCGATGACGACATTCCTTGAACGTAAACTTCATTGGTATCCGCGCCTTCGGGTTCGATAAAAATCTGATGACGGGTTTTGTCCTTAAAGCGGTAAACTTTGGTTTCTATCGACGGGCAATATCTCGGTCCCGTGGACTGAATCATGCCGTTAAACAGGGGCGACCTCTCAAGGTTGTCCCTTATGATTTTATGGGTGGTTTCGTTGGTGTAAGTCAAATAGCAAGGTGTTTGCTTTTCGGGCACTTGCGGTGATAAAAAGGAAAACGGGTAAACGTTGGTTTCGCCTTCCTGCACTTCCATTTTTGAATAGTCCACGGTTCTTCCGTCCACCCTTGCCGGCGTACCGGTTTTAAAACGGCGAACGTTAAATCCCAAATCTATTAAATTTGCGGTAAGGTTGTTGCTCGGCTCAAAGCCGGACGGCCCTGCGTTTTTAAACCATTCGCCTGCAACCACGCGTGACTTTAGGTATACGCCTGTGCAAAGCACGACTGCTTTCGCGTATAAAACACTTCCGAAAGCCGTTTTTACCCCTGTAACTTTTCCGTTTTCGGTTAAGACTTCCACGGCTTCGCAGGAAAGTATGCGTAAGTTATCGGTGTTTTCCAACACGCTTTTAACGTAGCGGTGATAATAGTTTTTGTCCGACTGAGCGCGCAAACTTTGTACCGCCGCGCCTTTACCGCGGTTAAGCATTTTTATCTGCATCATGGTTTTGTCCGCAGCAATGCCCATAAATCCGCCAAGTGCGTCTATTTCGCGTACAAGATGCCCTTTTGCCGTTCCGCCGATAGAAGGGTTGCACGCCATAAAAGCGATATTGTCGGGGTTGAGCGTCAAAAGGGCGGTTTTATGTCCCTTTTTTGCAAGGGCAAGAGCCGCTTCCACGCCTGCGTGTCCCGCGCCGACTACTACCGCATCAAAGTTGTCTTCAACAAAGATAGTTTCCATTTCGAGCGTTTAGATTAGTTATTTTTTAAGAATAAGATTTTTAAGGTCGCTTACTTCGGTTGCCACTCGCGGATTGGTTTTTATAAGACCTGCAATCTTATCACGGGTGTAAATTATGGTGGTATGGTCCTTTCCGCCCATTGCTTGACCTATTGATACAAGGGGAAGATCCAACAGTTCCGTCATAAGATAGGTGCAAATCTGTCGGGGTTCTACAAGTTCCTTGTTTTTCTTCTTTCCCAAAAGGTCGTTTTTAGAAATCTTATAGAAGTTGCAAACGGTGTTTATAATCACCGTTGCGGTAACGGCGTCCTCGTGGCTGTCGCTGTTTGAAGAAAGGGAAAGCGCTTCCATGGCAAGGTTTAAGTTTATATCCGTTTCCATTAAACTTGCCGCAAAAATCACCTTGTTTAAAAGCCCTTCCAAAGACCTTACGTCGTCGCCGCTGTTTTCGGCAATGAAGTTTGCCACTTCGTTATTTATCATGCACTTTTTTTCCGCGCCCTTTTTCTGAACAATGGCAATTTTTGTTTCTATATCGGGCGGAAGCACTTGCGCCAAAAGTCCGCATTGAAAGCGTGTAACAAGTCTTTCTTCCAAAAGTTCGATGTCCTTTGGCGGACAGTCGGCGGAAAGTATAATCTGCTTGTTTTTGCCGTAAAGTTCGTTAAAAGTGTGAAAAAACTCCTCCTGCGTGGACTGTTTTTTGGCAAGAAACTGTACGTCGTCGATAATCAAAACGTCGACGTTTCTGTATTTTGTTCTAAACTGTTCTCCGCCTGCGCCCTGATAGGCTTTACCGCTTCGTATGCTGTTTATAAGGTCGTTGGTAAACTTTTCGCAAGTGGAATACAGTACGTTTAAGTCGGGCCTGTCTTTTGACAGTTTATTTGCGATAGCGTGCATTATGTGGGTTTTACCGAGTCCGGAATTGCCGTAAATAAACAAAGGATTATAACTGTTGCCGGGATCGTCCGCAACCGCTTTAGCGGCGGCGTAAAGATAGCGGTTGGAATTCCCTACCACAAAAGAGTTAAAAGTGTATCTCGGGTCGATGGGGGAGGAAATGGTTTCCGCTTCCTTTCCCGAAGAAAACATGGGGTCGTTGTCGCTTCCAACGTAAATTTGAAAGTCGGTAAGTCCCGTGTTAGCCGCTTTCATGGCTTCGATAATTTTGTCCGAAAGCCTTGACGCCTGTTTTGCAAAAAGTTGGGTGTCCGTATGTAAAATCAAAGTGGTTCCCAAAAGGTCCACGGGCTTTAATTTTTCGATATAAGTGGAATAGGTGATTCTCGAAATATTCTTTTCGAGTTCTCTCATCGTGTTTTTCCAAAGAATTTCAAAATTTTCCATAGCGTAAGCCCCTGTAATTTAAGTTTTCGGTAAAAAATGCCTTCTGTCAACTCTGCTAACAAGGGTTTTTAAGTGTAAAAGTTAAATTTATGTTGACACAAACGGCAATAACCTATATAATTTAATTATTCTAATTGTATTATAAAAGGTAAAAAAAAGCAAGGTTTTTTGCTCGTAGCGATAGTAAATGTTTGTAAAAAAATTAAATCTTAAAAACTTCCGTAATTACGAAAGAGAGGAATTCGATTTTTCGGACGGACTTAATATAATTTGCGGTCGCAACGCACAGGGCAAGACCAACGCCGTCGAGGCTGTTTTTTTGCTTGCAACGGGGTATTCGCCTAAGGTGAAGCGGGATAAACAGGTCATCCGTTACGGGGAGCGTTCCGCCGAAATCTCTGCCGAAGCGATTACTTCTTACGGCGCGGTCAGCGCTAAAATCGAGTATTTTGCGGACGCAAATAAATCGGTTACCGTAAACGGGCAGGAAACAAAAAAGGTTTCGGACTTATTGGGCAATCTTTTTGCGGTATTTTTTAACCCCGGCGAACTTAAACTTGTTCAAGAAAGCCCCGAAGACAGAAGAAGATTTTTGGATATTTCCATTTCTCAACTGAACAAACAGTATTTTTCGGCGTTGTCCGTTTATAAAAAGATTTTGAATCAGCGCAATAACCTGCTTAAAAACCCCGATAAAAGCGTTATTTTCGACACTTTGCCGGTGTGGGACGAACAATTATCCGTTTACGCCGCCGATATAATAGGCGCACGGCGCGATTACGTTAAAAAACTTGCCCCTTTTTGCAAGGAAGCACATTCTTTTATTACCGACGGCAAAGAGGATTTAGAGGTTTCTTTAGTCGGCAAATACGCCGACACTAAAGAGGAAATTTACGAAAACATAAAGACGGCGCTCGCAGTCAATATGGAAAAGGACGTAATTTTGGGTTACACCACCGTAGGCCCGCACAGGGAAGATTTAAAAATCACCGTCAGCGGTGAAGACGTTAAAAATTACGGGTCCCAAGGTCAACAGCGCACAGCCGCTATTTCCCTTAAACTTGCGGAACTTAACGTGTATAAAGAACATTTCGGGGAATACCCCGTTCTTATTTTAGATGACGCCATGAGCGAACTTGACCTTTACCGTCAAAAAAGATTGCTTAAAGCCATAGACGGCGTACAAACTATCGTTACCTGTACCCACGTGGACCAAAGCCTTTATGACGCAGATTACAAAACTTTTAAAATCGACGGTGGTAAAATTGTCTGATATTTTTTCAAGGGAAGATAACTTAATAGGTAAAGATAAGCGTCTTTTGCTCGCTCATAAAACAGTCGCCCTTTTCGGGCTTGGCGGCGTCGGGTCTTTTACGGCGGAAGCCCTTGCCCGCGCAGGGGTTGGCAAACTTGTTATCTGCGACGGAGACAAAGTTGACGTTACCAACATAAATCGACAACTTTACGCGCTTAACTCTACCGTCGGAAAATTAAAAACCGACGTTGCTTACGACAGGCTTAAGGACATAAATCCGAATATCGAAGTGGAAAAATTCCCCGTATATTTTTCGGCGGAAACCTTGCGCCTTTTTGATTTTCAAAGTTACGATTACGTAGTGGATTGCGTGGATACGGTAACGGCGAAAATTTTACTGTGCGAAGCCTCAAAGTCCGCCTATAAGCCCGTTATCGCCTGTTTAGGTACGGGAAACAAGTTGAATCCCACCGCTTTTAAAGTAGGGGATATTTATCAAACCAAAGTCTGTCCGCTTGCAAAGGTCATAAGAAGGGAACTGCGTAAACGTAATATAGAAAGTCTTAAAACAGTGTATTCCGAAGAAGAGCCTATCTCTCCGCTCGGCGATAAGCGTGTGCCTGCAAGCATATCTTTCGTACCGCCGGTGGCAGGTTTTATTATTGCTTCCGAGGTAATAAAAGATTTAATTCAAAGTAAAGGAGAAGTTAATGAGTAATTTCCAAACCAAAAAGAAAACGGAAAAGGAACGGGAGATATTTCTTGCCGAAGACCACCCCATGCTTGACGAGGAACTTCCTATCGCAACGTTGTTTCCGCCGACCAAACTTATAGCAATAGTAAAGCCCAAAAAGGTAAAAAGCCCGTATATAGAAACGGTTTTGCTTTTTGTCTGCGCCGTGATTTCCGTCGGTGCGGACGCATTTATATTCAGTTCGTCGCTGTTCACTAAAATTATAGCCGACCTAAACACCACTTTTACCACAGTTATTGCGGTAGCCTGCCTTATAGCGCATATCGTGCCGGAAGTTTTCTGGGGCATTTGCATTTATCGTAAGGCGGTGCGTACAGGTAACTTTACGGTAATTTTAACAAGCGATAAAATTATTGCCTGCGGTAAAGCCAACTACACCGAAAGCAAGGTCATACGCCTTGAAGATTTGATTGACGTAACAAAAAAACGTAATACGGTTACCGTAACCGGCATAAACGATAAAATAAAATTGGAACTTTCCGAACCCGACGAATTCCTTTCACTCGTACAAAATCTTTATAATTCTTTATAAGACCGAACAAGGGTTACAATTCAAGGGCTGAAAGTTCTGTGATTTTTGAAATTAACAAAAGGTAAGTTTATGATAATTTTAATAAAACTTGTGCAGATATTTTTCTTCGGGGCTATGTGCGGTTGGGTAATGGAACTGTTTTTCAGAAGATTTGCCCATAAAAAGTGGGTTAATCCCGGCTTTTTGGCAGGTCCGTGGTTGCCGTTATACGGGTTGGGGCTTTTGGGATTGTACGGAATGTCCTCTATAGACCTTTCATTTATCCAAAACATTTTTTTGCAAAAGGTTTGTTTGATTGCGGTTATTACCCTTCTTATGACCTTGCTCGAATACGTAACAGGCATTATTTTTATAAAAGGGCTTAAGGTAAAACTTTGGGATTATTCCGACCGAAAGGGCAATATTCAAGGCATTATTTGTCCGCTGTTTTCCTTAATCTGGGGCGTAATCGGCGCCGTTTATAACCTTTTATTGCATCCTTACGTCTCCGTTATGGCGGAATTCGTTGCGGTACATACGGAATTCTATTTCATTTTAGGTATACTTAGCGGTATCTTCATTTTGGATAACTTCTACTCCTTCAGGGTGGTTGCAAAAATCAAAAAATGGGCGACCGAAAACGACATCGTCGTTAAATACGAACAGTTTAGGCTTAACATTAAACAGAATGCCGAAAAATTAAAACAAAAAAACAGTTTCATTTTCTCGCTTAAAGGTCCTGGGGAAGTTGTTTACGAACTTAACAGATACCTTGTAGAGCAAAGCAAAAAAATTATAGACGACACCAAAGCAAAAAGAAAACGTAAATAAGAGGTCAATTTGCTATCACGGTTTTTTAAAGATTTTTGCTTATGAATTGCGTCAAATTTGCTTACCGTAGGTATTTCGCCGTTAGGTTTCGATAATCTATTTTAAGACAAAATTCATTCTTTAAAAGTAAGAAGCAATTTTAACGACACGCATATGAAAGATATTAAAAATATTTAATTAGCGGTTTTTAACCTGCCAAAGTGTTTTAACTATCAAAATAACTTCCGATAGTTCGTTTGCGCCCCTTGCGTTGCTTTATATAACCGTCGGCGGAATATTGACGAGAGTGTATATCTACTTTGCAAATTTAAGTATTTTATAAAATATGCGCAGTGTTTATATTTACTGCGCATTTTTGTTTATAACCATATAGGTAACGTTATGAATTTTTCAGAAAAAATTTCAAAAATAGCCGAAATCTTTTTGACTTTTCTTTTGATTATAGGTGTTTCGGTTATCATAAAAACCATGCCGATTTATTGCGCTAACGGGCTTATAGACGGCCTTAGGAAAAATTTTGACGGTAATTCAAAAATTACCGCCACGCTTGACGGCAAGGTTTATACTTTAAGCGAGGCTTTAAATAAAGCCGACGTCGGTAAAACCGTTTATATAGAAAACGGAGTAATCGATTCCGACCTTACCGTTCCAAAGGGCGTAACTTTAAGTGCGGACTGCTGCGGTTTGGTAATAAATAGCGATGTAAATTTAGTCGTCGACGGTAAAATGCTAATCGGCAATAAAGATGATTTGACTTCCGCTACGCCCGACGCTGTGGTTTGTAACGGCAATATTACCGTGAACGGCGTTTTGGAAGTTTATGCTTTAGTCGTCGGCGAAGGCTGTATTACAGTAAACGGAACCTTTTACGAACCGCTTTTTATACCCGACTATTTTAGTGAAGTTGCGGATGATATCTATAAAAGGGGAAACCTTCCGTTTAATCAATATTATTTAAACACCGTAAAAATCAAAAGGACTATAAACGCAAACGGTCGTTTTTTGGGCGTTTTGCCGAGCGAAACATTTATAAATTTTATCGCAAGCGACGGTTTGTTCGCTCTTACGGACGGAAGGGCGGAAATTTCCTATGACAAAAATCAAAATCTTGACGCTAAAGTATGCGGTATCGACAACCTATGCAAAACGGATTTATCCTTTTACGGCAACGTAAGCGTAAAAAGCGCGGATTTTGTATTTGATAAAACCTATTCCTCTTTTAACCGCTTTCTGTCCGTTCCTTATTTTTGGGATATCAACGTAAAGGAAGGCAATTTTAACGTAACCGAAAACGCAAAACTTAAAATAATGACCGGCGCAACTTTTAAGGTTTTTGACGGTGCAAGTTTAAATGTAGACGGAACGTTTGGCGTTTACGACGGTTTTTACAGCGGAGAATATTCGGGCGTATCCTATTTAGACAGCCAAACTTTACAAAAAATGGGTTTAAGCGGCAGCGGAAGTTTGATAGTAAACGGCACTTTAAACATTAACGGACGTTTTTACGGAACGGTGCAAACCGAATCGCAAAACGGACTTATAAACGTGTCCGAAACCGCCCTGTTAACGGATACCGTTACGGAAGGCTTTTCCGTTAAAAAATTCGGTAATCTTTGTGAATTTACGGCGTCCGCAAAAGCCTATGCGCTTAACGGGTTTATCGCTCTTGAAAGGGGCAAAACCTATAAAAGCGGGGCTATAAGCCCGTTTTTATTAAAAACGGTTAGCATAGACAAGGTTATTTACGGCGATTTGCCGACAGAATATAAAAATCATATTATTGAAATCAACCAAACTTGTACGGGCAGGTTTTTATGTTTTACAGATGGCGGTTATGTTTCGGACGTAACCTTTTACATAGGTGAAGCAGTTAAAAACGTGTGCGTAAACCTTAACGGCAAAGATTATTACACTAATAAAGACGGTAAATTTACCGCCGAAATTTATTTGTCCGACGGCGTAACTTACCATACTGCAGGCAAAGATAATTTCAGCCGTAAAGCGGAAGTGGTTTATGATAGCGACGTTTTGCTTGACAGCGTTGTAAAAAGCATAGTATTAGATGACGATTACGTCATTAAAGAAGGTTTTGCGCGTAAGTTTTTCGCTATCGTTAGTTTCTACGGCGGACGGACCGAAAGAATAGAAGTTACCCCCGATTACAACAAAACAAGCGACTATGTTGCCGTTGCCGATTTTACAAGCGACGGGTATATTTTGGATAGTTTAACCCATAAAGTTTATTTTTATCTAAATAGTTTTGACGACTATAAAAACAACTATAACGGGCTTATAGGCGGACATTTGAGTAAAGAATCGGTAACTTCCGTCTATAACGAGTACCTGAATTTAACCGAAAACAGAAACGCCGAGGATTTATCTTTTATAAAAACCGTATTAGACGGTTACTGCGATTTTAGTTACGTTATCGACTTTTGCGCGCAAAACGTAACTTACGGCGATACTTCGACAAAGGTTGTAACCTTATCTGTCGACGGTACTAAAATCATCCAAACGGCAACCCTTTACGATTATAGCTACAGTTTGGGCGATATTACGGTTAGGGCGGAATACACGGGCAACTTTAACGGCGTTTCATATACTTTGGAAAAGGTTTTGACAAACGTCAACCCTAAAAAAGTTACCTATATTATCGATAGCAAAAGCGGTGTTTATCTTGACGCGATTAAACCGCTTACCGGAAGATTTACCGAAGAACTTTCCGACCAACCGTCCGTTACCCTTTACACAACCGCAACTGATAATTCCGTTGCAGGCAATTATTCTGTTACGGGTAAATGCGACAGCCCTTTTTATGACGTAATTTTTGCCAATGCAAATTACGAAATCGCAAAAAGAAAGATAACCGTAAAAATTAAAGATAAAACCGTGTATCTAAACGAATGTAATATTATCCCTTTCGATTACGTTTCGGACTATAACGCCATAAAATATTTCAAGGTTTCAAATGACAAAAACAGCGCAATAATCGACCTATCGGGCAACTTATCCGAAATTTTGACCGAAGGCGTTTACACAGTTACGCCTGTTTTCGATAACGATAATTTTATAGCGGAAGGCAATACCGCAACCCTTACCGTTTTAAAGGGCGGAAGATATACCGTTAATTTCGGTTTTACAAGCGGAGACGAAAAGGTATACGACGGCAAAAGTTTGGATTTTACCGTTTCCGCAATCGACAATTTGAATACTGCCGTTACCCCTTCCGTAAATATAACCGTAACACTTGACGGCTGTGTTGTTTCGAAAATTTTAAATAAAGGAAGTTATCTTGTTACGGCAGAGATTAACGAAAGCAAGTTTTATGCAAACTTTACCGTTAAGCCCTGTCCCGTAAACATTACCGCCGTCGAAGATTACATATACTACGGCGATAGGGCGGAAAGTTTGAATTTTGTTTCCGATATTCCGCTTGAAGTTTGCAATGCTAAATTTACCGTAAACGAATTTGTTTCGGCGGAATGTTTAAACACGAATTACTTTATAAATTCCTTCAAACAAATAAAGGTTTTACCGCGCCGTATAACCGTCAAAATAGATGATAAGATAAAGTTTTACGGCGATTTTGACGAGGCGATTTCCTGCAGTATAATAAAAGGCTATGTTTGCGAGTTTGACAGTATAGGCAAAATTTTGACTTTCTTTCGCGAACAAGGCGAAGGGGTGGGAAGTTATAAAATAAGCGCGGAATGTGTCAATGACAATTATGACGTTATCGTAATAGACGCAAAATACGATATATTGCCAAGGCCGATTACGGTTACGGCAAATCCCGTTTCGGCTAAATACGGCGAAGATTTTGAACTTACCGTCCGAGTAATCAAAGGAAGCCTTGCCTACTTTGACGAACTTTCAAAGATTGTCGATTTATATCGTGAAAAAGGCGACACGGTCGGCGTTTATAAAATTTTTGCAACGCCGACAAATCCAAACTACCGCATTGATTTTATCGGTGCAAATGCGGAAATTTTGCCGCTTAATATTACCGTAAGCCTTCCAAACGTCAGTGCGGTGTACGGGGAAAATATAAATATAACGGCTGCGTCGACAGATCTGCCGTACGGCATATGTCTTGAAAATGTGATTAAAATTACTTGCGACAACCAAAACGCAGTAGGAAGTTACAAAATTTACGCCCAAAAAATAAACGACAATTTCACCGTAAATTTTGATTACGAATACGGCGATCACTCCCTTTTGACGATTACAAAGCGTGAAGTAACCCTTGAACTTGATGACGTCTATGCGGAATTTACCGACACTTTTAATGAAATCGCAAAAAAGGTTTCCTTTACGGTAACAAGCGGAAGCCTGTTAGACGGCGACGAGTTGTCGCTTGAGTTTTTTGCAAAAAAGGACGACCTGAAAATCGACACAGAGTTTTTCGGCGCTCCCGACATGATAGGCAATTACCGCTTGTACATTTTTGACTGTAACCCCAATTATTGCGTTACCGCTAAATCATGCAATCTTTTTGTTACCAAAAAACAGGTATGGCTTAAAGACGTGAAAACAGATTTTGTTTACAACGGAAATCAAATAGAATTTTTTGACGTAAATAAAAACATCGGCGGTCTTGGCGGACTATCTCCGCAAGGCTTTTATATAACCGTAACGGGCGATAACGACAATAAGGTAGTAAACGCCGGAAGTTATACCGTAAAAGTTTATCTTGACGACAGATACTTTGAATTTACAAATTCCAACGCCTTTATTTTAACGGTAGATAAGGCGGACATAGGTCAATATATAGATGTTGATTCCGATTACGGAAAGTTTATCGTAATAGGCAAAAACCGACCTATAGCTCGACTTTTAGGATATAACGCTAAACTTAAAGAAGAATATTATTATGGAGAAACGCTTGTTTCAAACCCCGATAAGGAGGGGGAATTTTCAGTAAAAATAACCGTTATAGACGATAACTATAAGGGCGAAGCGGTAAAAACCTTTACAGCCTGCGTCGACGTAAAAGGTAAAGTAGATAAAATTTCCGCTTTGCTTGAAGAACTTAAAAAAGAAGAGTCTTTAAAAATGACTAATCTGTTGAAAATTAAGGAAGTTGTCGCTTTTTTTACCGAAGGCGATAATGCCCAAATTAACAAAATATCCGCCTATAAGTCGGTTATCGAGCAATATATAAAGGCTTACGAAGATTTTTATAACGATAAAACACAAAATTACGAAACCGCAAACGGCGCTTTGGGTACAAAAAACTTAGGGGATTTATCCCTTTTGCTGCTAACGTTTTTTACGGCTATCGCGCTAAAACCGAAAGGGGGCAAGTCATGAGTAAAAAAGTTTTAATAATTTTATTATCTTCAGTCCTTTCGGTCGGCATTATTGCAACCGCGATAACCGCGGTATACTTTAGTCCCGTTAATTCGGCAAAGCGCGCGTTTGAAAATTTCGATAAAGCGGATAAAATCAAAATAACGCTTACCCAAACCTATTACGGCGAAACGGTAAACAAAAAAATCTCCTTTTACGAAAAATCGGACGGCGGATATTCGGTTACGGTAACCGAGCAAAAATTATCCGAAAACCCTTTGTCAAAAGACGTGTATGAAACTTTTAATTACACTTTCGCCGCCAAAAGTCCGCCCGTTTATTTTAAGTTTCGCAATCGTTATTTTACGGATAAAAGCCAAAAGTCTGCTTCCGCTAAGGTTTTTAGCGCCGCCGTAAAGCAAAAGTATTTGTCCGACTTTTTCATAAATCCCGTAAGCGATTGCAAAGAAGTTTTTATAAATCTGTGTTTTACGGGCAAAGTCATTTATTTTTACGACATAAATTACAAAATAGGCGATGATGATTTTACTTTGAAGGTCGAATTTTTATATTAAAACTTTATACCTTGCGGTTAAAAGTGGGCAAGGAAAAGCGCGATAAACGAAAAAGGCTACCGGTCGGCAGCCTTTTAAAATACGCATTTGGTTTATTAAAAATTAATTGTCATCGAGCATGGTTTCTTCCTGTTCCATAATTTCCGTTTCCGCTTTGTCGGAAGCCTCTTCGTCCAAAACGACGACTTTAAGTTCGCCGACCTTTCTTTGACTGCAACGCGTAACCACGATGTGTAAATGTTCAAAGTCGAATGAAGAGTTGCGTTTCGGCATATCGCCCAACTTTTCCACAACCCAACCGCCTACGGTTTGAGAGTCAAAATCATCGTCTTCCGCTTCAATGGAAAACAGTTCGAAAAAGTCTCCTAAATCGGCGTTGGCGTCAACACGGTAAGTGTTGTCGGAAATCTTTTCAAAGTATTCCACAACTTCGTCGTGCTCGTCCCAAATCTCGCCGACAAGTTCTTCCAAAACGTCCTCTAAGGTAACGATGCCGAGCGTTCCGCCGTATTCGTCGACGACGACAGCCATGTGTACTTTGGATTTTTGGAAAACCCTAAGCAGGGTTGAAATCTTCATATGTTCGGTAGCGATAGCCACCTTTTTAATAATGGAAGAAATATTTTTATCGCCGCGGTCTAACGAATTTAAAAAGTCTTTTTCGTGTACCATACCGACAATACGGTCGATAGTGTCTGTGTAAACCGGCAAACGAGAATATCCGTTTTTCAAGAACACGGTTTTAATTTTTTCCATCGGCGTATCAAGTTTGATAGCGACGACGTTTACGCGCGGTACTAAAATTTCACCGACCTCGCAATCGTGAAACTCTATGGCGTTGGAAATAAGTTCGGACTCGCTTTTATTCAGCGCGCCGTCTTCGCTTGCTTCTTCAACGATGTTAAGAATTTCCTCTTCGGTAACCCCTTCGGCTTTTTCAAGTTTAAAGATTTTTACAAGTAACTTTTTAAGACCTCTGAAGATTATGCAAATCGGCCACAATATATAGATAAAAAATTGAATAAGTCCGCAAAAGGTTTCCGCATAGGCTTCCGGCCTTTCTTTTGCAAGGGCCTTAGGGATAATTTCGCCGAAGATCAATATGACGGCGGTAAGCACAATGGTTGAAACGGTAGGCGCAACCTCGCTTCCGTTCATAATGTTTATGAAAAGCAAGGTGCAGATGGTGGTTGCGGTGATGTTTACGATGTTGTTGCCGATTAAAAGTGTGAACAGAATTCTGTCGTAGTCGTCCGACATTTTAAGCGCTTTTTCCGATCTTTTCTGTTGCGACGGCGTGCGCTTGTCGTCTTGCATACGGGTTTTTAACCTTGAACGGTTAATAGAGGTAAAAGCGGTTTCGCTCGCTGAAAAGAAAGAGGATAGCAAAACAAGAATGATCAGTACGAATAACTGCACAAAAATCATACTGTCAGGCTCAGGTTCGGGTTGCATAACTTGATAAAAAAACTCCTTTTGTGAATATATCGGTTATTTTAGCACATTTGTATAAAAAAGTAAACTGTTTTGTGTGTTATTGATTAAGATATTGTAAAATCTGCGGTGTTATACGCTAAAATTTATTTAAAGTTAAATGCATAGCCTTAAATAGGTTTTGCCGTAAAAATTTTTAACGTAAAAACCACTTTTTACCGCCGCAGTGTTTTCCATTTAAAAATAGGATAAGTTAAAACTTAAAAATAAGATAAGTTAAAGCCCAAAAAAACAAAAAGCAGGGCTATAAGCCCGTTAACGACATATTTTGTTAAAAATCGCAAAAGAAAAAAATTTTCACCTAATTTTTAATAAAACTTAACATATTAAAAAACCTGTTAAATTACAAAATATTGCCCAAAAGCCTTGTAAAAATTTTGATTTTTTGCTATCATAAATACATATGAACTGTAACGACGGATTTTTATTTAAAACTTTCGCCGAAGGTGGCAAACAATGATAGAACAAGTTTTGGAAGAAATAAAACTCGCCGAAGAAAAGGCGGCTGAAATAAGACTTTCTGCGAACGAATACGCTACGCAAAAAAGCAAAGAAGCCGAAGAAAAGTGCGATTCCCTTTTAAAGCAAGCGGAAGCCTCCGTTAAAGAACTTAAAAAGGAATATAAAGTATCCACCGCTAAAAAGGTTGAAAAACTTTACGCCGAAATTATTGCAACCGCAAAAAACGATTCCGACGCGCTTTACAACTCTTTGTTGCAAAAAATCAATGAATTATCCGATGAAATCGTAGGGAAGGTTATAAATGGCGATTGCTAAAATGTCCCGCATGAAGCTTGTGGGCGTTAAAAGCGAGGAAGATACTATCCTTGCCGCTCTGCACAAGACCTGTTCGGTGCAGATAATCTCAAGCGACAGCGTAACTGAACAAAGCAGCGACCTGTTTGTCGATAAATTCGACAGACTTAGTTTTGCTTGTGATTTTTTATTTAATAACGTAAATCGTATCGCAAAAATCGATAAGTCTGCAGAGCCTGTCAAAGAAGAAGTTTACGGCGTAACTTACGACAACTTTGTTTCTGCGCTTTCTTTGGAAGAAGAAATAAATCCTATCGTAGACGACCTTTATGAGATCAGTAAAAAGACGGTGGATTTAAAAGCCGATATGGCGTCGCTTGTTAACGAAATGAACGCCTATAAGCCGTTTATCGGGCTAAAATCTAAATTTTCCGTTTTTAAAGATACCGCTAACACAAAGGTTTTATTAGGGCTTATGAAGACCGCGCAAGCAAAAGCGTTGGAGGAAACAGAAGCCCCTTGCATCGTTAATTTGGAATGTTGCGATTCGATAACGGCTGTGGTTTCGGTTATTTATCACGTTAAAGACGAGGCGGAAACGCTTGCTCTTTTATCGACATACGGCTTTAACCGCACTTCCTTTTCGGGCGACTTTACCGCAAAAGACAAGGTCGGCGAATTAAATTCCCTTATAAAAAAGACGGAAAAAGAACTTTTAGTCCTTGACCAAAGAATTCTTTCTTACGCAGACCGTTTAAAGGATATGAAGATACTTCTCGACAGGTATTCTTTCGAACTTGAGAAGGGTAAAGACAAAAAAGGTTTCGACAGGACGGACAGCACCTTTTTAATGGAAGCCTACGTTCCTACCGAGGCGACCGAAAGGGTTGAAGAAGCGCTTAAAAACGCAGGCGTTAAGGTTTACACGCAGTTTGAAGTAATAAGCAAAGACGAATTTGCGCCGACGCTTATGAAAAACAATAAAGTTACCCGTCAGTTTGAGTTCGTTACAAACCTTTATTCACCGCCGAAGTACGGTACCATCGACCAAAACTTTATAATGATGATATTCTTCAGCGTTTTCATGGGCTTTATTATGGCGGACATGGGATACGGTATCATTATGACGGTTGTCGGTTATTTGATGGCGAAAAAAATCGGCAGGGATACGGGCACCGCAAGGCTGTGCAATATTATTGCTTTCGGCGGAATTTTTACCTTTATCTTCGGTGTGCTGTTCGACAGTTTCTTCGGCTACGGCCTTTTAAGACAGTTGGGGCTGTTAAGTCAACCCATTATGCCCGATGCCATAAACCACAAATTAGACGTTGCAGGTATTTCCGTTCCCACCCTGCTTTTGCTAAGTTTGGGTATGGGCGTAGTGCAGATTATGGCAAGTTTACTTATGAAAGCCGCGGCGTGCTTTAGCAATGGAAATATTTTAGACGGAATCTTCGACGGCGTTGTTTGGGCGGTGTTCTTAGGCGGACTTATACTTCTTGTATTGGATCTTGCCGGCGTAACCCACGGATTAACAACGGCTTCCGCAATCATAATGGGCGTTTCGGTAGTCGTCGGCGCATTGACCGCCGGCAGGCACGAAAAAGGCTTCGGAAAGGTTTCAAAAAGTTTTTCCGCGGTATACGGACTTATCAACTATATGTCGGATATTTTAAGTTACGCAAGGCTTTACGGTTTAATGCTTTCCGGCGCGCAGATAGCGCAGATAGTAACTTCAATGTCGCTTCCGATGATGCACGGCGCGATGTCGATAGTAGGCGTTTTGATACTCATAATCGGACACGTGTTCAATATAGCAATGGGTTTATTGGGCGCGTACATTCACGATTCAAGATTGCAGTACATTGAATTCTACGGAAGATTCTACGAAGGCGAAGGGGAACTTTTCCAACCTTTCGGAACGAAGTTCGACAATATTTATTTTGCCGACAAATAAAATTATCGGTCAACTTGCAAAATTAACTAACCGAAAAATATAAAAAATAACATAAAAAAATCGGCGAAAGCCGTTAAAATAATAAAAAAAATGATTGGAAACAATCGGAGGTAATATTTATGGATGGTCAATCAATTGCTTTACTCGGTCTTGCATTGTGCGTAGTTCTTTGCGGCGCAGGCAGTGCCATTGCTTTATGGAAAACCGGTTCCGCCGCGGCAGGCGTTCTTGCCGAAGACGGTAAAAAGTTCTCTAAAGTTTTGGTTTTATCCGTTCTTCCCGCAACGCAGGGTATTTACGGTTTCGTACTTGCCATTTTAGGAAGCAACAGCGTCGTTGCGGATATGACGGTTGCGGCAGGTTGGTCTGTATTCTTTACGGTACTTCCTTTGACTATTGTCGGCTTTTTATCGGCAATATTCCAAGGGCTGACTTCAGTTGCCGGTATATTGGCAATTTCCAAAAACGAAACTATTTCCGGTAAACTTATACTTTTCCCCGCAATGGTAGAAACTTACGCTATTTTGGCACTTGTTATCTCGATAATGCTGTTATAATTCGACATGGACGGAAAAGATAAAATTATAGAGCAAATTTTAAAAGACGCCGATCTTTATAAAACGGAAGTTACCGATAAAGCAGACAACGACTATCGTATGGCGATATCTTCCGCACAAAAAAATGCGGAAGAGATTTTGACGTCCGCCCGTAAAGAGTTTTGCGATGAAGAAGCCGAAACTATAAGAAGAAGAAAAGTCGTTGCTTCGTTAGACGGTAAAAAACTTTATTTGTCTAAAAAAACCGAAGCGGTCTCGGAAGTCTTTTTAAACGCGCTCGAAAAATTAAACAAACTGGATAAGTCGACCTATAAGTCGATTATCTGCCGTTTAATTAAGGAAAACGCCCAAAAAGGCGCAACCGTTGTCATACCTAAAAACTGCCCTTTCAGTAAAGGCGAAGTTTATAATTTCGAGGTGGTAAAAGAACTCGGTTTAAAGGTTGCGGACGGCGGTAATTTTAACGGCGGTATTGTAATCGAAAGTCAAAATTCCGACATAAACTTAAGTTTTGAAGCCATAATCGACGGACTTAAGGAAAGGTATGAAACTTTTGTTGCGGAAAAACTTTTCGATTGATTTAAAAAATGATGCAGAAAGATATTTTGTTTATCGACGCTGCCTGTAAATCCCGCGAAAAGTTTTTGCTTGGGAAGGATAAGTATTTAAGGCTTATAGATTCGGGCAGTTATGAAGAAGGATTAAAACTTTTGCGTGAATACGGGTTTGGCAAGACCGCGCAAGAAGGCGACGGTCTTAATGAACTTATCTACGCCGAAGAAGAAGATCTTATCGATTTTATAAAAGACTACGCCCCCAAAGGCGGCGCAAAATATTATTTTCTATTGCCTTACGACTTTATGAACGGAGAGGCTCTTTTCAAGTGCAAAAAACTCGGTCTTGAAGAAAAGTATTTGACGCACGAAGGCGCTCTTTCCATATCGGAAGTAAAAAAGGCGTTAGAGGGTAAGCCTTGCGCGATTACTGAACTAAACGAGGCTTTTACGGAAGCGGAAAAACTTTTCGACGGCGAAGCCCCGAGCGGCGCTATGGTGGATACGGTCTTTTTAAAATATTGCTACAAAGCCATGCAACGTTTGGTTAAGGATAAAAACGTCAAAAAGTTTATCGAAAGGGAAGTCGACCTTAAAAATATTTCCGTATTATTAAGGTGCGAAAGTTTAGAAGAATACCAAAGCATGAAACTCCCTTACGGCACTTTGAGTTGCGAGCAGGAAGCCCTTTTATCGGGTAAGGACAAGGGCAAAATAACCGAGGCTTTTAAACTTAACGATTTATACGATTTTATTTTAAAAGCGGTCGACGATATAGGCAATCCTTTAACGGGGTATGAAAAACTTGCGGAAAGTTACAACCTTTCAAAACTTAAAGAAAACAGATTTTTTAACCGCGGTACGGAGCCCTATTTACTGTATGTTTCTTACAGAAAGGCAGACCTTAAAAACGTAAGGATTGTAATGGTTAGTTTAAGAAGCGGAATCGATAAAGCGGTTATCAAAAACAAGTTGCGTGAAAGTTACTGATAAATTAAGGAAAAATCTATGACAGGAAAAATGGCTATAATCGGCAGCGGAGACAACGTTTTGGCATTTAAAGCGGGCGGCGTCGACGCATTTACCGTAAACAGTGCGGAAAAAGCGCGCGAAAAGTTGAGAACTCTCGCCAAAGACTACGCCGTTATTTTTATAACGGACGGTTTTTGCAGAGAACTTTCCGCATACTTAAAACGTTTTAACGAATCCGCATATCCTATTATAATACCGGTGCCGGACGGCGATGGTGATTACGGAATGGAATTATTGCGCTCGGCAATGGAAAGTGCTTTGGGCGTAGACATATTATTCGGAAGAGAGGACAAATAAATGCAAGAAGGCAGAATAGTAAAGGTTGCCGGACCCCTTATCGTTGCCGAGAACATGGCTGACTGCAAAATGTTCGACGTGGTAAGGGTTGGCGAATTAGGACTTATCGGCGAAATAATCGAACTTCGCGGAGACAAAGCCTCTATCGAAGTTTACGAAGAAACCGCAGGTTTGGGCGTAGGCGACAAAGTGGTATCCACCGGCGCGCCGTTGTCCGTTGAATTAGCCCCCGGTCTAATCGAAGGTATTTTCGACGGAATTCAAAGACCGCTCAATAAACTTGTCGAAAAGTACGGCGACAGAATTTCCCGCGGGATAGTCATAAACAACATCGACCATGAAAAGAAATGGGATTTTGTTGCAACCGCTAAAATAGGCGACGTAATGACCGTCGGCGACGAACTTGGTTTCGTTCAGGAAACTTCTATCGTTCGCCATTCCGTTATGGTTCCCGAAGGCGTTAACGGCAAACTTGTTTCCATTAAAAGCGGAAGTTTCAACGTATTAGAGCCTATTGCGGTTATTGAAACGGAAAATGGCAAAAGGGAAGTTCCCATGATGCGTAAATGGCCCGTCCGCCGCGCCCGTAAGTATAAAGAAAAACTCTCGCCCGAAATGCCTATGGTTACGGGACAAAGGGTTATAGATATGCTTTTCCCGATAGCGAAAGGCGGTTGCGCCGCCGTACCGGGACCTTTCGGCAGCGGTAAAACGGTTGTTCAGCACCAACTTGCCAAGTGGGCGGACGCACAGATTATCGTTTACGTAGGCTGCGGTGAACGCGGTAACGAAATGACCGACGTTTTAAACGAGTTTCCGGAACTTAAAGATCCGAAGTCGGGCGAGCCTTTGATGAAAAGGACCGTTCTTATCGCCAATACTTCCGATATGCCCGTTGCCGCGCGTGAAGCCTCGATATATACGGGTATCACCATTGCGGAATATTTTAGGGATATGGGGTATTCGGTCGCCATCATGGCAGACTCTACTTCCCGTTGGGCGGAAGCCTTGCGTGAAATCAGCGGTAGACTTGAAGAAATGCCCGGCGACGAAGGTTACCCCGCATATCTGTCTTCAAGACTTGCCGAATTTTATGAAAGGGCAGGTATAGTCAAGGTTTTAGGCAGTACCGATAAAATAGGTTCGGTTACGGCAATCGGTGCCGTATCCCCTCCGGGCGGCGACCTGTCCGAACCTGTTTCACAGGCGACGTTGCGTATCGTTAAAGTTTTCTGGGGGCTTTCCGCCTCGCTTGCGTACAAACGCCACTTCCCGGCAATCGACTGGTTGGTGAGTTATTCCCTTTATGCGGACAAAATGGCGGATTGGTACAAGGAAAACGTCGCAAACGATTTCCCCGAATTGAGAACTTTCACCATGAAGATTTTACAGGAAGAAGCCGCTTTGGACGAAATCGTCAGACTTGTCGGTATGGATTCTTTATCTTACCGCGACCGTATCACTATGGAAACGGCTAAGATGATAAGGGAAGACTATCTGCACCAAAACGCCTTCCACGAAACAGATACTTATACCACCCTTGAAAAGCAGTATAAGATGATAAAACTGATAAATGCCTTCTACGTTTATGCCAACCGCGCGGTAGACAGTTACGCCGAACTTGATGAAATTTTAGGCGTTCCTTCCGCGGAAAGGATAGGCAGGGCAAAATACGTCGAAGAAAAGGATATCGACGAACTCGATAAAATTCTTACCGACTTAATATCCGAACTTAAAGCGGTTGCCCGCGGAGGAAGAGAAGATGTATAAAGAGTATAAAACCATTAAGGAAGTAGTAGGTCCTTTAATGCTCGTTGAGGGAGTCGAAGGGGTTAAATATAACGAACTTGTGGAAATCACCCAAAAAGACGGCAACGTCAGAATGGGCAAGGTTTTGGAAGTAAAAGACGACAAAGCCGTCGTTCAACTTTTTGAATCCTCTAACGGACTGCAAATTTCCACTTCCAAAGCAAGATTTTTAGGCAGAAGTCAGGAACTCGGCGTTTCCGAGGATATGCTTGGCAGAGTTTTCGACGGTATGGGTAACCCCCGTGACGGCGGTGCGCCCATTATTCCCAAAAAGAGAATGGACATAAACGGCGAACCTATTAACCCTGCGGCTCGCGACTATCCCAACGAGTTTATTCAAACGGGTATTTCCGCAATAGACGGCCTTAACACTTTGGTAAGGGGACAAAAATTACCTGTATTTTCCATGAGCGGTCTTAATCATGCCGAACTTGCCGCTCAAATTGCCCGTCAGGCAAAGGTTAGATCGGGCGAAAAGTTCGCGGTTGTATTTGCCGCCGTAGGTATTACTTTTGAAGAAGCCGAGTATTTCATTAACGACTTCAGAAGAACGGGCGCTATCGAAAGAACGGTACTTTTCACAAACTTGGCAAACGACCCTGCGGTAGAACGTATTGCTACCCCCCGTATGGCGCTTACCTGCGCGGAATATCTGGCTTTTGACTTAGGTATGCACGTTTTGGTAATCATTACCGACATCACCAACTACGCCGAAGCCTTGCGTGAAGTTTCCGCAGCAAGAAAGGAAGTACCCGGCCGCCGCGGTTACCCCGGCTATCTATATACCGACTTAGCAACGCTGTATGAACGCGCCGGCAGAATCAAAGGTAAAAAGGGATCTATAACTCAAATTCCTATTCTTACCATGCCGGAAGACGATAAAACGCACCCCATCCCCGACCTTACCGGTTATATTACGGAAGGACAGATTATTTTGTCAAGGGAACTTTATAAACGTGGCGTTAATCCGCCTATAGACGTACTTCCGTCCCTTTCCCGTCTTAAAGATAAGGGTATCGGCGAAGGCAAGACAAGGGAAGATCACGCAGATACAATGAACCAACTTTTCTCTGCTTACGCAAAAGGTAAGGAAAGTAAAGAACTTGCCGCCATTTTGGGCGACGCCGCGCTTACCCCTACCGACAGACTGTATGCGGAATTTGCCGATAAGTTTGAAAAGGAATACGTTTCGCAAGGAACAAATACCGACAGACCTATCGAAGAAACTTTGAATTTAGGTTGGAAACTTCTTAAAATTTTGCCCAAGTCCGAGTTAAAACGTATTAAAGAAAAGTATATCGAAAAATATTTAAACGAATAATTTAAGTTTGAGTTTGCTTCGGCGTTTTATATAATTATTTTCCGACCGTAATTCTTAATTTGAAGGACAAAGCCTTCGTATGTAGCAAAGGAGGAAAGCGAACTTGTTCGCAGGGCGGAATGGTCGTGCGATGTAATCGCACTTCAATAATTACTCCAATACCGCAATTCTTAATTCTTAATTTTTAATTGTCGGCTTTGCCGACGCTGTCGGCGAAGCCGACCTTAATGGGCAAACTTATAAAAACCAAGGTAATTTATGGCAAGACTAAACGTTAATCCCACCAGGATGGAACTTAAAAAACTTAAACAAAGGTTAAGTACCGCCAAACGTGGGCATAAACTTTTAAAAGACAAGTCTGACGAAATGATTCGTCGGTTTTCCGTAATGATAAAGGAAAACAAGCGTTTGCGCGAACAGGCAAAAGCCATGCTTGCAGACGCATTAAAGGAATTCTCTTCCGCGCGCGCCCTTATGGGCGAGGCGGAAACCGAGAATGCTTTTAATATGCCTTCGACTTCTTTAAACTTAGAACTCGATACCGAAAGCATTATGAACGTTATTGTTCCTAAAATTTCGGTTACCGCAACCAAGCGTAGCGGTATGCCGTATTCTTATGCCAACGTTACAAGCGAAGCCGATTATTCCGTAAAAAAGATAACCGAGGCTATAAGCGTTTTGGTTGAACTTGCCGTTGTCGAAAAAAAGGTGCAGATGCTTGCCGAAGAAATCGTCAGAAACAAACGCCGCGTCAATGCCTTAGAGTACGTAATGATTCCTCAACTTGAAGAAACCATAAAATATATCAACTCTAAACTCGGCGAAAACGAAAGGGGTGCATTAACCAGACTTATGAAGGTTAAAAGCATGATAAACGAAAGGAAGGACTAAGTCTTTATGGAAGCGTTTTTTACAAAATTTAATGAGATTTACGAATACATAATAAGGTTTGCCGTTATAATGATAGAACTTATAAGCGCAGGCATTATTTGTTTTACCATTATAAAATCGCTTATAAACCTTATTCGCGGTAAAAACGACATCCGTTTGGAAGTTTCCGAAGGTATCGCTCTTGCCTTGGAATTTAAACTCGGCAGTGAGGTTTTAAGAACTTTAATCGTTCGCGAACTTCAGGAACTTGCCATTTTGGGTATCATTATCGTGCTTATGGCGGCGCTTTCGATTTTTGTACAGTGGGGGATAAAAAACGAACAAAAAAACGCACGTATCGCTACCACTAAAAAGTCCGAAACAAGCGATAAAAAAGCAGTCGACGGCGATAAAACCACGAACGATAACAGCCAAACGGAAACCGCGAATTCGGTAAAAACCGAAACCGCCATAGATGACGACGCAAATAGCGGTAATTAAAAATAAAATAAAACAATATTTAAAACGATTTACGACAATATATAAAAAACAGGCGTGTTTGGAATTTCAAACACGCCTGTTTTTTGTACTTATTCTGCTTTTTTATAAACCCGTTTTACAGGCGTAACGCCATCTGTATCACAGATAAACAAAGCCGATAATCGTATACAAATATATATTATTTTCATGTTTTTATAGATTATGTGTTTTCCTTTTTTAAAACTTTTAAACTTGTCTCATCCTTTCTAAAATCAGAATAATAACCCGCATATAAAACATTCCCCGACTCAAAATTGTATAAGTATAAGGTGATGGGATATTTCCACGCACAATCATATTGGGATAAGGAATTTCTTAATCCGTTTGTAATAATAAATAAATTATTGTCATAAACGAACACACCATAAATTCTGCTACTTTCATTTGTACCCTGTGTCGTTTTTGAATAGTAGTTAATCCAAATTGAATGAATCTCAACATACGCACGGCAATTTTCTCTCATAAAATCATCGTTAATAGCAATCGTTTTATTCCTAAATTGAATGACGTATTCTTCGCCGCCGTTTCTTGATATTTGAATAGGCTCTTCGTTTATCGTGGCATTTCCCTCAAATCCAACCATTGTATCTTGGGCTGTAGTTTTAACTATCTCATATCCCTCAAACTCAATCGAAATTTCATCCATCTTTTTTGTTAAGTAATCGCCGGAAGTATTGTCAAACGGATTGCAAGCACTAAATATAAACGAAATAACTAAAATAATAATTATAAATGATGTCTTTGTCAATGTTTTCATCACTATATGTTACCCTCGGTGTTTTTTTAAAATATTGCTTTGTTAGTTACGGCGCATAGTTTATTTTAATATAATGTAGACTTCCTGTGATGTTTGGCTAAAAGAAGAATTGTTTTCTATAAGGATAATATGGGTATCGATGTAAGTATTTTGTTCTCTTCTTCTCATAACGGCAGAAAGTCTTATGCCATTATTATTCCAATCAAAAGCGAGTCTTAGTTCTTTTCTATAGTAAGTTGCACTTAAATCAGTTACCGGCTCGCCGTTAATAGTCAGCAGTAATTCGTAATCGATATCACAAGAAGTAATAACGCAAGAAGAATCTTTTTTTTGCTCATTTACGGACAACACTATTTCATCAATTTTTTTATCACCAATGGTGACATCTGTTGCTTTCCAACTGCCTTTGGTAAAGTCAGTCTTGCCGTTGCAACCTGTTGAAAGCAGTAATAGGCTTGCCACACAAAATAGTGCCAAAAGTCCAAACAATTTTTTATTTGCACCGTTCAACATTTTCAACCGTCCTTTTTTGAATATCTGTTGTTGATAATATTATAACCGGAAAATTATTTTTGTAAATACTTTTTTAAAAAATAAAACTAAACTATTGGTTGAGTTTGTGTTTTTAGCGTACTAAACAATGATTGTCGGATATTAAAAACGACCGTTAACGGGCTTATAGGCGGACTTTTGATCGATTTCTTCCGTTTTAAGGCGTAAAAATCTGATTATAAAGGGGATACTTATTATGCCGGAAATCACGTCGGAAATTCCTTGTGCGCTTTGTATTCCGAAAAGCCCGAAAAAGTTTGAAAGCAAAAACAAAACGGGGATAAGTACCAGGCCTGAACGAAGCAGGGCTAAAATAGAAGCGATTTTTGCGCTTCTTATGCTTTGATAAAGCATATTGGCGGTGGTCGACGATGATAAAAACAGCAAGCCTACCGAGGCAAATCTTAACGCGGTTGAGCCGATTTTAATAACTTCATCGTTTTTTTGGAAAAGCGCAATTACGTTTGGCGCGAATATTATTCCGAAAAAGGATAAAAGACCGACAAGCGCGGTTGAGAATATCCAAACAAACAAAAGTCCTTGTTTTACACGTTTGATTTTACCTGCGCTGTAGTTAAATGAGCATACCGGCTGAAAGCCTTGCCCCAAGCCTATGCCTATAGCCAATACGAAGGAAGAGTACCTGTTTACAATGCTAATTGCCGCAATAGCCGCGTCGCCGAAGGGTTTGGTCAGGTTATTTAATATGCCGTTGGATAAAGAGGTAAGACCTTGACGTATAAGCGAAGGCAGTCCGCCCTTTATGATATTGACAAAAACTTCTTGATTAAATTTTACCGCTTTGATTTTTAGCGACGCCTGCGCCTTAAAAATATACAAAACAAGCAAAATTACAAAACTTACCACTTGAGATATAGCCGTCGAAAGCCCTGCGCCGTAAACGCCCATATCCATTTTCATAATAAATATGTAGTCGCCCAAGATGTTCAAAAGTCCGCCGAAGCAAAGCCCTATCATGGAAAACATGGCAATGCCTTCATAACGCAAATTGTTGTTTAGTATAAGCGAACCTATCATAAACGGGCAGGCGATAAGAACCCAAAAACCGTAATCTTCGGCGTAAGGCAAAATGGTGTCGGTGCTTCCCAAAAGTCGCATAAAGGGGGTTAAAAAGATAAGTCCTGCGATAAGTAAAAATCCACCGAAGATAAGCCCCGAAAAGAATGCAGTGGAAACATAAGTCGTTGCGGTATCTTTATCCTTTTCGGCAAGCGATTTAGAGCAGTAAGTGCCCGACCCGTGTCCGAGCATAAAAGCAACCGCCTGAATAATTGCCTGCAAGGTAAACAAAACCCCGGTCGCCGCTTGTGCGCTTTTACCAAGCGTTCCCACAAAATAGGTGTCCGCCAAATTATAAATGTTGGTTATAAGCATGGATATGGTGGTGGGAAGCCCGAGTTTAAGTATCAATTTATAGACGGAAGTTTCCGTCATTTTTTTGTAATATCTATCGACTGTATTCATAGTATCCATCAATAGTAGTTTAATCGCTATTTTGTAAAAAGGCAACCGTTTTTTTAAAAAATTGCCGAACGGGGCGATGTTTTACGGTAATTTTATTATCGGGGGTTTACAAAACCGAATTTTTATATTACAATATGTTTATACTGTAATGAGCGTAAAAACGTGCCGATATAAAATAAAAAATTTTATGTCCGTACGCTTAGTCGGGGTAAAAAATGACTTTTTTTAAAGACCTTTTGGACGGAATCAAAGCCGTTTTTAAAGGTAAGGACGTTAACAATATTTATAAAATTAACGGAAGGGTTCCGTTAAGCCGAGCAATTCCGTTTGGCATACAGCACGTTCTTGCTATGTTCGTTGCCAACGTAACACCGCTGTTGATAGTTTTTGGCGGGTTGGGTATTTACGGTACGGACTTAGCGACTTCCGCCATGACCGGCGCTTTGTTCATGGCAGGTATCGGTACGGCTGTGCAAGTATTTATAGGCGCAAAACTTCCGATAGTAATAGGAACTTCCTTTACATTCGTCGGTATTTTTACTTCCATAGGCACTTCTGCAGGCGGCGGTGAAGGCGGATATTACCTTATTTTAGGTTCTGTAATGGCAGGTGGGCTTATATCTTCCGTTTTGTGCTTATTTATAAAGTGGTGGGGAAGGTTAATCAAGCCCATTGTGCCTTGCGTAGTGGTGCTTGCCATAGGGCTAAGCCTTGTTAACAGCGGTGCAACCCAATTTTTGGGCGGACAAACGGTGGTAAACGGTCTTGTCGGCGATAAAAATCCGCAACCTGTTTACGTTTATATAATTATTGCGGCGGCTTCCTTGCTTTCCGCGGTGTTTTGGCAGATTTTTGCCAAGGGCGTGTGGAAAAATTTGAATATAATATTCGGTATGGCGGTAGGCTACGTAATTTGCCTTTTTGTGCCGAACGTAATAGATTTTTCCGCCCTGCAAATAAAAGATTTTTCCGACGTAATTTTTTATCCCGAGTTTGCCGATATAGCAAAATTCCGTTTCGAGCCGATTCCCATACTTTTAACCACGATATTTTTCTTAATTTCGGTTGTGGAAGGCATAGGGGACGCCACGGCAATTTGCCGAGGAGCCTTAAACAGAGAACCGACCAATCGTGAAATCACGGGTACTTTGGTTGCGGACGGCTTCAATTCCTTTTTATGTTCTTTCTTCGGCGCCCTTCCGCTTACAACCTTTGCTCAAAACGTAAGCATAGTAACAAGCACTAAAGCGGTAAACCGTTTTACTGTGTTTATCGGTTCGCTGTTTTTAATAGCGGCGTCGTTTTTCCCGATAATATCAAACTTTTTGCTTACCATTCCCGACTGCGTAATCGGCGGAACTATGGTTATACTGTTCGGTTCAATCGCCGTTGTCGGTATGGAAATGTGTGCAAAGCAAGGCTTTTCCGCAAAAAACGTTCTTATAATTTCTCTGTCCCTTTGTTTGGGCTTCGGGTTAACTACGGTAACGGGGCTTTTTACCTACTTAAATGAAGCGGGGCTCAATTACCTTGCGGATATGCTTTCAAATAACGTTCTTAATATGTTCGTAATATCCTTTATACTAAGTTGGATTTTACCCGACGATATGAATTTTACTTTTAAAAAACGGTCAAAATTCACCGATGCTAAGACCAAACAAAATTAAAAAAGTTTGCCTATAAGCCCGTTATTGACCTATTTTAGCAAAAATAAAACCGCCAGAGTCCTTAAAAAGAGGGGCGGTTTTTTATTATTAAACGGCAAATTGAAACACGTAATAACTAACGCAGATAGCGAGTAATGCAATACCTTGCCATCTTGACGTTTTTTTGGTAAATATGGTAGGAATGGTCAAAATTCCCATCACAAGGAACATTACGGGTATGTCGATAACAAACGAAGCGTTATATCCCATGAACAACTTTTCCGACGGAACGGGGAAGGGGTTAATCGTAATAGCCATACCGCTTACCAATACCAGGTTAAACAGGTTAGCGCCTATAATATTGCCCAAAGAAAGGGAG
The DNA here is from genome assembly GCA_945638575.1 of uncultured Clostridia bacterium. GTDB lineage: Bacteria > Bacillota > Clostridia > Christensenellales > Borkfalkiaceae > UBA4636. The sequence continues at coordinate 39,940 of CALZDP010000004.1, read as the reverse complement.
CCGTGTCCTTTTATTAAAGAGGTTATGGCGGTTACAAGTTCCGGCAAGGAGGTTCCGAGTGCTACTAACGTAAGGGCGATAACGGTTTCCGGTACCCCTATTTCCTTTGCTATAATCGTGCAGTTATCTACAAGCAGTCTTGCGCCGACGGCGATACAGGCTGCGCCCACTATAAGCGCAATAATCTCATAGGCGACGGTAGTTTTAAATTTATCCCATTTAGGAAATCTTCCTGTCTTGCTTTCGTTTTCGGGTTCCGTATCTAAAGGCTTGGGCGATTTTTTAATGCTTACGACCGACAAAACCATATATATAATGAATACGCAAAGAAGTATTATACCCACAAGCCTTGTAAACTCTCCGCCGATATACGCTACCAACGAATAAAAGATTGCCGCCGAAAAGAAGAATATTACGGGGATAATCAAAGGTTTTCTGTCAACAAGCGCAGGCTTTGCCGTAATGGTTATACCGCAGATAAGTGCGGAATTGCAAATAATCGAACCTATCGCATTGCCGTAAGCGGTTGCGCCGTTACCGATTGCCGCCGCGCTTGACGACACCATGACTTCGGGTAACGTCGTGCCGATAGATACCACGGTTGCGCCGATGATAAGTTCGGGTATTTTAAATCTTTTTGCAATTCCCGCGGATCCGTCGACAAACCAATCTCCGCCTTTAATAAGCAAAATAAAGCCAAGTAAAAACAGTAAAACTGCTTCCAACATCAGATAAATCTCCTTTGTTATAAAAATGTAAAATCGTATAAAAGTGGGGCTATAAGCCTGTTTACGGGCACTTCGTGCCCTTTTAATTAAGAATTAAGAATTTTGAATTAAGAATTGTGGTATTGGAGTAATTATATAAAATGCTGACGCACACTCAAACCTGTACAGTATACTACCAAGCACCGAACTATTCACTTATGGCGCCCCTTTTAAGGGGAGCTGGTGCGAAGCACCTGAGGGGTACTGTGCAAGGGGAGATGTCAACGCAGTTGACAGAGTGGCTGCGCCCATATGCTATCTCAAACTTGAGTAACCATAGGTATTCTTAATTCTTAACTATATAGGTTTATCATACACTTAATGAAAATTTCGATACCGATAATGATTAAAATAATACCGCCGAAAACGGTTGCTTTACCGGAAATCGCCGTACCGAATTTTTTGCCTATAAACACACCGACAATCGAAATCAAATATGTTACAGAGGCAATCAAAATCGCAGTTACCGCCGCAAACAAAAAATCGTAACTTGCTATGGTAAGCCCTGCCGACAAAGCGTCGATAGAAGTTGCTATTCCTTGCAGTAAAAGTGCGATAAAGGTAGTCGCCGGCTTTTCTTCGCCCTTATTTTTAATGCCTTCGTAAAGCATTTTTCCGCCGATATACCCTAAAAGCGATATGGCTATCCAAGGAATAAAATGTTCGAAAACCTTAAAATAGGTAAGAACGGTATGACAAAGAAGCCACCCTAAAAGGGGCATTATCCCTTGAAAAACGGAAAAAGTCAAGCCGATGGCGTTAGTTTTTTTAAATGGCATTTTAGGTTCGTTCATACCGTTCGCCAAAGAAACGCAAAATGCGTCCATGGCAAGCCCGACGCCGAGCAGAATGCCGTTAAGAAAGAAATCAAAAGTCCACATAATAAACAAAAAGTCGGATATATCGCTATATCCGACGCAAAAGCAGTGTAAACGAGGGGTGTATAGCCATAATAGATATACATGAGTCTCGCAAATTAAAACAAGCCAGACCATTTATGGACGGTGTGTTGACTTGTTGCGCAAAAAATACGCTTGCTACTCCCCCACGGGTAGATAAATTAAAACATATTTTATTTTAAAAGTCAAGGGATTTTCTTTGTTTTGCAAAAAATTACAAACCAAGATACTCCGCTAAAACGAGTAAGGTGTTGTAAACGCCTTTTTTATGGCTTCTTTCGTAACCGTGGCTTGCGTAAACACCTGCCCCGATAAGTCCGTGTTTCACGTCCGCGCCTGCCGAAAGCGTGGTTTCCACGTCAGAGCCGTAATGGGGATAAACGTCAACAGCATAATCGGCACCCGATTTTTTTGCCGCTTCTATAAGTTTGCCGACAACTTCATAGGCATACGGACCGTGGGAATCTTTCGCGCAGATAGAAACCATTGTTTCGGTGCAGCCAAGGCCTTCGCCGACGCAACCCATATCTACAGAAATCGCTTCTTTAACCCCAACGGGTACCGACGCCGCTCCGCCGTGGCCTACTTCTTCATATACGGTAACGTGTACGTAAACTTTACGTTTTAGGTAAACCTTGTTTTCTTTAAGATATTTTGCAAGACCTAAAAGTATGCCGACGGACAGTTTATCGTCCAAAAAACGACTTTTTATATATCCGCTTTCGGTAATGCGCGTTCTCGGCTCAAAACAAACGATATCGCCGACCTCTATACCTGATTTTTTAACGTCGTCTTTGGTTTTGACTTCTTCGTCAAGAACTACTTCGGTAGTATCAAAGGAACGTTTAACGTCGTTGTAGCCGCCGTTTACGTGCAAGGAAGCGTTTATAAGTTGTAACGTGCCTTCCACGACCTTTCCTTCACGCGTGTAAACTTTAACGTTTTCCGCTTCGCCGTTGTTGGCATTCATTCCGCCAAGGTTGGTTAAACGAAGCCTTCCGTTAGCCTTTATTTCGGCAACCATACCGCCCAAAGTGTCGGTGTGCGCTTCAAGTAGAAGGGCGTTGTCCGAATCTTCACCGCCAAGGTCTATGATAACTCCGCCTTTAACGGTGTATTCTCCTTTATACCCAAAACTTTCAAACTTTTCCTTTACCCATTTTATCGCGTTGTCCGTAAACCCCGTGGGACTGTCTATATTTAAAAGTTCAACCGCCCTTTCGGTTGCGTATTCGGCATATTTAAAATCCATAATTTACCTCTTAATTTCGCTATTTTATAAAAGCCAAAGCCAAAGCCAAAGCCAAAACTTAATTTATGTTACTATTATATATCCGAAAACCTTAAAAAGCAAAGCAAAAAACGCATACGGACAAAAAACAGTTTGATTTAATCGCAAAATTGTTCTATAATTCATTATAACAATCGGGATAAAAAGCAGGCGCAATTAAATTATATAAGCCTGTTAAACGAGCAAAAACATGAACGCAAAGGTCGGCAAACAATTTCAAAAGGATATGACAAAGGGCAGTGTACCCGTTTTGATGACGGGGTTTGCCCTTCCTATACTTTTAAGTCAGTTTTTTCAGCAGTTGTACAATTCTGCCGACGCTTTTATCGTGGGAAGGGTTTTAGGTACAAACGCTTTGGCGGCGGTAACTTCTTCCGGCAACTTGATATTTTTGCTTACAAGTTTTTTTATAGGCACCTCTTTGGGGGCGGGAATAGTAATTTCACGCTACTTCGGCGCAGGCGATTACGAATCTGTTCATAAAGCGGTACATACCCACATAGCCTTAGGACTTTTAGGCGGATGCTTATTAACTTTAATCGGCGTGTTTTTAACCCCGTTTTTACTTAAACTTATGAAAACCGATCCCGAAGTTCTGCCCGAGGCTATAGAGTACTTCCGCTACTATTTTCTCGGCGGAATCCCTATGATAATGTACAACGTCTGCCAAAGCATCATGAACGCCGTAGGGGACAGCAAAAGCCCCTTGTATTACCTTATATTTTCATCTGTAACGAATATCGTTTTGGACGTAATATTTCTTGCGGTGTTTCGCTTCGGCGTTTGGGCGGCGGCGGTTGCAACGGGCATATCTCAACTTTTAAGCGTGATTTTGTGCTTTATCAAATTAACCAAAAAGGGAAGGGTTATTTCCGTAAACATTTCAAAAATAAAATTCCACGGAAAAATGGTTTCCGAAATCGTAAAATACGGTCTGCCGTCGGGGGTGCAAAATTCCGTAATCGGATTTGTCAACGTAATAGTTCAGTCCTATATAAATTCTTTCGGCAAGTTTGCCATGGCGGCTTACGGCGCGCATTGCAAAATAGAAGGGTTTGCCTTTTTGCCCATAAACAGTTTCACCATGGCTATTTCTACCTTTATAAGCCAAAACCTTGGCGCAGGCAATAAAGAAAGGGCTAAAAAGGGCGCTCGGTTCGGACTGATTATCTGCGTGTTGCTTGCCGAAGTCATAGGGGTCGTTTACTTTATTTTTGCAAAAAACTTTGTAGGTTTTTTCGACGGCTCGCCCGAAGTTTTGTTCTACGGCGAAATGCAGGCTAAAACGGTAAGTTTGTTTTACGGCGTACTTGCTTTTTCACACGGGGTGGCGGCGGTTTGCCGCGGTTCGGGCAAGGCTTTCGTGCCGATGCTGGTAATGTTTTCGATTTGGTGCGTATTCCGTATTATTTATATAACCATCGTTATGAAAATGTTTAACGACATCTCTTATATCTATCCCGTATATCCCGTTACCTGGATAATCAGCAGTATTATCTTTTTGATTTATTATAAGTTTTCAAATTGGGTAAACGGTTTTGATAAAAAGTAAACTTAAAAAGATTTTTAAGCCTTTTTAAGATTTTAATTTACGAAATTTTAAGGTGTATTTCTAAATTTGAAATTTATTTCGGATTTTTTGTGAAAAGTCAACAATTTTTATAAAAAAACTGTTCAAAAGCAAATAAAAGTGTGTTACAATATATAAAAATAAAAAGATTACAACAATACATAAAGGTGGATTTATGACTAAAAAAGAATTAGAAAAGACAACCAAAGATTTATCGTTTAAACGTGAAAGCCTTGCTTCAAAACCTATGGACGAAGTTATTTTTAACTACGCCGAAGATTATAAAAACTTTATCGACCAATCCAAAACCGAGCGTGAAGCGGTTATATACGCTTGCGAAGTTTTAAAAGACAAAGGTTACAAAGCCTTTAACTTCGGCGATAAACTCGAAAAGGGCGGAAAGTATTATTTCAATAACAGATTTAAGTCCCTTTGCGCTTTCAGAATCGGTAACGACCTATCAAACGGCGTTAAGTTGGTAGGCGCGCACATCGATTCTCCAAGGCTTGACATCAAACAAAATCCTTTATATGAAAAGGAAAATTTTGCCTACCTTAAAACCCATTATTACGGCGGAATCCGTAAGTATCAATGGACGACCATTCCGCTTGCTCTTCACGGCGTAGTGGTTAAAAAAGACGGCGCTAAGGCAGAAGTAAAAATCGGTGAAGATTTATCCGACCCCGTACTTTGCATAACAGACCTTCTTCCGCACCTTGCGCAAGACCAATCCCAAAAAACGTTGGCAACCGCCTTTACTGGCGAGGGACTTAACCTTTTGTTGGGTTCGGACAGTATCTCCGAAGATGCCGATAAGGGCGTAAAACTTAACGTGCTTAAACTTCTTAATCAAAAATACGGCATTACCGAAACCGACTTTTTATCCGCAGAACTTTGCGCCGTACCGGCAGGTAAGTCAAGAGATTTGGGCTTAGATAGGTCTATGATTTCCGGTTACGGACACGACGACAGGGTTTGTGCGTATCCGGCGCTCACCGCATTTTTAGACAGCGAAAAGTCGACAGATACCTGTATATGCCTTCTCGCGGACAAAGAAGAAACGGGTTCGGACGGCGTAACGGGTTCGCAGTGCTCAATTTTGTACGATTTAATCGATGAAATCTGCGAATATTTCGGCGTCAACAAGAATAAAGTTAAAATGAATTCAACCTGTCTGTCCGCCGACGTAACCGCCGCATACGATCCTTTGTATTCCGAAGTCTACGAAAAGAACAACGCAACCTATCTTAACGGCGGGGTAGCGCTTTGCAAGTATACAGGCTCACGCGGGAAGGGCGGTACCAGCGACGCTTCTTGCGAACTCGTGGGAAAAGTAAGAAGCCTGTTTGAATCCAACGGCATTGTTTGGCAGATGGGCGAACTCGGTAAGGTTGACCAAGGCGGCGGCGGAACTATCGCAAAATACGTTGCAAACCACAATATCGATACTATCGACGTAGGTGTTCCCGTACTATCCATGCATTCCCCGTTAGAAGTAATTTCCAAAAAGGATTTATACGAAACTTACAAAGCATTTAAGTGCTTCTATTTAAGTAAATAATTGTTGTCCGATACCTAAAATTTAAGGTATCGGATTCTTTCAAAAACATCAAATAACAGGCTTATAGGCTGACTTTTTTAAAAAATGATTAAAGATAATTTCGGTTTTAAACATAAAGCCGGCGTGTTTTGCGCCGTGTCTATGCTTCCTTCCGATTACGGCATCGGCGGTTTCGGTAAGGAATGTTACGATTTTATAGACTTTTTGGCACAGACGGGACAAAAAGTATGGCAAATTTTGCCCCTTAACCCCACCGCTTACGGGGATTCGCCTTACCAAAGTCCCGCAACGTTTGCAGGTAATCCTTATTTTATAGACCCTTATACCCTTTATAAAAAGGGACTTTTAACCGAAAAAGAGGTTGAACAATTTAAAAGGACGTCGCCTAAAATAGACTATGGATATCTTTTTGCAAACCGCTTTAAGTTATTGCGTTTAGCCTATGCTAAATTTCAAAAAACGGGGCTATATGTCGATTATTGCACAAAAAATCAAGGTTGGCTTGACGATTATGCTTTGTTTATGGCTCTAAAAGTCGCCCATAATTACGCAAGTTGGAACAGTTGGGAAGATGAGTATAAATTTTATAACAGGGCGAAATTACAAGCGGAAAAGTTTCAAAAGGAAATGGACTTTTGGAAGTTTGTGCAGTATGAGTTCGAGTGCGAATGGCGGAAGGTTTTAGATTATGCGCACAAAAAGGATATAGTTATTCTCGGCGATATGCCCATTTACGTAAGTTTGGACAGCGTTGACGTATGGACTATGCCGAACGAGTTTTTGCTTGACAAAGACACTTTGAACCCGATTTTGGTTGCAGGCTGTCCGCCTGACGGGTTTTCACCGGACGGGCAGTTATGGGGCAATCCCATTTACGATTGGGAGGCAATGTCTAAAAACGGCTATCATTGGTGGATACAGCGTGTAAAACGCGCTCAGGATCTTTACGACATCGTAAGGATAGACCATTTTAGGGGATTTGCAGGATATTATGCAGTGCCTTTCGGCGAAAGTACCGCAAAAAACGGCAGGTATTACGAAGGCGTTTCTTATCCGCTGTTTGAAGCAATAAATAAAGCCCTTCCCAATTTAAAGGTAATTGCCGAAGATTTAGGTTATATTACCGAAGACGTTATCGAACTTATGAAAAAAACGGGGTATCCCGGTATGAAAATGCTTCATTTTGCCTTTTACGATAACGACGCTGCATATCTTCCCAAAAATTACGAAAACGATAACTGCGTGGTGTACGTGGGTACGCACGACAGCGACGCCACTAAGTATTGGGCGGAAAACATGGGTGATGACACACGCGCCAAGTTTTTTAAAGAGGTACCCGTAAAACGCGGTCAAAACCTTGTCGACGCTTTGATTTTGTTCGCTCATAAAAGCATAGCAAACCTGTCAATGGTTCCTCTTATCGACTATATGCGTTTGGGAAACGAAGCCAGAATGAACGTTCCTTCTACGCCGGAAAATAATTGGACATATATTTTGCCGAAAAATTACCGAACGGAAGGCTTAAAAAAGCGTATGCTAAACCTTACCGTGAAAGGCGGAAGATTTAATTAAAAGTCGGCCTATAAGCCGATTATCGACAATTTTTTAAAAAATGCAGTCAAAAAGCAGGTTAACAGAAAATTTTAAGATAATAATTTGACTTGTTTAGATATTTATCTACCGCGGTTGGCATGTATAAGTAATTGTGATATAATAATTTCAGTTGCCGATACAGGCAACACAAAAGATAATATAATTTAAGGAGTTTTTAAAAATGACGCAAGAAAAAGTCGATATATATTTATTGACGCATCAAGAATATTTCCCTTCCGACAAAATGATGTTTATAAGGGAAAAACTTTTAACACTGCCTGAAGAAAAGAGTCAGTATCTTAGTTTTATAGAACTTCAAAAACCGACTGTTAACCTGTTATTTTCACTGTTTTTAGGTACACTCGGCGTAGATAGGTTTATTGTCGGCGATATAGGCCTTGGCGTATTAAAATTGCTTACCTGCGGTTGCTGCGGTATAATGACTATCGTCGACTGGTTCCTTATTATGAACAGAACCAAAGAGAAGAACTTTGACAAACTTTGGCAAGCCATTCAGTAAATTAAAAAAAGCAATTATCGTAAACCTTATCGTTTTGGCGGTGGTTTGCGCTTATTACGCTTTGCTTAATTTAACGGGCATATCCTGTCCGCTAAAACTTTTGCTTGGCTTCGATTGTCCCACTTGCGGAAGCACCACGGCGGTACTTTGCCTATTCAAGGGCGATTTTAAGGGCTATTTTGTTAAGCCCTTTTCCCTTCCGCTGTTTGTTGCGGTGATACTCGAAATCAACAGGTTTCTGTTTAAAAAGCCGATAATTATCGACATATTTACCGTAACCGTGGCGGTGGCAAACTTTGTTTTTTATCTTATTACCGTTATATTTTAACGATGAAGAAAAAACAATTTTTGCTTTGCGGTTTTACTTTGTATCCCTTTTTAAAAATCGGGGTATTGTCAAAATTCCGCTAAAAACCGCCGTAAGCAACTTTTTTGTTTGAATTAAAAAATTAAATTAAAAATACGTTGCGTTTTCGCGGCGTATTTTTTTATACCTTCGTGGCGAAATAATTTTTTGCGGTAAAATTTTACGATTATTCTTGTTATTATATAAAAAGTATGTTAAACTATAATTTGGCGAAATTGTTGTAAATTCACTATTTAAAAGGGGAAAGGAAAGGTGTTAACCGACTTTTTTAACCAAAACGCCGAAAGGCTTAAAAATAAAAAACTGTTTCTTCTTGATATGGACGGAACTGTTTATAACGAAAATACCGTTTTCGGCGGTACTGCGGCTTTTTTGGATTCGATTTTATCGCATAACGCCAAATATGTGTTTGTAACAAACAATTCCTCTAAATCGGTAGCGGATTATGTTAAAAAGGTCGAAAAAATGGGCATAAAAGCCAATGAAGATAACTTTTTTACTTCCACAAACGCTTCCGTAATGCTTTTAAAAAAGACTTACCAAGGCGCGCTTATTTACGCGCAGGGCACTGCCTCTTTTATAAAGGAACTTAAAGACGGCGGTTTGAATATTACCACGGTTTACGATAAGTCGGCTAAGGCTATACTTTTAGGCTTCGATACCGAACTTACTTTTGAAAAGTTAAGCACTACAAGCAAAATGCTTTGCACTACAAACGCAACCTATTACGCCACTCACCCCGACTACGTTTGTCCGGTAAATTACGGCTTCGTGCCGGATCTTGGCTCGATGTGTTTCGGGCTATTCAAAGCGTCGGGCAAAAACCCCATATATATCGGTAAACCCAAACCGCAAATGCTTTACAGCGCAATGGAGCGCGAAGGGGTAACAAAAGAGGAAACTGTGGTTATCGGCGATAGACTGTCTACGGACATAACTTCCGGTTACAACGCAGGTATAGACACCGTTTGCGTTTTAAGCGGAGAAGCAACTTTAAAGGATATACAGGAATTTCAAATAAAGCCCGCCTTCGTGTTTGAAGGTATTGAAAAAATAATTTTGTAATACGGCCGTCGTTAAACGGCAAAAGGAAAAAATATGTTTGATGTTTTGGTTATCGGCGGCGGAGTGATCGGCGCAAGCGTTCTTCGCGAGTTAAGTAAGTATGATCTGAAGATTTGCCTTTTAGAAAAGGAAAGCGACGTCTGTATGGGCGCAAGCCGTGCAAATTCCGGCGTGGTACACGCAGGCTTCGACGCCGCGGAAGGTACTTTAAAGGCGAAATTCAACGTTGAAGGCAACCTTATGATGGAAGGCATTTGCAAAGAACTCGGCGTAAAATATAAAAAGAACGGCTCATTGGTAGTTGCCTTTTCCGATGAAGATTTAAACACCTTGCAAAGCCTGAAAGCACGCGGAGAGGCAAACGGCGTCGGCGAACTTGAAATAATTTCCGCCGAAGAGTTAAGGGAATTAGAACCTAACCTTTCCGACGAGGCTGTAGGCGCTCTTTACGCAAAAACGGGCGGAATTGTTTGCCCGTATGAACTTACCATATCTTTAATCGGCAACGCCATGGATAACGGCGCGGTTTTGTATACCGATTTTGAAGCGGTTTCCGCCAAAAAAGAAAAAGGTGCGTTTACGGTAACCGCAAGCGACGGCAGACAGGTGCAAGGTAAAATTGTTGTCAACTGCGCAGGTCTTTACAGCGGTAAAGTTGCCGAATTTTTCGGTGATGACAGCATAAAAATAGGGGCAAGAAAGGGCGAATATATTTTGCTTGACCGTGAATGTGCGGGCTTTGTGACACGCACGCTCTTCTTTACGCCCACCAAACTCGGCAAAGGTGTTTTGGTGCTTCCCACCGTAGATAACAACATATTGCTCGGTCCTACCGCCGAAGAAATGGATATACCCGACACCGAAACTACGCAGGAAGGCTTAAATTGGGTTATCGAAAAGGCAAAAAAGATGTGTAAAAACATACCTTTTTATAACACGATAACTTCCTTTGCCGGCATAAGGGCGTATTCCGACAGGCACGATTTTATCGTTGAAAAGAGCCCAAAGGTAGAAGGCTTGATAAACTGCGCAGGTATCGAATCCCCCGGTCTTACAAGTGCGCCGGCAATAGCAAAATATGTGGTTAACGGGCTTATAGGCGCACTTTTACCGCTTAATAAAAACGTTGAATTCAATCCTTACCGCCGTCCAGATTACTTTTTCAAAAATTTAACGGACGAAGAAAAGAACCAAATAATCAAAAAAGATCCGACTTACGGCAGAATAATTTGCCGTTGCGAGCAGATTACCGAGGGCGAAATCATTTGCGCTTGTACCGAAAACCCTCGCGCAACCACGGTCGACGGCGTAAAACGCCGTACTCGTGCCGGAATGGGCAGATGTCAGGGCGGTTTTTGTCAACCTTACGTTGCAGAAATAATAGCAAAATGCAACAACCTTCCTTTAACGGAAGTAACCAAATCGGGTAAAAAATCAAATCTTTTACAAGGGGTAAGCAAATGAAACACGATATTGTTATAATCGGCGGCGGTCCGGCAGGTCTTGCCGCAGCCGTAGCGGCTTTTGACGGCGGAGTAAAAGACGTGGTAATTTTGGAACGCGGAGAGGAACTCGGCGGAATTTTAAATCAGTGTATTCATAACGGTTTCGGTCTAACAAGGTTTAAAGAAAGCCTTTCCGGTCCGGAATATGCCGAAAGATTTATCGATAAAGTGCGTGAAAGGGGAATAAAATATTACCTTGAAACCACCGTTATTTCCCTTGATAAAAATAAGACCGTCAAAGCGGTCAATCCCGAACTCGGATTTTTCACGATAGAAGCAAAATCAATCATTCTTGCAATGGGCTGCAGGGAAAGAAGCCGCGGCGCATTGAACGTCGCAGGTACCAGACCTGCCGGTATTTATTCGGCTGGTACGGCGCAAAAATACGTCAACGTTAAAGGCTATATGCCGGGTAAGGAAGTCGTAATTTTAGGTTCCGGCGACATCGGTTTAATAATGGCAAGGCGTATGACCTTAGAGGGTGCAAAAGTCCACGCCGTATGCGAAATCATGCCTTATTCAAGCGGACTAAAACGCAACATCGTACAGTGTTTGGATGACTTCGGCATACCTTTATATCTTAATCACACCATTACTAAAATCGAAGGAACAGACCGCGTTACAGGCGTTACCATATCCGAGGTCGACGCTCAAAAAAGGCCGATAACGGGCACAGAGCGGCACTTTTCCTGCGATACGGTTCTTTTCTCGGTAGGGTTGATACCCGAAAACGAACTTACAAAATCTTGCGGTATTACCTTGTCGCCGAAAACGCGCGGTGCGGTAGTTTCCCAAACACGCGAAACTATGGAAAGGGGAATTTTTGCTTGCGGTAACGTTTTGCAGGTACACGACCTTGTGGACTTTGTTTCCGAAGAAGCGGAAATCGCCGGACGGTACAGCGCGCAGTATGTTTTAAACGGCGAAGGCGTTTACGACTTTTTGGATACCCAAGCAGGGGATAACATAAGTTATGTATTACCGCAAAAGATAAACAAGGGTGTAGACGGCAACGTCAAACTTTTCTTCCGTGTTAAAAATACCTTCAAAAATTGCACGATTCGTATAAAGTCCGGTAATGAAGTTATTTTGGAAAGAAAAAAGAAAATCGCCGTTCCGGGCGAAATGGAAACTCTTATTTTAACCGCGGATAAGGTGCAAAATCTTTCATCGCCCGTAACCGTGGAATTAGAGGTCTAATAGAGAGGTGTTTTTATGCAAATTAAAAATCTTACCTGTGTCGAATGTCCTATGGGCTGTCAAATAGAAGCCGGCGTTGAAAACGGAGTTGCCGTTTACGTTAAAGGCAACACCTGTCCGCGCGGAAAACTTTACGCCGAAAACGAAGTTGTTCGTCCGCTTAGGGTTTTGACAACTTCGGTTAAATGCGTCGGCGGTAAAATGCTTCCCGTCAAAACGGACAAACCCATTCCCCGTGATATGATGCTTTCTCTTATGGAAACCATAAACGGCGTTCATCCCACCCTTCCCGTTCATACGGGGGATATAGTTATAAACGATTTATACGAAGGGGTAAATTTAATCGCAACCAAAACGGAATTAAACTAAAATACCGAATAACGGGCTTATTGCCCCACTTTTTAACCTAAAAGGAGAAGATATGGGAATCATTAAATGCAAAGACTTACCGTATAAAAGGTTTGAATTAAACTTAATCGAAACCGCCTTAAAAGACTTTAAGTCGGCGCAAAGCGCTTCAAAAAACGCCGACGACGTTTTGTCGGCAAGGGATAAATTTCTTGACGTGTTAGAGGAATATTCCACACAGGATTCTTTGGCAAACACACGCTATACGCTTAACTCTTACGACGAATTTTATCGTGCCGAAAAAGAATATTACGATGAAATTTCTCCTACCGTACAAGGTTACGTCAACGAATATTACCGTTTAATGCTAAAATGCCCTTACCGTGAAGAACTTTGTAAGGTTTTGCCGATAACTTTGTTTAAATATTACGAATGTGCAATAAAAAGCCACTCTAAAGAGATCGAGGACGACGAACGGGAAGAAAACGCTTTGGTTACCGAATATTCCGACCTTATGTCGCAACTGACTACCGATTTCCGCGGTGAAAAGCGAACGATAAGTTATATCCGCGGTTTTTTGGAGGACACCGACAGAGAGGTAAGGCGTCAAGCGGCTATTTCCATAGGCAACGGATTAAAGTCGGTTTCAAATAAACTTGACTTAATTTACGATAAACTTGTAAAAGTTCGTACCCGTATGGCGAAAAAACTCGGCTACAAAAACTTTGTTGAACTCGGCTATCTGCGTATGGACAGAATCGATTACGACGAAGAAATGGTTAAAAGTTTTCGTGAAAACGTGGCAACGGATATTGTCCCTGTGGTTTCAAAAATCAAAAATTACGTTCAAAAAAGTTTAAACCTTGACAAAATTTATTTTTACGATAACGACGTAACCGAAATTCCTACCGCGCCCGTACCCTGTGTGCAGGGTGAAGAGATTTTAGACAGTGCACGCCGAATGTATACCGAAATGAGCGATGTTACGGGAAGCGCCATAGATAAAATGCTTTCCGCCGAAGCCTTCGATACCGAAGCGCGCGACGGTAAGTGGGGCGGCGGATACTGCACTTCCTTTGAAAAGTTCAAACAGCCGTTTATACTTGCCACCTTTAACGGATCTTCCGGCGACATAGACGTGGTAACCCATGAGTTCGGGCACGCGCTTGCCGATATTTTGTGTTTCGAATTCGGCGATAAGGAAGCCGGAATCGGCAGTATGGAAACCGCCGAAACCCATTCCATGAGTATGGAATTTTTTGCATGGAAGTATATGGACAAGTTCTTCAATAACCCCGAAGAATATAAGTTAAAACATCTTGAAAACTGTTTGACTTTTATCCCTTACGGCGTTATCGTGGACGAGTTTCAGCATATCGTTTACGAAAACCCCGATATGACGCCTAAGGAAAGAAACGACGCCTATTTAAAGTTGGAAAAAAAGTATCGTCCGTATATGACTTACGAAGGCATACCTTATTTGGATGAAGGCACTCGTTGGCAGTTTCAAATGCACATTTACGAAAGCCCCTTTTACTACATCGATTATTGCTTGGCGCAAGTTATCGCGCTCGAGTTTTTAGAAGCCTCTCAAAAAGATTATAACGAAGCCTTGCTTAGGTATTTCGACCACGTAAAGCGCGGCGGAAGATATCCGTTTAGCGAACTTGTAAGGTTGGCAAATCTTAAATCGCCGTTTGAAAAGGGCGCTTTAAAAGAAGTTGCAGATTTCTCTTTAAAGATTTGCAAAGACCTGCAAAAAATATAAAAGTAAGGCTATAAGCCCGTTAATTGATGTTTTTTAATGAAAAAACGTAATTTTTACTTAGTCGCAGGCATAATAATGGTTTGCTTAGTCGTTGCTGTTTGCAATCTTTTTACTATTGTTCCTAACGACTTAACTTATGACAGACTTGTTAAAGAAGTTTTGCAAAAGTCAGCGATTACCGTTTACGTTGCGGCGGTTTTTTGTTCGATGAAAATTCCCTTTATAAACAAAAAAGGGTTTTTGTGGGCGACGCCTTTATTTGTAACGGCAATAGTTAACTTTCCTTTTACTTCGCTTATTTTCGGCAGCGCAAAAATCGACAGAGCGGACTTAATTTGGATTTTTACCCTGTCCTGTCTTTTAACCGCTTTTGCCGAAGAATTGTTTTTTAGGGGAATACTTTTAGATTTTTTACTTAAAAAATTTGATAAAAAATTTCCGATACTAAAAACCTGTTTGGTATCTTCCGCGGTATTCGGATTATGGCATTTTACAAATCTACTGTACGGCGCGGGATTTTTAATAACGCTTGGGCAAGCGGTGTACACTTTTATATTGGGGCTTATGCTGTCATTTACGGCAATCAAAACCAAAAATTTATTTATTACCGCTTTAATTCATTTTGTTTTTAATTTCGGCGGAAAAATAATTCCTGTTTTAGGCAGCGGTTCGGTTGACTTGACCTTTATAATTTTAACAGCCCTATTCGGCGCCGTTTCCATAATATATATCTTTATAAACTATATGAAGTCGGAAGGCAAGCGTGAAGGACTGTTTTTAAAAAACAGAAGTTAATCGACCTATAGGCCCACTTTTTATTTAAAAATTACGAAACCGAAAATACAAATAACTTAAAATTGCCGCTAAGGTGACAGCGCCCTTTAGTCCTAAAGACAGATAGGATACGGGCGCTTTTTATTTAGCGTTTTCGTTAAGTTACACGGACAAAAATGTTTTTACAAAAAATTTTTCAAAAATATGGCAAAAAATCAAACGAAAGGAGCAATTTAATGGTATAATAAATGAAAAACGGAGGGAGGACGCTTCTAACAAGTTTTTCGATCCGAATACGGGTGGTTACCGCGTAGGCGGCGTTTGTTGTAGCACGTTTTCTATGTCGATATGTCCTTTAGATAGTCTATGAGCGAGAAATTTTCCGGTCGCGAAGTAGACCGATATTTAACTGAAATGCGTGCAGGCAATCCTGAAGCGATGGAAAAACTTTACGACTGTGTCTCCAAACCGCTTTTTGCGTTGTGTTACGGATACTTTCATAACACGCAGGATAGCGAAGACGCTTTGCAAGAAGCCTTTTTAACCATAAAAAGCAAAATCGAAATGTACAACGGCACAAGCGGTTTTAACTGGGTGTATACCATAACGAAAAACATCTGTTTAAAGTCCTTGCAAAGAAACGGTCGTACGCAGTCGGTGGATTTTACCGATTCTGTATCCGTCGGCAAGTATTACAGCGAAAGTTCGGTCGACTCGCCTTCGGCGTTTGACGAATCCGGAATTATAAAACTGAGCCGACAGGTTTTAAATGACGGCGAGTATGAAATTTTATTATTCCACGCGGTATACGGTATGCCTTTTAAAGAAATCGCTTCCTTTTTAGGCAGAATCGAAGCCACGGTCAGGTGGCAATATCACAACGCAATTACCAAGGTCCGTAAAGAATATGAAAGGAGGTACGGAAAATGAAAAATAAAGATTTTGAAAATTTGTTTAATAACGTCAAGCCCGTACTCCCTTCCGACGCGCTAAAAGAAAGGGTACTGAAAAGCGCGGCAAAAATCCCCGTAATCGAAAAGCCGATAAACAGGTTCTTTTTGACGATGCGCCGTTACGGCGCGGTTTTAAGCGCTTTGGTTTTGACGCTTATAGCGTCGATTACCCTTCTCGGTTTTTACAGCGAAAGTTATTACGAAGTTTATCTTGACGTCAACCCGTCAATCGAAGTCGAAGTTAACCGTTTCGGCGTGGTAAGCGGCGTAAATCTTATAAACGACGACGCCAAAGACTGTCTTAAAGGCATAAGTTTGAAAGGAAGAAGCCCCGAAGAAGCGGTTACGGTTATTACGACCGTACTATCCGAAAACGGATATTTTTCAAATGATGCCGAACTTTTTATAAGCGGTTATTCAGGTTCGTATAAAGGGATAACTCAAACAATCGAAGCCCTTTATTACCGCTTGACCGATTTGACCGAACAGCAAGGCTATTCGGTTGAAGTATTTACCGGTGCGTTTACCGAAGATCAGCGTAAAAAAGCGGCAAAGGAAAACATTTCCCCCTTAAAATACAGCATTATCTGTGAAGTTTTGGCGCTTGACGACAGTTATACGCTTGAAAAACTTTCCGATCTTTCTATGGCAAGGCTTAACAACCTGCAAAAATCTCTTGTAAACTATATTTCCGAAGAAGATATCGAAACGGCGCACAAGCAAAACATTTCGCCTATGCGCTACGAACTTTACAAGACCTTGACCGAATTCGGTTGCGATATGGAAGAAATTACTTCTTTATCCACCGTCGAACTTAAGTCTAAGTTAAATGAAATGAAGGCTTCAAACATCGACAAACTTAACAAGGATATCGAAGAAGAAGCCGTTAAAAACGGGTTTGTTACCGAATCCGAAAGGGCTAAATTCAACGTAATATACAGTATAATGTGTCGTGATTCTTCGTACACGGTGGAATCTCTTCGCGATAAAACCATGTTGGAACTTATGGCGTTAGATTATGCGCTTGAAAAGTACGACGTTTTAAAGGACCTGTTCGGCTGATTTTTGGGCTTTATAGGTTTCTAAGTTAAAATTATTAAATTGCTAATTCGCTCTCCTACAAAATATAGAAATATTAAAAGATGTCCGTCTGATTCGTCAGGCGGCCATCTTTTTTGTAACCTTTCAAAAGGAAAATTTATCAAGATTAAGAAGGAAAAGGCGGAGTTTTTTCGGCGGTAAAAAAGCGTAAAAACTTAAAAACCGTTAAAAATTACGGTTAAAACAATGCAACATAGCGGAATTTGTTGTCAATTTTTGACAAAAAAGTAAAAACACGCCTAAAACTATGGAATTTATTAAATCGGTGTGCTATAATGTATAGCGCGGCGGTGTAAATGCCGTAAACTATGAATTTAAGGTGAACTATGAATTATTGTTTATTTAACCCTATGGCAAACAACAAACGGGGAAAAGTAAAAGTTGACGAACTTTTTTCCAAACTCGGCCGTATGAACGAAGTCGACGTTACAAAAAGAAGTCCCGAAGATTTAGCCTCATTTATAAAAAATTTAGATAAATCAAACGACGCCATATACCTTGTCGGCGGAGACGGCACTTTGCAAAGATTTGCCAATTATACATACGGATTAGATCTTCCCCCCGTGTACTTCTGTCCTGCCGGAACCGGTAACGATTTTTGCAACGATTTGGGCAAAGATTTGGTTGTTGACGGAATGGTACAGATAAATAAGTATCTTAAAAACTTGCCCACCGTATATGTTGACGGTAAAAGTTTCCGCTTCATTAACGGTATAGGTTACGGCATTGACGGCGTTTGCTGTGAAGTAGCCGACGATATCAAACTAAAATCGGACAAACCGATTAACTATACTTCTATTGCCGTAAAGCAGTGTCTTTACAAATTTAAACGCCGTGACGCCGTGGTAACTGTCGACGGTGTTACCAAAACATATAAAAACGTTTGGATTTGTCCTACTATGAACGGCAGATTTTACGGCGGCGGTATGATGGTTGCCCCCGGACAAGACAGGCTTAACGAAAAGCACACCGTAACCGTCGTTGTTGCTCGCGGTTGGTCAAGATTGAGAATGCTTTTGGTTTTCCCTAAAATTTTCACGGGTAAACACGTAACAAGCCCCATCGTTGACGTTATCGAAGGTAACGAAGTAACCGTTTCCTTCTCTAAACCTTGCGCTCTTCAAGTGGACGGCGAAACCAACAGAAACATTACTACTTATACCGTAAAAACGGAAAAATAATTTATTAAAAATTTAATCACTGGTTTGCAAGGTTTTACAATATGTTGATGACTATTATAAGTGCGATAATGGGCGCGGGATTTACCGCTTTGATTACGGTACTCGGCGGATTGTATACGGATATATCCGATATATGGATACCCATACTTTTATTTATCGGTTGTACCGTCGGTTCGGCTTTATTGCTCATTGTTTTGCTGTTTATCGCAACCTCTTTTATAAACGTACATAAGCCTGTAAAAAAACCGAGCAAGTTTTGGTTTTGCATGTATAATATTGTAAATTCCTTCTTGATTCTTTGGTCGGGCATAGACTTGAAGATTAACGAGAAGGAAAAGTTGGGCGAAGGTCCGTACATGTTTGTGATAAATCACCGCTCTAACTTCGATACCATGATAGTTTCTAAGGTTTATAAAAAATATAAACCGCTTATGGTGTCAAAGCCCGGTAACTTCAAAATTCCCATTGCAGGTCCTGCCATACATAAATCGGGTTTTTTGCTTATGCCGAAAACCGATCCCAAAAATGCGCTTGCGGTTATAGGACAGGCGGTTGACTATCTTAAAGAAGGGGAATACTCGATAGGTATTTGTCCGGAAGGAACAAGAAATAAACACAGACGCGATCTTCTTCCCTTCAAAAACGGTTGCTTTAAAATTGCTTTAAGGGCAGGCGTTCCCATAGTAGTCCTTTGCGTTAACGGGACCGAAAACATAACCAAAAATTTCCCCTTTAAAAGAACGAAAGTATATCTTGATTTGATAAAGGTAATAAAACCGGAAGAGATAGAAAATAAACATACTTCCGAAATAGGCGAAGAAGTAAGGGCTCTTATGTACGAATGTATAAATTCTTACGGACCTATAGAAGAAGTCGAAACCGAAATAGCCGCATAAAGTAACTAAGAGGGCTAAGATTATTAAAACAGTTTAACCGATATGTTAGAATTTAAAAACGTAAGTTACGTTGCAAGTAACGCCGACGGCGAAAAAGAAATTATAAAAAACGTAAGTTTTGAAATAGACCAAAAATTTACCTGTCTTACCGGCCCTAACGGGGGCGGTAAGTCTACCCTTGCCAAACTTATAATGGGCATAATTAAACCCACCGAGGGCAGAATTATGTTCGAAGGTCGGGATATTACCCAATTATCTATAACCGAAAGGGCTAAAGAAGGTATAAGTTTTGCCTTTCAACAGCCGGTAAGGTTTAAAGGCATTACGGTAAGCGACCTTATAAATTTTGCAGGCGAAAGAAAACTTAAAATGAACGAAATCTGCGAATATCTTTCCGAAGTCGGACTGTGCGCAAGAGAGTATGTCAACAGAGAGGTTAACGCAAGTTTGTCCGGCGGTGAACTTAAAAGAATAGAAATCGCCACCGCTATGGCGCGCGGTGCAAAACTTTCGGTTTTCGACGAACCGGAAGCGGGCATCGATTTGTGGAGTTTTACCAATCTTATAAAAGTTTTTGAAAAATTGCGCGATAAAATGGGCGGTTCTTTGATAGTTATCTCTCATCAAGAAAGAATACTTAATATTGCCGACCGCATAATTGTTATAGCCGACGGCAAAATTACCGAGGACGGCGCTCCGAAAGAGGTTATGAACAAACTATTTTTGGCAAAAAACTGCAAAATGCTTGAAAACGGGGTGAAGGCATGAAAGAATTCAGCGCACTTGAAAAACAACTTTTGTCAACCATTGCAGACATAGAATCTGTGCCGACGGGCGCTTATAACATTCGTGAGGACGGCAGACTAAAAGGAAGAAGCACTACCGAAAATATCGATATAGTTTCCAAAACCGACAAATCGGGCATAGATATTTTTATTAAGCCGAACACCAAAAATCAAAGGGTGGATATCCCCGTAATTATTACCAAAAGCGGACTTAACGACCTTGTATATAACGATTTTTACGTTGGTGAAAACGCCGACGTTTTGATAGTCGCCGGTTGCGGAATTCATAACCCCGGTTGCGATACCGCACGGCACGACGGCATACACACCTTCCACGTAGGCAAAAACGCAAAAGTTAAGTATGTCGAAAAGCATTACGGCGAAGGGGACGGCTCCGGCGAAAGAATTCTTAATCCTACAACCGTTGTTGAAATCGACGAAGGCGGTTATCTCGAAATGGAAACCGTACAGATAAAGGGGGTTGACTCCACCGTCCGCACCACAAACGCGGTATTGGGTAAAGACGCCACGCTGATTATTCGTGAAAAGATTATGACTCACGGCAAACAGACTGCGGAAACGCACTTTACCGTTGACCTTAACGGCGAAAATTCCGGCGCACACGTAATTTCACGTTCGGTTGCAAAGGACAGCAGTCATCAAGTTTACAATTCTTTGGTAAACGGCAATAATAAATGTAACGGGCATACCGAATGCGACGCCATAATTATGGATAACGGCACCGTTTCGGCAATCCCGAGAATCAACGCAAACTGCGTTGACGCAACTTTAATTCACGAGGCGGCTATCGGTAAAATCGCAGGCGAACAACTTGTAAAACTTATGTCTTTAGGGCTTACCGAAAAGCAGGCGGAAGAAGAAATCGTGAACGGATTTTTAAAATAAGTTTAAAACAAAAAACACAGTTAACGGGCTTATAGCCTGCTTTTTGCGGTAACAAAGCGATTTTGGACACAGCAAAAAGAATTTATATAAAAAGGTAATTATGAAGATTTGTCTTTACGGTTCGGCGTCGGACGAAATCGCCGACGTTTATAAAACCGCGGTACATAAATTAGCAAAATTGCTTGCAAAATCCGGACACGAATTGGTTTTCGGCGGCGGTTGTACGGGACTTATGGGAAGCGCGGCGCAGGGTATGACCGAAAACAACGGAAAAATTATCGGCGTTGCTCCGAACTTTTTTAAGGAAGGGGAAGTAAAGGTTTTGTTTGACGGGTGTCAAATTCTTTCCTGCAATACTATGTACGAAAGAAAGCAGATTATGGAAGAAATATCTGACGGCTTTATTGTGGTTCCCGGCGGAATCGGTACTTACGACGAGTTTTTCGGCGTTACCGCGACAAAGCAGTTAAAAAGGCATAGTAAACCCATTGCCGTTTACAACGTAGAAGGGTTTTTCGATAATCTTTCGGCGCTTATAAAGGACGGAAAGGACAAAGGATTTATAAAGGAATACGAAAGTTTATTTTATATCTCAGACAACCCGTTTGACATTATAAAATATCTTGAAACTAACAGATAACGGTCTTATAGGCTGACTTTTAAGAGAGTTAATAATTATTTAAGGTGATAATATGAGCGAAAATTGTAATCATGATTGTTCGAATTGCGGTGAAGATTGCGCCCAACGCGAAATACAAAAAGAACCGCAAAACGCTATGTCCGACGTTAAAAAAGTTTATGCTGTCATAAGCGGAAAGGGCGGCGTGGGTAAATCACTCGTTTCCTCGCTTTTGGCGGTCGAAGCGCAACGCATGGGCTTAAAATCTGCCGTACTCGACGCAGACGTAACAGGTCCGTCTATTCCCAAAACCTTCGGTATAACCGAAAAGGCTGCGGGTAACGACAGCGGTCTTTTCCCTGCGGAAAGCAAAATGGGCACCAAGATTATGTCTGTAAATATGCTTTTGGAAAACGATACCGACCCCGTCGTATGGCGCGGACCGATAATCGCAGGGGTTGTAAAGCAGTTTTGGACGGACGTAATTTGGGGCGACGTCGACCTTATGATAATCGACTGTCCTCCGGGAACGGGCGACGTTCCTTTGACGGTGTTCCAGTCTATCCCCGTTGACGGCATAATAGTGGTAACTTCTCCGCAAGATTTGGTTTCTATGATAGTCGAAAAGGCTGTCAATATGGCGGAAATGATGCACGTACCCATTGTCGGCGTAATCGAAAATATGTCTTACTTTGTCTGCGATAAGTGCGGTGAAAAGCATTATATTTACGGCAAGGGCAACACCAAACAAATTGCTAAAATGCACGGCATTGAAAACTATTGCGAACTTCCTATCGATAAAAACCTTGCAAACTTTTGCGACCGCGGTCTTATCGAACTTAACGAAGTAACCGCTTTAAACGAATTCTGCGAAAAAATCATTTCACAGAACAAGTAACGTCTGTATTATATAATAAGGAAATATTTTTAAAGCGAATATAAAAAGATAAAAAAAGACAAACTTTTATTGGCGGATACGCCGAAAGGTTTGCCTTTTTTGTTTGTCTTTTTTATTACAATTTTCATAAATTATTTTAAAGATACAATCATTTTTACCCCTAAAACGCCAAATATATATTACTATATAAGGACAAATGTTCACAATATAAAAACACTTGTATAAACTGTTTATTGTCATTTGTATATTTAAATAGTCAAAAATCGGTATTATAAGCGAAATTTTAAGAATAATTGCTTGCAAATGAAAGACAATACCAAAAAATGGAAATATTTAGTTGTGCAGTTTGCACAAAAAAATAAAAAATGAATAAATTTATAAAAAAACAGTTGACATAAAAACCGTCAAGGCGTATAACATAAACATATTTGTTTTTACTGCGCAATCATTTGTTTTTGTGTATAAAACATTTTTTGAAATATAATTTTAAAAAAAGTAGATAAATTCGTAAAATATGGAATTTTACGTAAACAAAGAGGATCCTCTTTGGCGTTTGCTTAAGCAAACGCCGTTAACCTTATAAGGGGGCCAAAAATAATAACAGAGAAAAATTTTTTAAATATTATTAAGGAAATTTAAGGAGGTTTTATATAAATTATGAAAAAACTGTTAGCAACTTTATTGGTTGTTTCGGTATGTCTGGGGCTGTTTGCCGCCTGCAATCCGCAAAATACGGAAGGCGATTACAACACCTATCGCACCTATACTGCGGTTATGCCGAGCAACTGGAACGAACTTAACTATGAGGACGCAAACGATACGCAGATACTTAACTATTTGTCCTCGGCATTTTTTGAATACGATTTCAAATTTGAAGACGGTCAAAAGTTTACCGAAAGCGGAGAGGTTAATAAAGACGCGATTATATCCGGCGCTTACACGGTAAACTATTCGGCGGCGACTAAGTTAGAGGACGTAACCGCTTCCGTCGACCAAAAATGGAATTACGACGACGAAAAGAAGGAAATGGGCAGTTATGCTTGGAAGATTACCCTTCGTCAAGACCTTACTTGGGATGACGGAACCCCCATTGACGCAACCGACTTTGTGTACACAATGCAACAACAGTTGGACCCTGCTTTCCAAAATATGCGCGCGTCCACCTATTATAATAACATTAATATACACGGCGCAAGAAGTTACGTTTATCAAGGTCAATCCGGCTGGTTCCCTGCGGACGGTCCGTATTCGAAGTTTGAAGAATCTTTATTTGACAAAATGATTTTTAACGTGGCATCTCCGTCCGAAAACACTGCGGAATACAGCGGTACGGAATGTAGTTTCAGAACTTCTTTCGGTTTCCCCGACGCTTACGGTGCGGCAGAAGTAGCCGCTTACTTAGTCGACGCAGGTTATGTTTCGGCGACTGCAGAAGAAATTTTGGCGCTTGAAGGCAAAAGTTATTCGCAGATTATTGCCGATCAAAATTTAAAAGCAACTTGGGAAAAAATAATCGGCTGGTGGCAGACGGACCCTGACGAAGAATTAGACTTTTTTGTAACGCGCTACACATATCCCGAATATTCTTTCGATGACGTAGGTTTTTACGCGCCTTCAAAATATGAACTTGTCGTGTGCTTAGACGCGCCTATCGCTTGCTTAAAAGAGGACGGTAGCCTTTCTTATCAAGCAGCCTACAGTTTTGCAAGTTTCCCTCTTGTTAAAAAGTCTTTGTACGAAAGTTGCAAACAACCTGCGCAAGAAGGATCAAGCCTTCCCACCACAACCTATAACACCGGTTTGGAAACTTCCGCAAGTTGGGGACCGTACAAACTTACAAACTTCCAAGCGGGTAAATCCTATACTTTGGAAAAGAATGACAAGTGGTATGGCTATCATCTTCCGGAAAACAAAAATCAATACAAAATAGATAAAATACACTGTGAAGAAATTTCAGTAGTTAACACGCAATGGACTATGTTCCTATCCGGTCAAATCGATGAAATCGGTCTTGACGTAGACCATAAAAATGATTACAGAAACTCAAAATACACCACCTATCAACCGGGTACGGGTACTTTTGGTTTCAACCTTTACGCCAACCTTGACGTATTAAAAGCGTCCGGAAGAAACAACGGCGTTTTGGCAATCGACGACTTCAGAAAGGCACTATCTCTATATCTCGACAGAGACGATTACAACGCAACTTGCTACACTTCTAACAGGGCTTGCTACGGTCTTTTGGGCCCGTCTTACTACTATGACGTAGAAAACGGCGGCGTGTACAGAGATACGCAGTTGGCAAAAGAAGGACTGTTACGCGTTTACGGCTACACCGAGGGCAAAAACGGTACTTGGACGGACGGCACAAACACTTACGGCGATTATCAGGAAGCCTATGACGCAATGAACGGTATGAACAGAACTTTGTCTAAAGAACTTCTTGCCGACGTATATCAAGAACTTACTCAAAATGCCGAAAAATACGGTTACGACGCCAATAAGAAAATCGAACTTAAAGTAGGTACCAGCACCGACAGCGAAGGCAGTCGCCGTCATTACAACTATTTGGTTAAGATCATCGGCGAAATGGTACAAGGCACTCCGTTTGAAGGCGAAATAGAAGTAACTTTCGACGCCTCCTTCGGGGCTAAATGGGCGGACGAATTTAAGTCGGGTTCTTACGATATCGCAATGGGTACCGGTTTTGAGGGGGGCGCTTTCGATCCCGAAGGATTCTTACAGTGCTACGTTGACCCCGAAGCAGGTTTGATGTACTCCACATGGTGGGATACTACCAAAGAGTATATGACCTTCACTATGCCCGAAGGCAGTTATGAAGGCGCCGGCAAAGAACTTACCATGAGCGTTTACAACTGGTATTGCTGTCTTAACGGCATAGCGGAAAACCGTTCTCAGTCGGAAATTTACAACTGGGGCGCAGGATTTATTCCCGAAGAAGCCAGAATGAGACTTCTTTCAAAGATAGAAGAACACGTTTTGAAAAAATATTTTACTTTGATAACAACTTCGGAATATTCCGCAACCGTAAACAGCGCTAAGTTTACCAACATAACCGACGAATACAACATCTTTATGGGGTTTGGCGGTATCAGGTATAAAACGCCTAACTACAATGACGCAGAATGGGAAAGTTTCGTTGCGTCCAACAACAACGACCTTTCAACCGAATACAAAAAATCCGAATAGTTCTTCGGATAACCAAGTAGACGGCGGACGGAAATTTTTTCGCCCGTCGTCGATTTGCGTAGTTAAAGTCGATTACGCATTAGCAAAAAACAAAGGGAGGAGCAATTTAATATGTATATGTTTAAGTATGTTATGAAACGCCTCGGGCTGATGATCATGACCTTTTGCATTATTATGTTAATGTGCTTCGTGCTTATTAAATTATTGCCCGTAGTTATTACCGTACAGCAAGGTCAGGACGCAAATATTATCGTGCAAAGGCTTGTTGCAAGGGGGTATATCCAAAACGCCGTACTAAATCCGGACGGAACGTGGTCTTATGACAGGGTTCCCATTTTGATACAACTATATAATTATTTGAAAAGGATTTTCGTTAACGGCGATTTCGGCGTCGGCGTAACCATGCCTGCTTACCGCGGTGCGTCGGTTATAGAAGTTTTTGCAAAAAATCTTCCCCCCACGATTTTAATAAATCTGTATTCCACTATTTTAGGCGTACCCATCGGTTTGGGGCTTGGTATTTTTGCGGCGCTTAAAAAGAATAAGTGGCAGGATCAAGTTATAAACGTAATTATAATTTTGATTATATCCCTTCCGTCTGTGGTAATGGGCATTATTATTCAATACTTTTTATGCTTTAAATGGAATTTGCTTCCGCAGATTATGAATTCCGGCTACGATTATTTTTCCTGGTCGATGTTCAAGTCCATGTTACCGCCTGTTTTGGCGTTAAGCCTCGGCTCTATTGCAGGCTATGCGCGATATACAAGGGCGGAACTTTCCGAAGTACTAACCAACGAGTTTATGTTTTTGGCAAGGACTAAAGGACTTACGCGCGGTCAGGCGATTTTCAGACACGCCATGCGTAATTCAATGGTAGTAATCTTTCCCTCTATATTAAGCGAATTTATCGCAGTGCTTTCGGGCTCGCTTATTATAGAGTCGATGTTTTCGGTACCGGGCGTGGGAAGACTGTATCTTAATTCCATAACCTATCAAGATTACGACTTTTTCATGTTGCTGTCGGGATTTTACTGTTTGGTAAGTTTGCTTGCGGGCATAGTAATCGATATAAGTTACGGCTTTATCGATCCGAGAATAAGAATGGGGGCTAAGTAAAATGGAAAAATTCAATAAATACGATAATATTCCGGCTGAAAAGTTCCGCTTTGTAAAATCTACCGACTTTACGCATGAAAAAAAGTTTCAAACAAAACCCGTCGGGTATTTTCAGGACGCCTTCCGCCGTTTCAGTAAAAACAAAGGCGCCGTGGTGGCGGCGGTAATAATTTTACTTTTGGTTTTGTTCGCCGTAATAGCGCCCTTTACCACCCCTTACGAAGTATCATACAGCGATAAAAATTACTCTTACGTACGGCCTAAAAACAATTTGTTCGCAAACACTTCCTTTTGGGACGGCTGTCAAAAAACGGAAACGAGCAAACTAAACTTTACCTACTATTACGCCATGGGGCAGGAAACGGGGCACAACGCCGTTAAAAATCAGTCGTATACCGTTAACGAGGCAGGGTTATACGAGTTTAGGCTTGACACCTATCATCAAACGGGCGTAATTTACAAACATTTAAGTTTGGAAGAATATCGCGCCATTCAGGACTATCAAAACAGAACGGGTATTCAGGTAATTTACCCAACCGTAAAAATCGAAGACAGACCTAAGGCTTTGCAGGACAGCGATAACGCCAACTATTACTATAAAACAACGGGTACAAACAAAACTCGTATCGAATATGACGAAAACGGTAACGTAATCCCCGTATATTGGACTTACGCAGAAGGCGAAACTTCCGGTAAGTATCGTGATCCTTCGGACGGATATAACTCTTTAAGAATATCCGGCGACGAATACACTTTGGACGGAAAAGTATATAAATATTGTTACGCAAGGACTACTTCAAGCGGCGTAGAGTGCCGTATAAATTACTACGAATACTACACGTATTATCATAGCGACGTTCTTAAAGACGGCATAACCGAACCTTACTTCCTTTTCGGAACAACGGGCGCAGGTAAAGACATTTTGACCTGTCTTTCTTCGGGCGCAAGATTTTCGTTTATATTCGCCATCGTCGTTGCCGTCGTAAACTTGGCGGTTGGGGCGTTATACGGCTCAATAGCAGGTTACTTCGGCGGTAAAACCGACCTTATAATGGAAAGGATTACCGACGTTTTGGGGGCAATCCCAATGATGATAGTTATTACCCTTTTAAAACTTCATATGGGGTCGTCAAGTCAAATTTTAGTGCTGTTTTTAACCTTCTTTTTAACAGGTTGGATAGGCATGGCAGGAACCACCCGTATGCAATTTTACCGTTACAAAAATCAGGAATACGTTTTGGCGGCAAGAACCCTTGGCGCAAACGATTTCCGTCTTATGTTCAAACATATTTTTCCTAATGCGATAGGTACCTTAGTTACGGCGTGCGCGCTCGTTATACCTTCAATGATTTATTCCGAAACCAACCTGTCATACCTTGGCATAATAAATTTGGAATCGGGTAATATTACAAGCGTCGGCACGCTTATCGCGGCAGGACAGCAATCACTTGCAACAGCGCCTTTCGTAGCGATGTTTCCATCCCTTTTCTTGGTTTTACTGATGCTATCGTTTAACCTGTTCGGTAACGGACTTAGGGACGCATTTAACCCGTCGTTGCGCGGCTCGGAGGGATCATGAAAGAAGTAAAACTTTCCGTTAACAACTTAAAAATTTCCTTCCGCACCGACGCAGGCATCGTTCAGGCGGTAAGGGGAATAAATTTCGATTTATATAAGGGCGAAACTTTGGCATTGGTCGGCGAAAGCGGTTCCGGCAAGTCGGTTACCAACCGCGCCATAATGGGCATTTTGGCGGCAAACGCCATTAAAGAGGGCGGAGAAATCATTTATAACGGGCAGGATTTGTTGAAGATTACAGAAGAAGATTTTCACAAACTGCGCGGCGACAAAATCGCAATGATTTTTCAGGACCCCATGTCCAGCCTTAACCCGATTATGCGCGTCGGCAAACAGATGACCGAAGCCACCCTTATTAAAGGCAAACTCAGACAAAAGGAATCGAGAAAGGATTTTAACGATATGCTTGCGCTTTTAAATAAGCGTATGGACGAGGCGAGAAGCACTCCCGAAAAAATAGAGGAAAACCGTCGCTTTTGCCGTAGCTTTGACAAGTTCGAATACAAACATTTGGATTTGGAATATTCTTACAACAAAGCGACGGAGTGCGCCGAAACCGCTCTCGAACATATAAACGACATCCTTTTCCGCATCGAAAAACATTCTTACGCAAACGTAAGAAGAGATTTATTTGAAACTTTAAAGATAGCGGAAAAGTCTATCGAGCGTTATGTGGTGTATTCCCGCGGGGAAGAATTAAAATCTTTGATAAACGAAATCAAACCGCACGCTCGCATAAAATTTTCCGAAAAGTTTTCGGCGTCGGTAAGGTTTTTGTTCAATAAAAGCCAAAAAAGCGACAGCGAAAGAGACGCCGATTGGCAGTTGATTTCGGAAAAACTTACCGCCGTTAAAGAGATTTTAAATGAGGCTTTAAATTACGTTAAGCCAAACTTTTTCGTAATGGGCTACTATCTTACTTTTGCAAACAAGCCATTGCCCGATATGGATATCGAAAGCCTTAATAAATATCTTCGCAAATATCTTGACGATGATTTTATGCTTCATTTTATAGATATCGCAAAAGAGGGGGTAAAATATTCTCACGCGCTTTCCGTGGAAGCAAAAAAATCCGCCATTTCGGTAATGGAAGAAAATTTGGACTTTTTCAGAAGTTGCGAAGATAAAAAAGAGGCTTTGCAAAAAGCGCAGGTTTTAATCGACGCGGTTGAAAAATCCATCGACAAATTGGAAGTCGTTAAAGACAATCTGCTTTGCACCTTTAAAACAGGTTTAAAAACTTCAATTTTAATGTATTTTGACGGCGCTATCCGCAACGCCGCGGAAGAAGAACGCTTCAATAAACAGACGGCAAAGCGTCAAGCCCTTGTAGACAGGGGCAAAACGCCCGACTATATGGTTCCCGAAAAGGATTTAGTTGATCTTGACAACGCTAAACAAGATATAATAAACTTAATTTTAAGGACCAAAAGCAAACTCGAAAAGGACGTAAAGGAAAGCGGTAACGAAGATTTTGATCAAAAGGTCGTCGCCCTTATAGACTTTTTTAAGGAAAAGGCTTCGGCGGTAGTCTTTAAAGTTACAAAAGAAATCGCCAAAAACCGCGCCATAAAACTTTTGGAAGAAGTAGGTATATCCGAACCGAGAAAAAGATTCCGTCAATACCCGTTTGAACTTTCCGGCGGTATGCGGCAGCGTATAGTCATCGCTATTGCCCTTTCGCTTAATCCGGATATTCTTATTTGCGACGAACCTACAACTGCTTTGGACGTTACCATTCAGTCGCAGATTTTGGAACTTATCAACAAAGTTAAGCGTGAAAGAGATCTTACCGTTATTTTTATTACCCATGACTTAGGGGTTGTCGCCAACACGGCGGACAGGGTTGCCGTTATGTACGCAGGTAAAATTGTGGAAATCGGTACTGCGGAAGAAGTTTTCTATTCGCCGGCGCATCCTTACACCTGGGCGCTTTTGTCCTCTATGCCCGACTTAGACACCAAGGAAAAATTAGAGGCGATTCCGGGGACTCCGCCCAATATGATTTATCCCCCTAAGGGCGACGCTTTTGCGGAAAGAAACAAGTACGCTTTAGAGATAGATTACGAAGTCCAACCGCCCATGTTTAAAATTACCGACACACACTTTGCTGCAACATGGCTGCTTCACCCTAATGCGCCCAAGATCGAACTTCCCAAACAGGTCAAAGAGCGTATAGCCAAAATGAAAGAATTGCAAAAGGAGGCTTAAAATGAATTTCGAAAGCGAAACAATATTGAAAGTCGAAAACCTTTGTCAATTTTTCAAACTCGGTACGGCGGAATTAAAAGCCGTTAATAACGTAAGTTTCGAGATTAAAAAGGGTGAGGTTTTTGGTCTTGTCGGGGAATCCGGCTGCGGTAAAACCACAACGGGACGCACCATTATAAAACTTTACGACGCTACCGACGGTAACGTTTACTACAAAGGTCAGCGCATCGTTGCAGGTACAAAAACTTACAAAAACAATATCGCCAAAAAGCGGGAAGAAGTAAAAAAGGCGATATCGACGCTTGACAAAACTTGCGTTGATTACGCCGAAAAAAAGGCTCAAATTATATCGGAAGCCGCCGAATACGTCCGCGCGCAAAAAGAAGAAATAAAAAAGGCTGACCACGACCGTAAATATTGCGATAAGGACTACGCAAAAAAGATTATGGCAAAAGTTTCCGAAGAATATCTTACGCTTATTCAAAATGCCGAGGGTAAAGAAAAAGAGTCTTTGGAAAAAGAATACAATAACAAATTACGCAAGGCAAAACATAAAAGACTTGTTACCGAGATTCAAATGATTTTTCAGGATCCCATTGCTTCCTTAGATCCCCGTATGACGGTTAGGGATATTATTGCCGAAGGTTTGATTATCCACGGCGAAAAGGACAAAAAAGTCATTGACGAAAAGGTTTACAAAATGCTCGATTTGGTAGGACTTTTGCCCGAACACGCAGGCAGGTATCCCCATGAATTTTCGGGCGGTCAACGTCAGCGTATAGGTATCGCCAGAGCCCTTATTTTAAATCCGGAATTCATTATTGCGGACGAACCTATTTCCGCCCTTGACGTTTCCATTCAAGCGCAGGTTATAAATCTTTTAAACGAACTAAGAGAACGTTTAGGCTTAACCATAATGTTCATAGCGCACGATTTATCTGTCGTAAAATACTTTTCCGACCGCATAGGGGTAATGTATTACGGCAATCTGGTGGAACTTTCGGATGCCGACGAACTTTTCAAAAACCCACTGCATCCGTACACCAAATCACTGCTTTCGGCAATACCTTTGCCCGATCCTTATTATGAAAAACGCCGTAAAAGGCTTGTTTACAACTTTTTGGCGGAGCACGATTATTCGGTAGATAAGCCCTCTATGAGGGAAATTAAAAAAGGGCATTTTGTTTATTGCAACGATGCCGAAGAAGAAAAGTATAAAAAGGAACTCATAGACTAATATGAAAAAGGAATTTACGCCCTATCTTTTAACTTTAATAGTCGGTGTTTTGTTTTCCGCAGTCGTCGGCGTTATTATAATATTTACGGGCGGCGGCGAAGTAAACTTCAAGGGGGTTTTGTCCTCCGCAGCGGATTCGACTTTTGTTTCGGGCGTACTTTTATTAGGTATCGGCGGAATATCTTTTGCTTCAAGGCAAGGGGTTTTCGACGCTATAGGGTTTTCCTTTGAAAGTATTTTCGTGGTAAGAAACCTTTCCGCAAAACGGCGTTTTAAAGAAAGGGAAAACTTTTCCGACTATAAGGAAAGAAAAACCCAATCACGCAAAAACAAAAAGGGCATAGCCCATTATTTTGTGGTCGGCGGAATATTTTTATTACTGTCGATAGTCTTGTTAATCGTTTATGCAACAATTTAAAAAAATGCCCCTATAGGTCGGTTATCGACCTATAGGGGCGCTTTTTAGGTTTTACTTAATCCAATTCGTCCAAAGATTTGGAAAAAGCAGGTAAAACGTTTTCCATAAAATATTTTACTTCGGGTAAATCGATTGACTTAACGTCTTTACCGATGGAATTATATGCTTTTTTAAATTCCTTGTTGCCAACGTTTACTTCGTCGATACATTTTACGTATGCGGCAATACGGTCGGCGTATTTTACTATTTTATATTCTTCGCTGTGCTTATCGGGGATAAGCGCCTTTTCGTATTCTTCCTTCAAAAAATCGTCAAGGGTGTCGATAAGTTTTTTACAAGCGCCAAGTTCTATATCTTTATATGCAACGTTTATATCGCGGTTAAAATATTTTACGGGCGTAGGCAAATCGCCCGTTATGACTTCACTGCATTCGTGGTAAAGCGCATAGTTTAAAACCGTTTCCACGTCATAATTTTTATCAAACTTTTTGTTTCCTATAAGTGCGATAGCGTGTGCGATAAGGGTAACTTCCATAGTGTGTTCCATATCGTTTTCCTCTAAGTTAGAGTGCATCAGCGACCACCGCTTAATATATTTCATTCTCTTTAAATATCCGAAAAAATCGTTCATACGTAAAACCCTCTGATTTTAAAAAGTAAGCCTATAAGCCCGTTATTAGCCCAAAAGCAATTCCAAAACAGCAGAAAGCGCATACACTGTATTTGCTTTGCCGTCGGTAACAAGACAGCGTTTATCGTCTAAAACGTCTATACTGCAGTCAACTGCGTCGGTTAAAGGAGTTTCGTGAAGCACAAACGCCGAAGCGTTAAGGGCTTCCAATTTTTCGTTGGTTATCATATAATCGCTCGGATAATCGTTGTCGATATACAATAGGTCGCAGTATTTTACAGCCTTTTCGTAGTCGTCTGTTACGGTTACCGAAGTAAATTCTTTAAGGTAATCCAAAACAGTTTCGTCGGGCGTTTGGCAGTTTTCCTTGACAAAGTTAATATTCATACCGCATTTTGCTATTCCCGCCAAAAAAGAAGTAACTGTTTTTGGACAGCCGTAATAGCAAACGTTCAGTCCGTCAAGTTTGTGCAAACGTTCGTATACAGTCAGTAAGTAGGAAACTGCGGATATGGGGCTGTCTCCGCCGTAAGCGTTGATTACGGGGGACATTTTTTCGCTCAATTTTTCAGCGTCGCTCGTTACCGAAGTTTCCACTACAAATCCGTCGATTTTCAGTTTGGAAAGCACTTCCACAGATTCTTTTCCGGACAAAAATTCCACTATGTTACTACCGCCTATGGGTATGGTTAGGGGATGCCCGTTTACCTTGTCTACGGCAAGCCTGAAAGTAACTTGCGCAAGCCCGAGCCTTTGGTTGGTTATAAGCATCACGTGTTTATTTTTTAGCGAATAATTAACTTCGCCGACAGATTCCTGTATTTTAAGGCGAATACATTTACTAAGCATTTCGTAAACGTCTTCTGTGTCGATATCTTTTAAATTTACTACCGAACGGCAGTTTATTGCATTTTTAGGCAGATAATTTTCAAATTTCATTTTTCACCTTTTGCTATTTGTGCTAAATCCATTATATCAAATCAAACAAAATAATACAACTAAACTTTAAGTCAAAAAAAATTTATATTGTTAAGCCGTTTCGTTGTTTTTTTTTGTAAAACTTGTTACAATATAACAAAAGAAAATCCCGATACAGGGGTTATTTGCAGTTTTTAGCGTGCCTGACCGACTTTTTTACGGCAAAATGGCAAAAAACAAACTAAAACTTCACATACGGGGAAACGATGTCTGTTATTTCAATTAAAAATTTATCAAAAAAATATCCTGCCCATCAAGCGCTTAAAGACCTTTCTTTTGAAATCGCCGATAAGGAACTTACCGTTATTACGGGATTGAAAGAATGCGGTAAAACCACTCTTATCCGCACTATCTGCGGTTTAGACGCCGTTGAAAGGGGAGAAATCTACGTCGACGGTGTTTTAATCAATAAGTTAGAGCCTAAAGACCGTAATATGGCGGTTATTATGCCTTCCGTTCCGCTTAATCCGAACGCTTCCGTTTACGATAATATGGCAGTCGGTATGAAGTTGAGAAAATACCCCAAGGAAGAAATCGAATCAAAGATAAACAAAGCCGCCGCGCTTTTGGGGTTAAGCGAGTATCTTCGCCGCCTTGTTAAAAACCTTACCCCCGGACAAAAACAAAGGGTACTGCTTGCAAGGGCTATAAGCCGCGAACCCAAAATCGTTATAATTGACGATATTTTAAAGGGCGTCGAACAAGGATTAAAAAAGGAACTTCGTACCGAAATTTTAAAACTTAACAAACGTCTTAACATAAATTTCATATACGCAACTTCCGATCCCGTCGACGCGCTTACCATGGCGGACAAAATTATTTTTTTGGAAGACGGCGTTTTAACTCAGTGCGATACCCCCGTAAATATTTACGATAAGCCCAATACTTTGCCTATCGCAACATTTTTCGGCTCGCCTAAAATCAACCTTTTCCAAGGCAATTTGACGGAAGAAAACGGCAAAATAACCTTTGTTTCGGACGGCTTTAATATGGACGTTACCGATTTTGCAAACGAGGGTATGAAAAAGTATATCGGTAAGTCTAAAACGCTTACCCTTGCCGTTCGCGCGGAAGATTTTAAGCGTGATGACGGCGGTGAATTTTCTGTTACCGTTGATGAATCCGATAAGTGGGGCGAAAGGTTTATGTCAACCGTTTACCTGACTAACGGCGAAAGCCAAAATTACTTCTCGGTATTTTCCGACCTTGCCGTCGGCGAAACCGCAACCCTTACGGCGGATAAATCACGTATTTTGTTTTACGATACCGAAACTGAAATGTTGTTGTCTTAAAACAAACTGTTTATAAGCAACCTAAACGGTTGCTTTTTTCATACGGTTAATTGCAAATAATTTTAAGATAACGCAGGATTAGTCGCACCGATTATTATCGCTGATTTTTTTAAAGGCAGGCTTTAAAAGACAAAAGAAAACAAAAGTAAAGAAAATTCTTGACTTATTTTTTAAAATATAGTTTAATAAAATAACCTATAGTGTAATACAATTTAAGTAAAGCCGTTATTGTCGCCAATATATCTATTGCCGAAAAATCACGCAATAAAACCAAAAAAATGGCAATAATCGACCTATAGCCCCACTTTTAAGGAGGTTTCGTTATGTTTTTGGAAAACATCAATTCCCCGAAGGACGTTAAAAAACTTAAAATTTCCGATTTAAAAATTCTTGCCGACGAAGTCCGTTCGGCAGTTATAAACCGTATAAGCAAAATCGGCGGACATAAAGGTCCTAACCTTGGTGTGGTAGAACTAACCGTTGCATACCATTACGTTTTTGATTCTCCTAAGGACAAAATCGTTTTTGACGTTTCCCACCAATGCTATCCGCACAAAATTTTGACGGGAAGAAAGGAAGCCTTTTTAAATGACGATTGTTTTGCAACCGTTACGGGCTACACTAATCCTGAAGAAAGCGAGCATGATTTCTTTCTTGTGGGGCATACGTCCACGTCGGTTTCGTTGGCGCTCGGGCTTTGCAAAGCAAGGGATTTAAATAAAACCGATGAAAACATAGTTGCCCTTATAGGCGACGGAAGTCTTTCCGGCGGAGAGGCTTTAGAGGCTTTAGATTACGCAGGCGAATACGATAAAAATTTAATTATAATCGTCAACGACAACGACCAGTGTATTGCCGAAAACCACGGCGGATTATATAAAAATTTAAAGGAACTTCGTGAAACCGACGGAAAATCCGTGCAAAACATTTTCAAATCTTTCGGGCTTGATTATCGATATTTAGGCGACGGGCACGACGTTGAAAAACTTGTGCAACTTTTCCGCGAGGCTAAGGGAACAGACCACCCGATAGTGCTTCATATTCGTACGATAAAGGGCAAAGGTCTTTGGTACGCCGAAAGGGATAAGGAAGCCTGGCACGCCGGCGGTCCGTTCAATGTAGAGGACGGCACCCCATTAAATAACTCCGAACCGGATACCACCGTTCACGACAGCATGGTCGAACTTTTAAACAGGGATGAGAAGGCGATTATTTTGAATGCCGCCACCCCCACGAGTTTCGGCTTTTTCGGTGAAGAGCGTGCAGACCTTATCCGCAGGGGAAGATACGTTGACGTCGGCATTGCCGAAGAAAACGCTATGGCAATGGCAAGCGGAGCGGCTAAAAACGGCGCAACGGCGGTTTTCGGCACATACGCCCCCTTTTTACAGAGAACTTACGACCAACTTTCGCACGATTTGTGCTTAAACGATAATCCTGCGACCATACTTGTATTTTCGCCGGGGGTATACGGGTTTACCTCTAACACGCATCTGGGAACTTGCGACGTTCAACTGTTTGCAAGCGTGCCTAATCTTGTGTATTTAGACCCTTCCTGTACGGAAGAATACCTTGCAATGCTGAACTACGCAACCACGCAAAAGGTTCATCCCGTGGCAATAAGAGTCCCCAACAGCCTTAAACCTTGCGGTTTTAAGGACGATACCGATTACGCCGTTACTAAGTATAAGGTGGTAACAAAAGGCAGTCGGGTTGCGGTTATCGCAACGGGGCAGGTTCTGAAATTCGCAAAATCCGCCGCGGAAGAATTAAAGTCCCACGGCGTAAACATAACAGTAATAAGTCCGCGCTTTTTGTCCGACGTCGACAGCGAACTTTTATCGGATTTGTTAAAGGACCATAAATACGTTATCACGGCGGAAGACGGACAGGTAGACGGCGGTTTCGGTCAACGTATTTCCGCCTTTTACGGAAACACCGATATGAAGGTTTTAAACCTTGGCATATCTAAAAAATTCCACACCGATTTTAACCCCGATCGTCTTTTAAGCGAATACGGCGTTTCTAAAGAGAGTATTGCAAACTTTGTATTAAAACTTGTAAAATAGTGCGATAACGGGCTTATATCCCTACTTTATAATTAAAAACACGACTAATAATTAATTTAGCCGTGTTTTATTTATAGTTTTTTTTGATGTAATATAGTGTTAAATTTGTGCGTCGTTCATCTTTTTAAGGTACTTATTATTTGTTTCTTCTATCATTTTGCAGACGGAAATCGCAGTGGTTAAATGTTCTTTCAAAAGTGTGTTTAAAATGTCGATAAGTTCGTTTAAGGACAATTTTTTATAATCCTTATCCATAAAATTCAACGCTGCGCTTATACTTTCGACGGCAGGTTTGGTGTCGATGGTTACGCCGGTATCCAAGGCGTAAGTTTTAAGCATATTAAGGGTGCTTGTAAGATTGAGTTTGACGGTTTTATATAAAAGACGAATCTTGTGCAGTTTCTGTTTATCGGTAAGTTTTTCATTATTTATAACGTTATCGATAAGCACGTCCATATTAATTATTCCGCCAAGTCTGTCTATAGTGGTGCCAAGTCCGCCCGTGTAACTTTGTTTTTTAAAATAAGTCAAATATACGATTAAAAGTATTAAGGCTATTATAGGCAGATAAATCAACTTTAAAGAGTGATTTTTTTGCGGTGTTTGGGCGGCGGTAGGGTTTTCCAAAACTTTGCCGTCTTTATAGTAACTTTTGGGCAGTTCCACCGACTTGACGATATCGCCGACTTGATTTTTTACATTTACAATTACGCTTAAAGAGTGGGTTTTGGTCGGGTCCGTTTCTACGGTCATCTGAAAAATTGCGTTTGAAGCAAAACTGTCGCCGTCAAAAATCCAAAAGGCAGAGATTTCGTATTCTTCGGAAAGATTAATTCCGTTTGGTTTTAGCGTAAAGTAGTAATGCCCGTATCCTTCGGTTACCTCGTAACTGTTGGTTACCGTAAAAGACTTATCCGTAAGGTCGTCAGGCGCAACCGCAGTGACCTCTTCTGCCGCAAAAACTTTGACTGTATTGACGTTTGGCAAGAATACTGTTGCTAAGACAAATATTACCGAAAACAGTTTCAAAAAGGCGGTCTTATTCATTACTGTTACCCCCTTCCGTGTCGATAACGGACTTATAGGCGGACTTTTCGCTTCCGTCCGCAATAATATTTACGTCCAATTTGTTGTAAGGTATTTCTATTCCGCACCCCTTAAAGGCTTCAAAAACTTTGCCGGGCATGGCGTTAAAAACATCCCAATAGTTTTCGGTATCCACCCAACATTTTACGCTAAACACAAGTGCCGAATCCCCGTGTTCGCTCATAAACACCGTCGGGGCGGGTCTTACGTTTACTTTGGGGTTTTCCTTAAAACATTTAATTAAAGTTTTTTCGACAAGATTAACGTCGCAGTCGTAACTTACCTGAAAGTTAAACGACAGCCGTCTTGTCGGCAAAGAAGTGTTGTTGATAATAGTGCTGTTAATAACCTTGCTGTTCGGTAAGGTAATTCTTCTGTTGTCGGCGGTAATAAGTTCGGTTGTAAAAAGTTTTATGTTTTTAATGACTCCGCAAACGTCGTCGATTTCAATGGTGTCGCCGCGGCGGAAAGGCTTATTATAAATAATAAGTATGCCGTTTGCCAAGTTGGAAAGCGAATCTTTCAGCGCAAGCGAAATAGCCAATGCTACGCTTGAAAGCCCGACCACCAAGGAAGAAGTCGATATTGACAAAATGCTTGCCACCGCAAAAATCGCCACTATCCACAGCGCCACTTTTAAAATAGCAATGTAAAAGGCGATTGCCGAACCGTCGACTTTGCTTTTGAAAAGTATTTTTGTTATAATCGACGCCACAAGTTTTATCCCGACAAAGGCAATAATAAGCACGCTCAATACAAGAACGATATTCCAGCCTTCATTGGTTAAAAAATTCATAACGGCGTCCTTAAAAGTGCCTGCTAAAATCATTTTTTAATCCTCTTAAATAATATTTGCCAATCTGTAAACTAAAAATTTATGACCAAGTATTGTGATTAAACTCAATGCCGTGTTCATTGCAAAACCTTTCAAACTCCTGCGTTTTAAAGGTTATGCCGAATTCTTTTATAAGCATTTCTTCAAAGTCGCCGGTGTGTAATTTTTGTAATTTTTCAAACAAAATTTTTGCGTTTTTTTGGATAAATCGTACCAAGATTCCCAATCCCGTCCGCCGAATTCTTCCACACCGTAATCTATTACTTCAAGCCGTATGCTTCCGTCTTTATTTTGCGTAAACAACAGTCCGCTTGTGCCTTCTCTCATTATCAGTAACCGCCGTATTGATTGTTTAAAAATTTTATGTACCATTATCATAACATAAAAGACAAAAATTTACAAGGGTTTATAAAAACAGAAGCATTTGCTTTTTATAATTTTAGATTGATACGATAAAAAAATCCAATCAAAATTGCTGTCCGAATTTATCTTAAAATTACGAAAACTATCCATTATATACATTATAGAAAAAATCAAGATTTTAAGCAAAAAGATTTTTTTGTATTTATTGCAGAAAAACCTGAAAATTACTTGATTTTTTCGGGGGGGGGGCAAAATTTATACGTTATTTGACTATACAAATTTATGTCTAATATTTTATTTTAGGATGATCATTTGTAGGTTTGTATATCAACATTGATTTTAAAAA
>CALZDP010000003.1 GCA_945638575.1 uncultured Clostridia bacterium | reverse complement strand
AAAAAACTGTGCGGTTTTAAATCAAAAAAACTATGCGGTATGCAAAAACATTTTACAAAAATTTTTGTTACGGAATGTAATAAGTGGCGTTGGGTAGGTTGTCGCTTGTGCGGTTGTTGCGGTAGTCTTGCGGAGAGGCGCCGTATTTTTTTAAAAAGGCTTTATAAAAGCCGGAATATTCCGAAAAGCCTACGGCAAAACAAATTTCGTTAATCGACATATTTGTTGCAAGGACAAGTTCGCTGGCTTTTTGCAGTCTGAAATTGACCAAATATTTGTGCGGAGTAACGCCGTAAGTGTCTTTAAAAACGTTTATGGTTTGGTTTTTGGAAAGAAGCGCCACTCGGCTGAGTTCGTCAAGGGATATATCGCGCGCAAAATTTTCAAGTATATGTGTGCGCAGACGCTCGGTAACCGTTTTTTGCGGTAACTGTTTTTTAAGGGCGCAAAGAAGGGTATAAAACAAACATTCGTATTCGATGCGTTCCGCCGCCCTGCCGAGCCTATCAAGTTTTTCGATTATGGGTTGGATTTTGTCTATATCGAACTTTCCGCGGATAGGAAGAGCGCCCGCCTTACAGTAATGTCCTTTAAAGTGGATAAAGTAATAGTTAGGGGAGTCGCTCGGTATCGGGCCTTCCTGCATAAGCCCCGCTTTTTGAATATAATATTCTCCTTCGCCGACTTCAACGGGCACGCCGTCTTCGGTAAAACGAAGCACTCCTTTACGGATAAGCAAAAGAACGCTAAGTTTGTACAGACGGTGCATATGACATTCGCCGGGCTCAAACTGGCGGTTTGCGGAAAAGCAGTATTGCGGCATACGTTCAAAACTCAAATTATCCATTTTTATCTCCTTAAACTTATGGCGATGAACATTGAAATTATCAATGTAGTTAAAGTTTAGCCTGTTTTTTATTGTCAAGCGTGCAGTTTTTTTTGCAAACTAAACCCGATATTGGCAGTTTTTTGTCGTAAATAAAAGGCAATAATCGGGGCTTGATTGCCAAATTACGTTTATTATAGCACAGGATTGTGATTTTTTCAATATAAAAAATGATTTTGTGCATTGAAATTTTACTTTGCGAAATGTATTCTTAAATTGATAAAGCAAAAAAGGAGAACAATGATGATTAAAAAGATTTTTACATTGATATTATGCGCGGCTGTTATAACCACGGCGTTATTGGCGTGCGGCTGCAGTGGCGATGACTCTGTTAAACTCGACAAGCCGACCAACATCGCCTTTGAAGATGGTATTTTGTCCTACGACGCGGTTGAAAACGCCGAAGGTTACGACGTAATTTTCAAACACGGCGAAGATGTTGTGTACGAGGACAGAATAGCGGATACCGCAATCGACGTTGAAAGCCTCGGTCTCGGCGGAACTATTACGGTTACGGTAAGCGCATATAAAGGGGAAGTTAAAGGGGAAGCCTTAGACTATACATTTGTTGCACTTTCAACCTTTGGCGAAGTGGTTTTTGAAGCGGAGGACTACCTTGCAAACTTCGGAACAGGCACGCGCGACGGATGTTTCCGCAACAATTCGCTTGCGCACAAAGGCGCATACGTAGGCGGTATAGACGACGCCGGACAGGGCGTGTACATCAACTACCTTTGCCCCGTTGCGGGAACTTATGACTTTACCGCATATTACACTACCGATATGGCGCCTGCGCACAACGACGTTTGGGTAAACGGTAGTTTTTCCGCCAAGTTTGATTTTACCGAAAAAACCGGTTGGGGCGGAACGGGTGTTTACGACGCCGCGCCGGCAACTGTTAAAATAACCTTATTAAAAGGTTGGAACACGATAAGCGTTATGAAAAACGGTGATGAAACGGACAATTACGGTAGTTTTGCGGAACTTGATTACTTCGTACTTAAAGGTAACGGCGAAAAATACAACATGGACGATCTTTTATCCTACGGAGTACGCCCCGAAAGTTACATTTTGGAAGCGGAAATGGGTTCGCCTCGCAAAAAAATGGGTTCGGGCATTATGGGTTGCAAAAACCCAAGCATCCAAAACCACGGTTCCTACACCTTTTCCAACGGCTTTTTAATGGGCGCTATCACAAGCAAGTATGAAGGGGTTGAATGGCACTTCAATTCGCCGGTTAAGGCAAAGTATCGTATCCGCATTTGTTACGGAACGGAAGGTTCCGCTTCAATCGCCCCCACGTTTATAGTTACGCAAACTCAAGTCGCGCCCCTTCGTGAAGCGGATTTTTACGACTATGAGCAAAAGAAGATGAACGCATTGGCTTACTCGACGGCGGCGGAAAAACCCGTACTTTCAGAAGAATGGGTGGAAATCACCTTAGAGGCAGGCAAAAACTTTATCTATTGCGTGCTTATGGAAGATTTAGCCGAAGGCGGCGAACTTTTGATAGACTACGCAGAACTTACTTTTATCGAGGAAATAACGGAATAATATTATACTGATTATGCAAGCACAGGATCTAAGCTACAAATTAAATAATGACAGCATTACCGTCGTCGGTAAAGACCTGAACTTTATCGTATCTACCGAGGTTTTCACCCTTGAAAACGTTTATACTCCTTCAAAAGGCTCGTTTGAGCGTTACGGCGGAAAATACCTTTCGCGTAATCTTGTTTGGGGCAACGACGAGAGCGAAGAAGGGGAAGTTACGGTCAGCCTTTCGGATATTCCCCAAGGTAAGGCGTTCGACCTTTCGGCGCGCCTGACAAAACCTATCCGCGGTATAAAACTGCGCTTTGACAATTTACCCGTCGGTACTCTTATAAGCCTTGTCGACGGAGACAAAGAGGTTACAAATTACGGCTTATGCCTAAAATACCCCGAAGGGTGGCGCAGCCTAAGCACTCCGCTGCTTGTCTTTAAACTTAATGACGGAAGGTTTTTGTATATACGCTGTACGGATAAAACGGTAAGCGAAAAGCGCTTTTTTATCAAAAAGACTGACGGCGGAATGCGTGTAGACGTTGTCGAAGACGCGCGCGGTGTTGATATTTCAGAAAGTTTTAACGCGCCGCGTATCGAAATAGGCGTTACGGACAGCGCCGACGAGATATACACAATACATTCCGACTACATAAAGCAAACTTTTGGCTTGGAAGAATTCGCCGACTGCACCATTGCGCCGTCCTGGTTAAAAGATATCGGGCTTGTTGTTACAATGCACATGCAAACATTTACCGGCTATATGTTTCACACCTATGAAAGCGCGTTGCGCGATATGGTTAGGTTGTGCGAACATATAGACGGGCGCAAGGTTATAGTGTATCTTGCCGGCTGGGAAGGAAGATATTATTATAAATACGGTAATTACACTGCCGACGAGCGTATGGGCGGAGAAACCGCCCTTAAATCCGCTGTGGACGGTATGCACGCCCTTGGTTGTAAGGTCATGGCAATGTACGGCATGAACATGGCCAATCGAGTCATTCCCGCAATAGACGCCCTTGCCGAGGATAACGAGTTCGTTACGGTAAGCGGCGGCAGATTCAGAAACGGCTCGGTCGACTGGGAAGGCGCCCACCACTATGATTTCGGTGGATTTGCAAACCTTAACATAGCAAAAAAGGGTTGGAGCGATTATCTGTTTGAGCAAATAAAAAGCGCTACGGATAAATTCGGCTTCGACGGAGCATTTCTTGATATTTCCGCCTGTTATGTAAATGACAAGGACGCGGATATATACCAAGGGGTAGTGCGGTTTTGCAATCGTTTACGCACCATAAAACCCGATTTTTTGGTAAGCGGCGAAGGATACTATGACGGACTTTCTAAAGCAATGCCGCTATTCCAATCGGGGCATACCGACGGAAGACTGCACTACCACGACAGGGCGTCCGAAAAACTGTTTACAAGGTTTTCGCGTGAGTTTGCCCATCTTTGCATAGGCGACCTTTCGCGCGGGTCCACGGGGGTTCACGAACAAGGTACAAACGATGACAGAATAACTCCCCTTCGAGAGGGGATTATTCCTACGATATCTCTTGTGGAAGACACCCTTGACAAGGCGTTCGATGAAGTTAAAAAGGTGTTAAAAAGGGCTGAAAAGTATGCGGAGGGCAAGTTCGGATGAGACGAAGAATGACAAAAAAAGAAAGATACGACAATGCGCTCGGGTGGATATTTATTACCCCCCAACTTGTCGGCTTTATACTGTTTGTCGCTTTCCCGTTAGTGTTTTCGTTAGTGCTTTGCTTTTCCGATTGGAATATGATAGATATGCCCGAATTTGTCGGGTGGAGAAACTTTACGGCAGTCTTTAACGACACAATATTTTGGAAGTCCATAGGCAATACTTTTATATATATTGCAATAGTGGTACCGCTGACTTTGTTATCGTCGCTTACCCTTGCAATACTTACAAACCGCAAACTGCCCCTTATGAAGTTTTACCGCGCGGCGTTCTTTTTGCCGATGGTAACTTCCACCGTCGCTATCGCTATGGTATGGATGTTTATATATCAGGCGGACGGCGGTATACTCAATTCGGTGCTTGCGGTATTCGGCATAAAAAACCTGCCAAACTGGCTGCAAGACACGGTATGGGCAAGAATAGCCGTTTCGGTTGTCAGTATTTGGCTTAAAGTGGGTTACTATTACATCATT
Organism: uncultured Clostridia bacterium; assembly: GCA_945638575.1. Classification (GTDB taxonomy): domain Bacteria; phylum Bacillota; class Clostridia; order Christensenellales; family Borkfalkiaceae; genus UBA4636. The sequence continues at coordinate 100,816 of CALZDP010000003.1, read as the reverse complement.
TTTGACGCAGGACTGAAAAATATCCCCACCGAACTTTACGAGGCCGCCGATATTGACGGAGCGTCCGTGTGGCGCAAAATAACAAAAATAACCGTACCTATGCTGTCGTCGGTTATGTTCTTTGTTACCGTAATGCTTTTTATAGACATATTCAATATGTTTAACGAAGTCTTTATAATGACGGCAGGAGGCCCCGACTATTCTACTTACACGCTGTCGATGTATATTTACTTCTACGCTTTCCGTGAATTCGATATGGGAAGGGCGGCGGTTGCAAGTTGGGTACTTTTCGCACTGGTCGGCATTGTAACGGTTATTCAGTTTAAAATCAAAAAGAAGGTGGTGTTTGAATGAAAAAACTCAAGCGCAGCACCAAACGCAAGATAATTGAAACGGTGATAATATCCGTCATCGTTATGATAGCGGCGGTTTTGTGCATTTTTCCCTTCTATTGGATGATTTTTAACTCTATTCGTAATCCGGACTTAATAAATCAAGGCTCGGCGGAGTTGTTTACAACCGACCTGACGTGGGACAGTTACAAAGCGGTTTTCGAATACGGCGACGGCTTACTGTGGCGCGCCTACTTAAATTCCTTTATAATAGCCTCTTTGCAAACCGTAGGCACTCTGTTTACATCTTCGCTTGCGGCATTTGCCTTTGCAAAGATAAGGTTTAAAGGTTCCAAACCGATATACGGGCTGTTTATTGCAACCCTTATGATACCCGGTCAGGTAACAATGTTGCCGCTGTTTATGATGTTTGCAAAAGTGGGCTGGACAAACTCATTTTTACCGCTGATAGTTCCGGGGGTTATGATTAACACGTACGGCGTGTTTATGTTGCGTTCCTTTATGGTATCTATCCCCAACGGACTTTTAGAAGCCGCCGAAATCGACGGATGCGGTTGGTTTGGTAAATATTTTAAGATAGTGCTAAGACTTATTAAGCCTGCGCTTGTTACACTCGGTTTATTCACCTTTATAGGCAGTTGGAACAATTACATGGGGCATTTGATATACCTAAGCGATGAAAAACTTACCACGTTACCGCTTTTAATCGCAGGTTTAAAAGAAACCCACATGACAGGCGCCAACTGGGGCAGAATAATGGCGGCGTCTACGCTTAGCATAGTGCCGATAGCCATAGTCTATCTTGCCTGTCAAAAGTATTTCGTGCAGGGGATAGCAACCACGGGTATGAAGTAATCGGTCGTTAATACGACGTCAACAAATAAATATTAAAGGAAGAGAAAAATGAAAAAGTTTTTAACTAAGTTTATATCGCTTTGTCTTGCTTTGACAATATCTGTAGGCTTAGCGTGCGGTCTTACCGCTTGCAAAGATAACGAAGTAGACGACGACGGCAACGTAGTCGTTACCATGTCCATAATGAACAGTACCAACGAAAACCCCGGTTGGCTTGCTATGATTGAAGCCGCTAATCTCGTGCTGGAGCGTAACGGCGAAAAGGTACGTATCGAGCCCGAAATTATCAAAACCGACAGTTGGGATCAATATTACACCAAAGTTACTTCCAACATTTTGGGTAATATCGGCGGAACGATAGGCCGTATTGCGGAGTCGCATATTCCCATGATGGTTGATAAACGTCAACTTGCAGACCTTACCGATATTCGCGATGAGTTGGTTGCTACCGGTGAATACGACGCTACCGCATTTGAGGGCGTTGCCGAAAATGATGGCAAATATTACGGGTTGCCCTCAGGCACGCAACATATGGTAATGTACTACAACAAGACCATTTTCGATCAATACAACAAAGCCAATCCTTCCGATAAGATTGCATATCCAAGCAGTGATTGGAACAACGCTTCCACTTTTGCCGAGATACAGGATACCGCTAAAAAGATGACCGATTATTATACCGCTCTCGGAAAAGACCAAAAAAAGTTCGGTTTATCCGCAGGTCCTTTCCTTGCCTATGCAGGTATGTATGCAAAAAACAGCGGCGGCGAAAATATTTTCGATTCTAACGGCAACTGCGTAATAAACACAAAGCCTTTCTATGACGTTTACGATTGGTTTACCCAAATGCTTGTCATCGATAAATCGGCTCCATCGACTTCCGATACGCAGACTTTGGACGCCGCGGCAAGATTTCTCGGCGGTAATATAGCAATGCTTATCGACGGCGTTTGGCAGATGCACGATATTTGCAAGTATACGGGCGATTTTGAAATCGGTATTGCGGCAATCCCCGTTGCCGACAAAAAATACACCTCTTACACAACCACTTTTACCGACAGATTTTGGGCGTCGCGTAATTCCCGTCATCCCGAAGCCGATAAAATCGCATTAAAAGCGCTTATGAGCAAGGAAGCCATAACCGCGCTAAGCAGTAAGCAGGTAGGCGGTATTCCCATAAGAACCGACTGTATAGATAATTATTTCGAGTCCATTAAAGGCACAAAACTTGCCGACAGCGTTGAAACGGTTAAGGGCGGAATCGCTTACAAAGCGAACGTACCTTATTCCACTTACTACAACGTCGTAGACCAACGTATCAACCAAAAAATGGCGCTTTGGATAAACGGCGAAATGTCGGCGAAAGAATTTGTCGACTTTATGCATGAAACTATGGTAGACGGTATGGAGGGTAAACTATAGTGAAATACAGTAAAAAAATAACGGCTTTGTTTGCGGCGATAATGCTGTTGTCGGTATTTGCGCTGACCGCTTGCAATAATTCGACAGAAGATCAAACGGGCGGTGGCGGCACTGTCTTTAATCCTACCGTAACGATGAAAGAAATTTCAAAGGAAGAGTACCTAAACAAGACTTTGGCAGGGCTTTTAGGTCAGTTTTCCGGCTTTTTAAGCGGTTACGAATTCGTCTGGTACGGTCAAGACCCTTATATCGGCATGCCGGAATCTTGGTTTGATTTTTTAAACGGTCCTTATGCCGGCAATTATGAACACTACACCCCCGTCGATACCTGGCGTTATGACAGATTAAGGGTTAATCCCGATACAGGCAAAAACGAAGTGTATTCGGACGACGACTTTCATATAGATATATTCAATCAACTTATAATCGACGAGTTCGGCATTTCCGGTTACGCCGTTAAAGAGGCTTGGAAAAAGTACAAGGTAAGCGATTGGGGCGGCGGACAAGGCGCTATAGACCTTATTTCGGCGCACGATATGTTACCGCCGTTTACGGGCACTATCGAAAGCGGTAACCGCTGGGGCTGGTGTACGGAGGCTTATATCGAAAACGAAACACTCGGTATGAACGCGCCCGGTATGCCCAATGTGGCAACCGAACTTGTTGACACTTTTGCATCAAACGTAGGCTATTTCGATTCGTTGGTGTGGGCTAAGTTTTATGCCGCAATGTATTCGCTTGCATACTTTGAAGATGATATTCTTGTCGTAATGGAAAAGGCTAAAGAGGCCCTTCCCGAAGGCTCCTATCCCCGTCAAATGTATGATTACGCCGTCAAGGCGTACAACGATTACCCTAACGACTACCGTTCGGCAGGGTTAGAGATTGTTAACAAGCGCCGCGGACTGTATCGTATAGACAACGTTCAAACCGATCCCAATATAAACGGCGCATTTGCCCTGTTAAGTTGGCTTTACGGTAAAAATTCCTACCTTGATTCCTGCAAATATGCTTCGATTTTAGGGTTTGACGGCGACTGTACGGCGGCAATCGTTACAGGCGTTATGGGTATAATAAAGGGCTTTAAACAGGGCAACGAGGAGTACGACGCCATAAATTCGACCATATATTACGACGGCGAAGGCGTGTACTTTAACGACGACGGTTCAACCTATTCGGAAGAAGACAGAAAAAAAGGTTTATTTCAAGCGCGTATTTGCAGTGAAGAATACCCCACCCGTCAAAAGATAGACGACATTATCGACCTTTACAGAAAGAATTTTGAAAAGATACTTGTCAAAAACGGCGGTAAAGCGGAAGGGGATAAATACCTGATTCCAACCGCTTCGCTTATTAAAGACCACTCCTTCTTATTTAAAAACTATGACGCGGAAGAACGCACTCAAGAGGGCTTTACGGCAAAGAACGGCAAACTTGAAGTAATTACCGAAGGCGAAAACATTAACACCCATTCGGGCTTTGCGGGCTTTAAAATGACAAATCTCAAAGACGGCGAGGTTTATCATAAATTTACAGGACTTAAAAAGGGCAAATATTACAGACTGTCGACCTATGTAAAAACAACGGGCGGTACGCAGGTATCAATTTTTGCACGCAGTAAAGAATCAACCGCGGAAATGACTTTTGCAAACGTTACCTCGTTAATCAACAAGGCTTTTGTGTTTGAAGCGATGGATGACAATATGGAAGTGGGATTTAGTTTCCACCCGTCGTCCGCAAAAAGCGAAGTGCTTTATTTTGACGACTTTATGCTTGAAGAAGTCGATTACAAGGAATTGTCGCAAGTTTCCGATTCCGCTTTGCGCGCCTATCAAGATAAATACACCCGTACCGTCAAAAAACCGGACGGCTTAAGCGACGGGGAAGAGGTTGTTATTCGTGTGGAATACCGTAACAGCACAGGCTCAACCTTAAACGCAAACGTTATCCGTAACGGTGTTCGGTTTGGTGGCGTATTACTGTCTAATACGAGCAAGAACGCAACAACGGGCAAGGCTTATTTGGATATTCCCTATGTTTTCGACAAAGATTCCGATACGATAATGATTGACTTTACGGGTAGTAAAGCAGCAATCGGTTGCATTAAGGTTTTAAGGAAAACCCAATATATGTTCAGGTAATCGGCTTTCGCCCGACTAAACCGCATTTATATTAAAAAGAGGATCAAATGAGTAATAAGAATGCACAAAAACGCACGCAGGCGGAAGAGATTAAACGTCAGCGCGAAGAAATAAAAGTGCAGTACGAAAAAATGATTGCAAGCGAAGAAGAAGGCCGTAAAGCGCCCAAAGTCGCGCCCGAAGGCGCGTATATTTCCTTGCGCAATATAAACAAGGTGTATGACAATTACGTTCAAGCCGTGTTTGATTTTAATTTGGATATTCAAGAACACGAACTTATAGTTTTTGTCGGCCCGTCGGGTTGCGGTAAGTCAACAACCCTTCGCATGATAGCAGGGCTTGAAAACATTACGACGGGCGACTTGTTTATAGACGGCGCGTACTGCAACGAAAAGACTGCAAAAGAGCGCGACGTCGCCATGGTTTTTCAAAACTATGCGCTGTATCCCCACCTTACCGTGTACGAAAACATGGCTTTCGGTTTGCAAACGAGAAAGTTTGAAAAGCAGGACATCGACGAGCGCGTCAGGCGTGCCGCAGACATTTTGCAAATAACCGAATATCTCGACCGTTACCCCAAAGAACTTTCCGGCGGACAGATGCAACGTGTGGCGCTGGGCAGGGCAATAGTTCGCGATGCAAAAGTCTTTTTGATGGACGAGCCTTTAAGCAACCTTGACGCCAAACTTCGCGTGTCTATGCGCAGTGAAATCATTAAACTTCACAAGCGCATAAACGCAACTACCATTTACGTAACACACGACCAAACGGAAGCCATGACCATGGCAAGCCGTATTGTCGTTATGAAAAACGGTTACGTTCAGCAGATAGGCACGCCCGAAGAGGTTTATGCGCATCCTGCCAATATGTTTGTCGCTACGTTTATAGGCGCCCCTGCGATGAATATGATAAATTGCACTTATAATAAGGGCGAACTTATTTTTCCCGACGGCAAAAAGATAGTTCTTACCAATGAGCAAATCGCCCGTCATGACCGGTTTTACTTAAACTGTATCGCCGACGTTGAAAAGCGCATAGAAAGCAGAGAATACGAAAAGCCCGATATGAACCTTCTTCTTACCCACCACAGGGAAAAGTTTACCTTTAAATCGCTTATAAACAAAATTCGCGGTAAGACGGAGTATGTAAAAATCAAAACCCCAAACGACAGGCTCGAAGAACTTAAAAGTTTGCTTGAAAAATACAAAAAATGCCTTTCAAAAGAGCATGAAACGGTATTTGGTATCAGACCCGAGGACGTTTATGAAAATTATGAACTTCCGTCCTCCGTCAAGCCTTCCGCTCCGATAAGCGAAAGCGTTTCGGTGGCAGAACTTCTCGGCAGCGAATACCACGTACACGTGCCTTTCTGCGACGTCGACCTTATAGCAAAATGCAAGGTTACACGCCGCATTGCGGACGGTACCGATTTCAACTTTGTGTTTGACCTGAACAAATTTCACTTGTTCGATAAAACCAACACTAAATCAATTTTGTAACAAATTCTCAAGGAGGAGAGTATGAAAAATAAGATTATTGCACTTGTCGTTATAGCGTTAATTACGGCGCTTATGACGCTCACGGCGTGCGGTCTCGATACCGAACACGTACACGAATACGGTGAATGGATTGCAGAGGTCCCTGCAACTTGTACCACCGACGGCGCAGTAGGGCATTACCATTGCAATACCTGCGGCAAGGACTTCGACGCGGATAAGAAAAAAATCGAAGATATTACCGTCGCGGCGACAGGTCATACCTTCGATACCGTACTTATTTACGATGAAATCGGACATTGGTATCCCGCCACTTGCGAACATACCGAAGAAAGAAAAGACTACGCCGAACATAATTTCGTTGTGTCGGAAGACGGCAGTTATGAAAGTTGTGCTTGCGGTTACTCAAAATTTTTGAAACTCAACGCTCCAAGCAATCTTACATACGGCGACTTTTTGCTTACTTTCGACCAAGTTAACGGCGCTTCCGATTACGTGGTAGAATTTGCTCAAGAGGGCAAAGAAACTTTATCTTTCGTTACTGCGGAGGCTGCCTTAAATCTTAAAGAAAACCATGTACCTTTCGGTACTTACACCATAAAAGTTACCGCCCGTTGCGACGGAATGGTTTCCGAAACCGCCGAATTATCTACCCGTATCGACGCATACGACGGCGACGTTGTTTTGGAAGCCGAAGACGCGGCGCTTAACGAAAAGAATGTTTCGATAGACGAAAAAGCACACGGCGGAGCGTACGTTATGGACATTAACGATTGCGGTCAAGGCTTATACTTCCGTTACTATGCTTACGAAGCAGGCGAACGCAACGTCGATATAGTATATTCGACCGATGACATTAACCCCTTTATGGGCGTTTACGTAAACGGCGTTAAACAAGCCGTTGCGGTATTTACCGAAAGAACAGGTTGGTTCGGCGACAGCGAAAAATCCGCTTCAACCACGGTTACTCTTACCCTTGCGGCAGGCTGGAATGAAATCACCCTGATGAAAGACGGAACGGGCGCAGACACTCCTTCATACGGCGGTTTTGCGCAAATAGATTATATTCGCGTTAAAGGAACGGGCAAATCTTACACCAATGACTTCGATATGAGTTCCGAAACTTACAAACTCGAAGCGGAATCCGCCAAGTGGCATTGGGCTAACGGCGGAGAACGTCCGGCAAATTGGACGGGCGAAGGGGACAAGTTCTCACACGGCTTCGGTTTGGGAAACATTTCTTCTGCAGGCGACGGCGTTGAGTTCAGGTTTAAAGTTGCCGAAACGGGCGCATATATCCTTAAACTTGCTTACAGCGGACCTAACGGCGTTACCGTTAATACTTCCGTAAGCGTAAACGGCGGCGAAGAATTTACGCATCAATTAAGCGGTGCTTCCGGCGCTTGGAATATCGTTACGCTTGACCAAAACGGAATAGGTTTGGAACTTACCGCAGGCGAATGGTACACAGTCGATTATTCGGCTTTAACCGCGCAAGACAGTAATAATTGGTGGTGCACAGACTATTTGCTTATTACCAAGGTCGATCATTTGCACGACTTTACAGATCAAAATACAGATGAAAAATATCTTGCAAGCGAGGCTACTTGTACCGAACCTGCAAAGTATTACTATTCCTGCAAATATTGCGGAGAAGTTAGCCAAAATACTTTTGAATACGGCGAAGCCAAAGGACATACGTTCGCAACGGAATTAACCAATACCGATCCTACCGGACATTATTATGCCGCAACCTGCGAGCATACTACCGAAAAAAAGGACTTTGAAGCGCACAGTTTTGTGGAAGATGAAGAACAGAATATTCGCGTATGTGCTTGCGGATATTCCGAGCCGATTATCGCTTCTCTTGAAAAACCTGCAAATCTTGCAATTTCCAATGTAAACCTTTTAACCTTTGACGAAGTCGCAAACGCAAAACAGTACCTTATTGAAGTTTACGCCGATACCGAAATGGTTAAAAGCATAACCGTAACGACAAACAGTTATAACCTAACCGATCAAGTACCTGCAGGCGATTACACCGTCAAAGTAACCGCTAAATGCGGCGCTACTTTGTCCGAGACCCAAACGCTTAACGTAAAAGTTCTCGTTATCGACGGCGACGTTATTTTGGAAGCCGAAGACGCAACGCTTACCCAAAAACACATTTCCATTGACGAAAAAGCACACGGCGGCGCTTACGCTTTAGGCATTGACGATTGCGGTCAAGGTTTATATTTCCGTTATTTTGCATACGAAGCAGGCAAACGCAACGTCGATATCGTATATTCGACAGGTTCACCCGATTCCTATATGGGTGTTTACGTAAACGGCGTAAGACAAACCGAAGCGATATATACCGAGAACACAGGTTGGTTCGGCGATAGCCGTAAAAGCGCTACCGCAACCGTTCAAATGACCTTCGTTGCCGGTTGGAACGAATTTTATCTTTTAAAAGACTCGGTAAACGGCGGTTGGGCGCAAATAGACTATGTTTGCGTTAAAGGCACAGGCAAAGGTTTCGACGTTAATACCGATAAGTCCGCAACGACATATAAACTCGAGGCTGAATGTGCAGGTTGGCATTGGGCTAACGGCAATCAACGTCCCATTAATTGGGGAACGGGCACATGCTCGTTTGGCTACGGTTTGGGCGAAATCAACCAAATGGGCGACGGCTGTAAGTTTAGGTTCAAAGTAACCGAAACAGGCACTTATAACATTCAACTTGCATACGGTTACACGGGGGACAGAAATGTTGCCTATAAAATTAACGGCGGTGAAGAACAAAAAACAACCCTTTCGGGTTCTTTTGGATGGGATAATTTTGTTCCCAGCGCTAACGCAATAACCGTACAGATTACCGCAGGCGAATGGTTTGAAATCGACTTCTATGCTTTAAACGACGGCGATTGGTTTACCATTGACTATCTACTCGTAACAAAAACGGCATAATTAAAACAGCGCAACCATTAAACGCTTGTAAACAAGTAAAGGCTTGCTGCTTTTGGGCAAATATTTATCTATATAAATATGTACAACCAAGCAAGTAATTACTTATAACTAAAAAGGGGCGGCGTAAGCAAACTTACGCCGCCCTATTTTTATGCAAATAAACACAAAAGTCCGCCTATAGGTCGATTAACGGCATATTTTGTAATAAATATCGGTTTTTTGTAAGTTTATTTTTTGAAAAATTAAGCAAAAAATAATCGGGCATTTTTTTTGATACAACGTTATTAAAGCGCCTTTTTGCATTTAGGCGTAATTTGTGATATTCTTAGCGCGCAAAAAGGCATAAGTAGTACATTGCGTTTGTAAGACTAAAAATCGCAAACCTATCGGCGCAACTTCGGTCTAAACCGCCAAAACATTGTCTAAAACGGAAATATTCAACGCTATTTGCAAATTACTTGTACATAGTTATTGAAAATTTTTCTTAATAGTGCTAAAATAAAAAATACTTTAAGTAGCGAAACCGCAAAAAAATATCGCAACTATTTAGGTTAAACAACCGTTTAGCCTTATATTTGTAACCATTCGGAGGGAAAATATGAAAAAAATAATTGGCATTTTATTATCGGTTATTTTGATTTTGGCGTTTAGCGCCTGTAACGGCATAGTGGGCAACGGCGGATCAGGCAGTAACGGCGGAACAGGCAGTAACGGCGGAAGCGGCGGCAACGATGATAAGCCACCCGTTTTAGACAGCGAGTACGAAGAGTTTTTCGACCTTAACACCAAGGTGGAAATCGTTATAAATATGTCTAGCGAAGAACTTAGAAAATTAAACGAAGATTACCACCATTACCAAAACATGGGCAGTAAATCTCCGCTCAACCGTATGTGTAATGTGGATATTAGTTTCGGCGATAAAAAGTACAGTTTCACACAAGTGGGTTTAAAGATGAAGGGCAACACCTCTTTGCGCGATTTTTTGAATGACAAGGGTGAAATCGACGGACTTATCCATTACAAACTCAACTTTGCCGAAACTTTTAACGACGATTATTATGACGGATCCGCTTATGAACTTGACCAGTCGAAAGCGGACAGAAAAGAGCGCCGTTTTCTCGATATGCAAAAACTCGATCTTAAGTGGAACAAAAACTATGACGCCACACACATCAAGCAACTTTACGCTTACAAAATGTTTGACGCATTCGGCGTGATGGCGCTCAAAGTCAATCTTGGCAAAGTCAGCCTGAAAATCGACAACGAACAGCCAAAATCTCTCGGTGTGTTTGAAGTGTTGGAAGTTGTAGACGATATTTTTTTTGAAAGAAGAATGGCGGATGAAGAACTCGGCGGCGATTTATACAAAGTCGGTTACACGGCGATGGGCAAGGGCGATCTTACAATACCGTCCGATATGAAAAAGATCGGTATAGAAGATGAAGATAAGTGTTATTTTCCGTCGTACGATTTAAAAACCAACAAAAAGAAGAGCGACCACTCAAGTCTTAAAAATCTGTTAAACTTTTTAAACGGCAACGGCGTCAATAAAAATACTCTTGCAAATTATGTAGATATGCAATCTTTTTTAATGGAAGAAGCGGTTGCATACGTGCTTGGCAATCCCGATGATTTCCGTAACAATTACAACAACTATTACATTTATTTCGGCAAAAAAAGCGGTAAGGCGTATTTTATTCCGTACGATTGGGACAGATGCCTCGGCATAACTAAGGATTGGGATCCGACAGGTAACGCCATGACAGCCGTCAAACACAATTCAAACTGGGCGCAAGGCGCAAACGAATCTCAACAAAATCCGCTTGTTCGCTATACTCTCGGCAGAGAAAACGGAAAAGTGATTAAAGATTACAATGAGCAATTCACACAAAACATTCGTGATATTTTTAATTCCGAATGGTGCGATCCAACGTATTTTGATAAAGTTTTCAACTTAGCAAAATCAAACTATCAAAACGACGTTGTGCCGCAGTTTCCGCTTGTTAAAAATTTGTGCATAGCCTTTGAAAACAAGTCCGGCGGAATCGACGGGAATATGTCCTTTAAAGACTACATTACAAAAAAGAAGGCAACCTTCTTGTCATATAGTTAAAGGGCTTGTAAAATTCGGTTTATGGCGTAAGCGGTTTATAACCGCCGTAAACCGAATTTTCTATAACGCTAACGGAATTTTTTATTTAAAATCGGTCTATAGGTCGATTAACGGCTAAAAATTAAAAGTTTAAACGAGGGGAAAATGGAAGTTTTGGCTAATGCGAGTCAAAAGGCAAAATACGAAGGTTATTATTGCTTTAAATGCGGATGCGTAAAGGAAGTTAACGAGGTTTCCAAACGGGTTTACGAAGGCAAGATAGTGGATGAAAAAGGCGAGGTTTTCAGCGTAAATTTAGACCTTAACAAAAATGTAAAATCATCCTGTAACTGTAAGCAAGCCTTCAACAGGCGCGTAGTTTGCAAACACGTCGTCGCGCTGTATTTTAAGTTGTTTCCGGCAGAAGCCAAACGGTATTATGACGAGTATTTAAAACCGTCCGCCGACGACAACAGGGAAATAAAAAAGAGAACTTTTAAAAAGAATCTTTTGCGTGCCGACCGTTCGGAACTTATAGATTACATATGTGAACTTATGGATTTATGTACAGATAAAAACTTGGATAAGTTTTTGGACGAAACAAAAAACTTTAAATAATCAAGTTTTGATTGTATTGTTTTTTAATCGGATAAAAAGTCGGTTACTTTTAAAAGTCGGGCTATAAGCCGGTTATTCGACAATTCTTTACATATTTAAAATCGGTCGGGGTGTTTTATCCCCGACCGCTTTTATTTTTACTGCAACATTACATAAAAAAATACTAACATCAACTTTTTGTTATATTAAAAAATACATCTCACGAGTTTGTTAGACTTCGAGATGTATTTTCGATTTTTTCTGTTTGATCTTTATAATAAAGATTATTTAGCAGTTGCGTTCAGAACCTTTGCATTGTAAATTCCGTTTACATCGTTATGCATATGGATAAACTTATACATAGCGATTAAAGGTCCAAGGCCGAACAATAAACTGCCGACTATACTCCATAAAAGGTAAGATGCCACGCTAAGACGAGGAGTAACGTTGTTTTTCAGACAGAAATCATGCATTCTGTTTACCGCTAAGCACCAATAAATGATTGCATAGATACCGAATGTAACGAGAGTCAGAAGCAAATAAACTATAAGACCGGATGTTTTTTTACCGTCATCTGAGCAGGCAAGGTTGAGTTCAACCGAAAGTCGATGTAGGTAATACAGTGGGTAAATACCGAAAGTAATTACTGATAGCAGGCAATACATGAATAAGCCTCTGTTGGTTTTTAGTTGTTGCATTTTTTTCTTCTCCCTTGTTAATTTTGAGTAAATAAACATACTCAATTATTTCATTATATTAAGTCTTATAAGACCTGTCAAGTCTTTTTTTACTTGAAATTGTTATAATATTACAAATAGGTCAAAAAAGTCATGAAGTTTAGTGAAAGATTAAAAGAATTAAGATCAAGCCGTGGGCTGAGTCAAATGGAACTTTCCAAAGAAACGGGAATTAGCCAGTCGGCAATAGCAAAGTGGGAACTTTGTAAAACGGAGCCGACTGCTTCCGCATTGATTACGCTTTCCGTTTATTTTAACGAGAGTGTAGACTATCTTTTGGGGTTGTGCGATTAAACGATATAAAAAAGGGTACGGAATTTGTCCGTACCCTTTAAAATTACATTCAATATCGTTAAAAATTATTTTACCGCCGTTATTTTACGGTAACGGGGACCATACGGCTTCTTACAAACTTAGTAAACGATTTGCTTGAAAACGCCAAAACTCCCATGACGATCACGATAGCAACGTCGGGGAATACGTAGCCTAATTGATATACAAAACTGTATACAAAGGGGTTTTGGTCTCCGGCAAAGGCGGAAAAGGCAAAAGCGCCTGCTAAAAAATGCATTAAAAATCTTCCGATTCCCGCAACGACGGCGCCTAAGGCGAACTGAAGTTGCGGTAGTTTTTCAAGTTTAGCGTTGCAGGCAAAAATTCCCGCAAGACCGATACAGGCGAAAGCCAACGGATAGTCGAGTAAAAACTGTGCCGGATGAATGATAAACGGGTCCTGTAACGCTTGCAAAAGTCCGTAAATACCGCCTGCAAAGACTCCTTTTTTTGTTCCGAAGATATATGAATACAACATCAGCGGTAACATTGACGCAACGGTTATGGAACCGTTTTGGGGAAGTTTGACTATTCTTAAATATGAAAGAGCAAAACTCATGGCAATGCAAACGCCTGCATAGGTTACCGATTTCGTGTCGAACCCTTTATATCCTTTGTCGAATATAAAAGCAACTGCGATAAGCGCGGCGGTAACCAAAACGGCGCAAATGTACAGGGCAATGGAATTTACGCTTTCGCTGTTTATTCCGTTCATATCCGCGCCGGCGCCGCTTGCAAAATGCACGCCCATGCAAATAATCGTTGCGATAAAGGCTAATGCGGCGATGATACCCGTAACGATTTTTGCTTTTTTGTTGCCGTAAAGCAAGGTTACTATAAGCGCCGCTAACGATAAAATTAGCACTGCAAGGGGGATAAGCAGAAGAAGTATCGTGTAACCTTCTTTTTGGTTTTCCCAAAAAGTAAAGGTTAAAAAGGTAATTGACAAAACGCAGGCGTAAATTACCGCAAAAACAGTTGCCGCTTTAGTAAATTTTTTGCGTTTATCTGTTTTTAGGGTAAAAAATAAGATTAAAAAGGCGATTACAAGTGCAACCGTAAGCCATAAAGCAACGGTTTTTACGACGTCAAACGGTGTGTCGAATTTAAAAAGATACCATTTGGCGGAACTTAATAAGTTCAGATTAAGCGACATAAAAAAAAACCTCCTAACGGGGGCGCGAAAAAAATACCTTATATCCCAGTCAAGCATTATCTTGTCAGGTTCAACGGGTATAATCTCAGCCGTTACGGCACCCCTAATATTTAAGTAAATTTTATCACTAATAATTTCCTCCGTCAACCGTTTGAGGGATTTTTTGTCTATATTATTACTTTAACCGCAAGCCTTTGCGAAAAAATATCGCTATCCGTTAAAGACTATCATAATCAAAAACCTTTCCGCATAAAGTAACGTAGGAATCGAAAAAATCGGAGGAAATATGGATTACGATATTTACGGTGATATTGCCCGCCGTACGGACGGGGATATTTACATCGGCGTAGTGGGACCCGTAAGGACGGGTAAGTCCACTTTTATTACCAAATTTATGGAAGAAATCGTGCTTCCCAATATGGCGGAAAAGAAAAAAAGCGTAGCGGTGGACGAAATGCCTCAGTCGGCTTCCGGAAAAACGGTTATGACGACCGAGCCGAAGTTCGTGCCGTCGTCGGCGGTTCAAATAAACGTAGGCAACATGACGGCAAAAGTAAGGCTTATCGATTGCGTGGGCTATATGGTTGAAGGCGCGCTCGGCGGTGAAGAAAACGGTGAAACAAGGCTTGTTTCCACGCCGTGGCAGGCATCGCCGATGCCCTTTTCGAAGGCAGCCGAATACGGCACTAAAAAGGTTATAACCGACCATTCGACAATAGGGGTTTTGGTTACCGCGGACGGAAGTTTTACAGACCTTAAACGCAGTGATTACGAAAGTGTCGAAAAAGAGGTCGTAAATCAACTAAAGTCCCTCAATAAGCCGTTTATCGTGGTTTTTAACAGTTCTAAACCGGATGACGAAAAGGTAAAAAACGAGTGCGCCGAATTGCAAAATAAATACGGCGTGGCGGTAATCCCCGCAGACCTAAGCAAGATAAATAAAGAGGGGCTTGAAAGGATTTTATCCAAACTTTTGGAAGAGTTTCCGCTTAGAAGCGTCGACCTTGATATTCCGAAATGGATGCAAGCCCTTCCCATAGACGGCAAGATACTTTCATACACCCTTTCAAAGGTAAAAGACGCCGTTAAAAAGGTGAGTAAAATGAAGGACTCGGCCGTACTTGAAACCATGTTTGACGGTTCGGATATATTTGAGCCTATATCCGAGGCTTCCGTAGACATGGCGACGGGAACGGTCAGCCTTGAATGTAAGGCGATGGACGGCGTGTTTTTCAAAGCGCTATCCGAGGCTTCCGGCGAAGAAGTAGCGGACGAAACTGCGCTTATGAATTATGTTAAGGATTTAACCGAGGCAAAGCGTAACTATTACAAACTTAAAGACGCGTTAAGCGAGGCTGAAGCAAACGGATACGGCATTGTACATTCGGAGTTTACAGACTGTAACGTCGGCGAACCGCAGGTTGTAAAAAAGGCAGGGCAATATTGCGTAAGGATGCGTGTGGACAGTAAAAGTTTACACATTATACGCGCCGACATAAATCAAGAGGTCGACCCTGTTTTCGGCAGTAAAGAGCAGTGCGAAAACTTCCTTACCCTTATGGAAAAGGATGGCTATGACGCCACCGTTTTCGGCAGACCTTTATCCGATATTCTTTCCGAAGAATTGCAAAAAAAGTGCGAGCATTTTCCCGATAATTTAAGGGTAAAGTTAAAACGGGTTGTTACCAAAGCCGTAAACGAGAAAAAATCCGGCATGATTTGCGTGCTTATTTAAGGAAAATTTAACAGATATTTAATTAACCGATAAAAAATCCTTTGCGGTAAAATACCCCAAAGGATTTTTTTTTGCGGAATTTACTTTGTTATTTGTTAAATTTGCGATATAATAAAATCGATTAAATATTTTATGTGTGGACGGGTTTATGAAGTATAAGATTTTGGCGTGCGACATGGACGGCACTTTACTAAACAGCGAAGGCAAACTAACCGCTGTTACTAAGGCGGCTGTCAGGCTTGCGGAAGATAACGGGCTTAAAGTGGTGCTTTCCACCGGCAGACCTTATCAAGGCGTTTTGTCGGTTGCCAAAGCCTGCGGATTAACGGACGGCGCATTTATACTTTATAACGGCGCAATGATAGTTAACGGCGGTAAAATCGCTTACGCGCTCAATCTTCCCAAAAGGGTTGCGGAAACAATAGTAGACGAAGGGCATAAAAGAGATTCCGTCATGATTATGTGGAACGACGGCAAACTTTACGCCGAAAAGCCAAGTAAAAAGGTGGACTTTTACAAGACCGTTTCTAATGTAGAGCCAATATTCGTCGGCGATTTAAAAAACGTTTGCAACGATACGGTTACCAAAGTTTTGTGGTATGACGATCCCGTATCCACGCCAAAGTTTTGCAAGGAAATGAAAGAGATTTTGCAGGGAAAGTGTGCTTGCTATATTTCACGCGCGGATTTTTTAGAGTTCGTTAACGCCCAATGTTCCAAAAAGACGGCGCTTCAAAAAGTGGCTGAAGAATTAGGCGCGGATATGTCCGAAACGGTAGCCGTCGGCGACGGATATAACGATCTTCCTATGCTTGAAGGCGCAGGTTTGTCGGTAGCGATGGGTAACGCCGCCAAGGACTTAAAAGATAAATGCGACCTTGTAACCGGCAGTTGCGACGACGACGGCGTTGCCGAACTTATATATAAACTTTTAAATTTAGGGTAACGGTATGAATGAAATTACGCTGGTAAAAGTTTTTTCCAAAGATGAAACTTTTTCAAATAAGTGGGGCTATAAGTCGATTATTTACTGTTTTTGCGGTGAATTGCAGGTCGGTTTCGGAAACTCCGAAAGGGTTTTACACGGCGGTCAGTTTTTATCGTTAAACGGATCTTCGATTTGCAAAACCGCCGACAATACGGAATTTTACTATATGGAAGTTAAAGGGGGATCCTTTAAGACTTCAACCGATCTGATGACGGACGGCGAAACCAAACCTTTGCTTTTTTGCCTTAAAGAGGCTTTAAGATGTTTTGACGTCGGCGGTACGGTTATGGAAGGTCTTGGTACGCTTATTGCCGGTTACATCGGTGAAGATGTCGCTGGCGAAAGTACGGGCGTTACCGAGGAAATCAAAAAGACGATAAACGAAAATATAGGCAATGCGGATTTTAAACTCGATCAATATTTGAAAAACATTTCTTACAGTCAAAATTACCTTAAAAAACTTTTTAAAAGCAGAACGGGATATACCCCGAAGGAATATTTGACTTATAAAAGGATGAATAAGGCGCGCGCATTGCTTTCGGGTGCGGACAGAATGAATTACACCGTAAAAAGGGTGGCTTCTTTGTGCGGCTACGCCGATCCTTTGTATTTTTCCAGACTGTTTAAAAAAAGATTTTCCCTTTCTCCGCTTGCGTATGCGCACAGATTCGATAAGCCTGCGTCAAAGCGTGCGCAAGTGGGAAGTTTAATCGAGGACGACCAATAATAGATTAAGGCGACAATTTATCTTTAAAGGGGCAATTTATGAGCGAACTTGAACTTTTAAAACAAATAATCGAGCAGTCGAACAATATAGTTTTTTTCGGCGGAGCCGGTGTTTCCACCGAAAGCGGGATACCCGATTTCAGAAGCGTGGACGGGCTTTATCATATGAAGTTTAAATATCCGCCGGAAGAAATACTATCCCACGACTTTTTTATGTCAAAGACGGAAGAGTTTTACGACTTTTACCGTGAAAAAATGATTTGCCTATCCGCTAAGCCAAACTTTGCCCACTGCAGTTTAAAAAAACTTGAGGACATGGGCAAACTTAAAGGGATAGTTACGCAAAACATTGACGGATTACACCAACTTGCAGGCTGTAAAACCGTTTATGAACTTCACGGTACCGTTCTTAAAAATCATTGTCAAAAATGCGGTAAGTTTTACGGCGCGGATAAAATTTTGAACAGCCGCGGAGTCCCCAAATGCGACTGCGGCGGTATAATCAAGCCGGACGTTGTCCTGTACGGCGAGTGCTTGCCCGAAGACGCTTACTATGGCGGAATAAATGCCATTCATAATTGCGAAACCTTAATAGTTGCCGGGACCTCTTTAACCGTATATCCGGCGGCAGGGCTTATAGATTATTTCAGGGGCAAAAATTTGGTTTTGATAAACAAAGACAGTACCTCTTACGATAATAGGGCAAACTTGGTTATACACGATAAAGTGGGCGAAGTTTTAAAGGCAGCGGTGGACGGTTAACCCCGTATCGGCGCAATAAAAAACGACAAAAGTCGGGCAATAGGTCGGTTATTCGCGCTTTTGCAAAATATGCCGTTCAAAAAAACAAATTGTTTTATTTTGTCGTAATCGCCAAATACAGACGGTTACGACTTTATATATACTTGACAACGTTTTCATTTTATAATAGAATTAAGTTGCTTTTACTTTTATATGTTAACATTATAATCTAAGGACAAAATATGAAAAATTATTTTACGGCAAGAAAAATTGCAAAAATCGCCATTATGACGGCGCTATCATACGTATTGTATTTAATCAATATCCCCCTTGCGTTTATGTTTCCTTCCTTTTTGGCGCTAAATTTATCCGACGTGCCTGCGCTTATCGGCGGATTTTCTATGGGGCCTATCGCCGGCGGAATTATCGTTTTGGTAAAAATTTTGTTAAAACTGCCTTTTTCGCACACCATGTGCGTAGGGGAATTATCCGACCTGCTGAACGGGCTTACGTTCGTAATTGCTTCTTCCCTTTTCTATAAATACAATAGGACCAAAAAAGGCGCGGTAATCTCTTTGATTATAGGTTCGGTCTGTTCTATTTTAGTGGCAACCGTTTGCAACCTGTATATTATGATACCGCTTTATCTTAAAGTTATGGGATTCACGCTTGATAAAATTGCTTCCCTTTGCCCCCCGTCCTTTAACGTTACCGAAAATAACTTTTACACCTATTACACATTCGGTGCGGTCATACCCTTCAACCTGTTAAGGTGCTTGCTGGCGTCTGTCATAACGTTCTTACTTTATAAATCGTTAACCAAACTTATTAACAAAATAGGTGACTAAAATGGTTTATCTGTCAAACAGTCCCGAAGAAACTTTTAAAATCGCTTCTTCGTACGCAAAAACACTTAATAAAAACGACGTCGTATTGTTGGAAGGCGAAATGGGCGCAGGTAAAACGGTATTCGCAAAAGGGGTTGCCGACGGGCTTGGAATAACGCAAAGCGTGGTAAGCCCCACTTACGCATATATGAACGATTACGACGGCGTGCTGTATCATTACGACTGTTACAGGTTATCGAGCGGTGAACAAGCCCTTGCGCTCGGGCTTACCGACTACTTTGAAGCAGGCGGAATCTGTCTTATAGAGTGGGCTGAAAACATCAAATCGGTGTTGCCTAAAAACTGTAAAATCGTAAAAATTACGGTGGAAAACCAAAAAAGGATTATTACTTTATGAAATACCTTGCGATAGACACCAGCGGTGATTATTTAAGCGTTATTTGCCGTAACGGTGAAGTTTATAAGACCTATTATTCGGAAATGGCAGGGGTTAAACACTCCGTTTCCCTAATGCCGGCTATCGAAGAAACGGCAAAAAACTGCAATCTTGATTTAAAAGACGCAGACTTTTTTTGCTCTACGGTAGGTCCCGGCTCTTTTACGGGAATAAGAATCGGCGTGGCGACCGTTAAAGGCTTTGCGGACGCTTACAATAAACCTGTGCTTCCCGTAACAACCTTAGAGGCTATCGCATATACTGAAAATGGCAAACGACTTGCCGTAATAGATGCTAAGCACGACCATTTTTACGCTCAAGGTTTCAATGGCGACATGGTAACCATCCAACCGAAGTTTATCTCGAAAGAAGAACTTATTGACCTTCAAAAAGAGTATAAAATAGTCGCTAACGGGCTTATAGAGGGGTTTTGCGACAAAGTTCCCGATTTAATCGGCGGACTTATTAACGCCGTTGAAGGCAATACTTCACGCATAACGGAAAACGTCGACGATCTTCATCCTTTCTATCTTCGCTTATCTCAAGCGGAAGAAGGCAGAAAATGATTCGTGAAATGACTTTCTTCGACCTTGACAAGGTAATGAAAATCGAACGGGAAAGTTTTAAAGATCCGTGGACGGAAGGTATGTTTTCCGATTTGTTTTTAAACCCCGTTTATAAAAGTTTCGTTATAGAAGAAAAGGGCGAAATCTCTGCCTATATGTCGGTTATCGCCACAAAATATTTGTTTGAAATTATAAATATCGCGGTTGATAAAAGGTGTAGAAACCTTGGTTACGGGACTCTTCTTATAGACAGGGCGAAGAACTTAAGTAAAAGCCTTTCTGCGGAAAAGATTTTTTTGGAAGTAAGGGCTTCCAACACGCCTGCAAAATGCCTTTACGCTAAATGCGGTTTTAAATGCGACGGCGTAAGAAAGGGTTATTACGGCGACGAGGACGCTATTTTAATGTCGTTTGATTGCGAGGACCTTTTATAATCACTAATATTAACGGTATGGAAACTTTCGTCGGCGGAGACGGCGCGCCGTTGTTATTTTTACACGGTTACGGTTCGTCAAAAGAAAGTTTTTATTATCAACTTGAATACTTTTCTCAATTTTTCAAGGTATACTGTCCGGATTTACCGGGATTTAAGACTCCGCTAAACTATCCTTATTCGCTCGAAGATTACGCAAATTCGGTTCTTTCCTTTATAAAAGAAACGGGCGAATGTGAAAAGGGTAATAAATTTTCGGTTATAGCACATTCTTTCGGGGCAAGAATAGTTTTAAAGATTTCACCTTACGATTTTAGCAAAATCGTTTTAACGGGCGCCGCAGGGCTAAAACCCAAAAGAAGCATAGGCTACTACGCAAAAAAGTGGGGCTATAAGTCGATTAAAGCCATTTTCGGTAAAGACCGCGCTAAAAAATTCAGTGCAAAATTCAACAAAAGCGGTATAGAAAGCATGCCCGAAAACAACAGATTGAGTTTTATAAAAATCGTAAACGAGCATCTTGACTACAAGTTAAAATATATAACCGCGCCCACGCTTATCGTAGAAGGCAAAAATGATAAAGAAACCCCTATGTATATGGCAAAAAGGCTAAACAAGGGGATAAAAAACAGTGCGCTTGTAACCTTAAACGGCGGACATTTTGCTTTTATTGACGATTATCGTTCTTTCAATATTATCGTAAAGGATTTTTTGATATGATAAATTACGACGGAGTAACTAAATTTTCCGAAATTTTCAGTACGGAGTTTTTCATATTTGCTTGTATAGCCGCGTTAATAAACACGGTTTTTGCGGCGATTATCGCAAGAAAGTTCATGCAGATAATGCAAAGTTGCGGTTACGTAAGAAGCGCTTACGACAAATGGACTTACCGCTTCGACAACATATACATCACAAGACTATGGATGATGGTAATGCTTTCAAGCATGGCGTATTTGTTGTTCAGCGTAGGGTTTTCCTATACCAAAATGCAGTGGAACTCTTATTTCGGCTTTGTTTTTTACGCCTTTTTTGCGGTTATATACATTCATTTTGATTTTAAACGAAAAAACAAGTCCCTGCTTGTTCTGACGGGGCGCGCGGTAAGGTTGCTTGCAACCTTTGTCGTAACCTATTACCTGTTTACATTGCTCGTGCTTATCGTAATGCAAATGCTCGGATATTTGCTTATAGAGAACTATTACTTTTTGGACGTAAGGTTCGGAATGTTGTGCGTAACTCCTGCAATGATACCGATTATGGTGGAATTTTCCAACTTTTTAAATAAGCCGTTTGAAAACGCCCATAACAAAAAGTATATTATAAGGTGCAAAAAAACTTTGAGCGACGCCGACGGGCTTATAAAAATCGGGCTTACGGGAAGTTACGGCAAGACTTCGGTTAAAGAAATTTTGCGAACCATTTTATCGGTAAAATATAACGTTTTATCAACGCCTGCATCATACAACACGCCTATGGGAATATGTAAAAGCGTTACCCGTTACGACGGCACGCAGGACGTTTTTATTGCGGAAATGGGTGCAAGGCGCACAGGCGAAATTAAGGAACTTACGGACATCGTAAAGCCGGATTACGGTATAATTACGGGGGTAAGCAACCAGCACTTAGAAACCTTCGGCAGCGTTGAGGCGGTTATGAACACCAAATATGAACTTGCGCTCGGCGTAAAAGAGGGCGGTGCGGTAGTGTTTGCAACCGATAACGAAAACACATACAAGTTAAGCGAAAGAGCAAAAGCCGAAAAGCGAATAAAGGTTTTGACCGCCGGCGTTAAAAGCGAGCGCGCGGACAGCGTTTACTGTAAAGATATCGTAACGGGGGCAGACGGAAGCAAGTTTACCATTTGTTTTAAGGACAAAACGATAAAAGCAACTACAGTGCTTATTGGTAAGCATAACGTTTCCAACATCATGGCGGCGGTAAGGCTTGCGTATGAATTAGGTCTTACGCCCGAAGAAATCGCAGAAGGTATTTCCCTTATAAAGCCCATTCGTCATCGACTTGAAGTTATGAAAAACGACATGGGAATGACCATTATCGACGACAGTTACAATTCCAATGTGGACGGAACTGTTGCGGCGTTAGAAGTTTTTTCCGGTTTTAACGGAAGAAAAATAATCATTACCCCCGGTTTGGTGGAACTCGGCAGGTTTGAAGATTTAGAAAACTTCCGTTTCGGCAGAAGAATCGCAAAAGTGGTTGACTTCGCTATAATTATAGGCGGTCCAAACGCTTACAAAATAAGGGACGGACTTTTGGATTCGGAATTCCCTTACGAAAATATTAAAATTTTGCCGAACTTAAACGAAGGTATAAAGTTTTTGCAAAGTATATCCAAAGAGGGCGACGTAGTGCTGTTTGAAAACGATTTGCCCGACAAATTTAATTAAACAGCGCTATGGTTAAACCGATTTTCGGTTAAAGCGATTAAAACACATGAAAAATATCTGAAAACACTTCCGAAAAAGCAAAAATGCGCTAAAGAGGAATTAGTTTTCAGGTATTTTTTTTGAAAAAGATTATTGTAATTTTCGGCGGGGTTTCACCCGAGCACGACGTATCGATTATTACGGGCTGTTTAACCCTAAACAGCCTTGACAAAAGTAAATTTCAGCCTGTGCCCGTTTATGTCAATAAAAGGGGAGAATGGTTTACAGACAAAAAATTATTCAATCTCGGCTTTTATAAAGAGTATTCCGAAAAGAAACTTACAAGGGTAACTCTATCCGCAGGGGAAAACGTTTTGTACGCATATAAAGGCAATAAACCGTTATATGCGGTTGCCGGCGCAATAAACTGTATGCATGGCGGAAATGGCGAAAACGGGCTTATAGGGGCACTTTTTGAACTTTGCAACATTCCTTGCGTAACGACGGATACCTTTACCGCAAAGATGGCAATGGATAAAACGCTTACTAAAATCATCTTAAAAAACTTCGGCGTAAAGGTAGTTGACTATAAAACGGTTTTACGAGTGGACTTTTACAAAGACATTGAAAAGACCGTGTATGAGGTTAAAGAGGCTTTAGGGTTTCCCGTGATAGTAAAGCCTGCAGACACGGGGTCCTCGATAGGGATAACGGTCGCAAACGGCTATGAAGAACTGAAAAAATCGCTTACCTATGCTTTAAGGTTCGACGAAAAGGCTATTGCCGAAAAATACATTCAAGATTTTACCGAGGTTAACTGCGCCGCTTATCGAAGCAACGGAAAAATTTTGGTAAGCGAACTTGAAAAACCTATATCTTCACATCGGTTTTTGACCTTCGAGGACAAATATTCCGGCAATAAAACGGGGTGTAAAAAAAGAGAGTTTCCAGCAAAAGTTTCAGATAAAATTCGCAACGAAGTAAAAGACATTACCGAAAAAGTTTACGACGAGTTCGGTTTTTCTTCCGTGGTGAGAATGGATTACATCGTTAAAGAGGAAACTGTGTATTTAAACGAAATAAATACCGTTCCGGGAAGCATGGCGTATTACCTGTTTTATGACAAAATAAGCGGCTTAACCGACCTATTGACCGACTTATTGCAAGAAGCCTTTAAAAAAAGTCTGTCAAAAAAGGGCAATGCGTACGAGTTTGATTCGGATATTCTGTCCTTTAAAGGGGTTGCTTTAAAAAAGTGAAATAAAATATTTTACAAATGATTTTTTAAGTGTTATAATAACCGTGTAACAAGTCGACTGTGCGACTGCGGTGATTCAGTTCAACGAGGAAAGTCCGAGCTTCACAGAGCAGAATGACGGATAACGTCCGCCGAAGGTGACTTCAGGGAAAGTGCAACAGAAAATAACCGCCGAAAATTCGGCAAGGGTGAAAAGGGGAGGTAAAAGCTCACCGGCTGTACGGTAACGTACGGCGTCAGTGTAAACCCCATTCGAAGCAAGATAGGAAGATACCGAAATGCGGTTGCTCGCCGCGGTATCTTCGCCAAACGTCGCTTGAGTCCGTCGGTAACGGCGGAACTAGATAGATAGTCGCACCAGACAGAACTCGGCTTATAGGTCGGCTTGTTACTTTTTTACCGTCGGTTTTGCCGTCGGTTTTTTTATTTGTCGGCGTAATTTTAAAGTGATTACTTCGGCGATTAACATTAAAAAGTGCGCCTATAGGTCGGTTATCGTTGGTTTTTTATATGCCGTTTTACATTTTTACCCCCCTTTGTATGTGTGCGAATATCGATTAAAAGGCGCAAAATGTTTTGACTGCGTTTGTTACGATTACGCGCTCGTTCGGTTATAAAACCCTATAAAAACGCAACCGTTACAGGGCGTGGTTTCCCAAAATCCCAAAAAACCTTTTTACCGCAAAAATTATGCCGATAACTTTTTTTTAAGCGCAATCACAATTTGTCATAGCCAAATCATTTGCTTTCGCAGTCTTTAAAACATTCCTTAAAGCCGTCATTACGGCAGTCATTGTGATTGCGAAAGTTGTTGCGACCGGTGCGGTAGTTACAATTACCATAACTTTATTGCAACTATTACAAAATTTTATAAAAATATTATTTATAAATACATATACTGCGCGCCGACAACTATTGACAACGCAACCAAAAAGTATTATGCTTATAGCGTAAGTGAGTTTTTCGGTTTCATTTTAAGAAAAATCGCAAGCGACAAAAATTTTTGGAGGACAAAAATGAAAAGAAAACTGTTAACAGCAACTTTAGCCATTTTTGCAATGGTGTGCTTATCGTTTGGTTTGTCTGCTTGAGTCCAAAACGCACATCATTATGTCAAAACCGTAGTTGAACCTGGCTGTAACCAAGGTTACACCGAATACGTTTGTTCTTCCTGCGGTGAAAGTTACCGTGAAGACTTTGTTGACCCTACCCATAAGGTGGTTTTTGTCAGCGAAGTAAAAGCGACCTGCACTGAAAACGGACATATCGGTTATTATGAATGTCCCGACTGCGGAAGGTTCTATAGCGATGAAAAGGGTATAAACGAAATTACCAAAGAAAGCGTTATAACCACAAAACCGCATACCTTAAACTTTGTTGAAGCCCAATCTTGCACCTGCACCGAAGACGGCAACAAAGCATACTATGAATGTATTGAATGCGGAAAATATTTCAGTGATGAAAAGGGTGAAACCGAAATTACCGACAAAAACGCAGTCGTTATCCCTGCTAAAGGGCACGCATTAAAAAATATTGCGGCAGTTGCGCCTACTTGTACCGAGCAGGGCAACATAACCTATTACGTATGCGAAGAATGTGATAAATACTTCGCCGACAGCGAAGGCAAAACCGAAATTACCGATAAATCCGCCGTAATCTTAAAAGCAACCGGCCATACCTTAAACTTTGTTGAGGAAGTACCTGCTACCGACAAAGTTGCCGGTCATATTGCCTATTATGAATGTCCCGTTTGCGGAAAGTATTTCAGCGATGAAAATGGTGAAAACGAAATCGCCAAAGAAAGCGTGATTATCCCCATCAAACAGCACGTCTTAACAAAGGTTGACGCTGTCAAGCCTACTTGTACCACGCAAGGCAACATAACCTATTACGTATGCAGTGAATGCGGTAATTATTTTGCCGACGTCAGGGGCGAAAACGAAATTACCGATAAATCGTCCGTTATTCTCGCCATTAACGAAAATAACCACGATTGGGGCGAATGGGCTGTGGTAACAGAAGCCACTTGTACCGAAAAAGGCTTGGAAAAACGTGTTTGCAAGCATAACGAAGAACATGTTGAAACTCGTGAAATCGAAGCAACCGGACACGATTATACAACCGTAGTAACCGCACCTACTTGTACAGAAAAAGGTTACACAACTTACACTTGTAAAAACTGCAATCATACTTATACGGCTAATGAAACCGAAGCAATCGGACACGATTTAGTGCACCACGACGGAAAGCCCGCAACTTGCACAGAAACCGGTTATGAAGCCTATGACACGTGTACCCGTTGTGATTATACAACTTACAAACAAATAGCAGCATTAGCAAAGCCTAAAGAAAATACTGTATCATTTGACTTTACCGATGTTAAAAATCGTTTATCGCGTACGAATGATAAACAGGTTTGGAACTCAAAAAATGAAGATGCAACGTTTATTAACGATAAAGCGTCAAGCAATACTAACGTAAACGATGCTGTCCCTATTCGTTGCTATGTTGGTTCTAAAATTACGATTGCTCTAAACGATACAAACGCAAAAATAACTAAAATCGTGTTTACATGCGAAACTGGCTACTTGCTTAATTCAGGCGATATCAAAGATTGTACAGTAACGACCAATGGCAAAGTAATAACGGTTGTATTAAACAACCCTCAAAATAGTTTTGTTATATCTTCATTGACTAAACAGGCTCGTTTTAACACTGTTGAAATGACCGTTACTACGCCGGCTTCACACACTTGGGAAGTTGTAACCGCTACCGAACCTACTTGTACTGAAGAAGGTTCTACGTCTTATAAGTGCACAGTATGTGGCGAAACGAAGACAGAAACCATTCCTGCAACCGGACACAGTTTACAACTTGTTGAAGTTGAGGCAACTTGCGGTGCAACCGGCATTAAAGCGCATTATGAATGTTCGGTCTGCCACAAGTGGTTTACCGACGAGGCAGGTACGCAAGAAATTGCCGAAGAAGATAAAGCAACTTATACTATCCCCGTTGACGAAACAAAACACGTTTGGAACGAAGGTACGGTTACCACCGAAGCAACTTGCACCACCGATGGTGTTAAACTTTGTGAATGTACAAGTTGCCATAAGCAACAACAACTACCTATCCCTGCCGGACATAAGTATGAAAATAATGATTACAAGTGCGACGTTTGCGGTGAATACCTTTACGAATACAAAACTTTGGCTGACTTTATCGCATTAGAGGACAGCAACGAAAACTTCTATACAATCGAAGGCGTTGTTACCGAAATAATTAACACCACATACGGCAACTTCTACATCACCGATGGCACAACAATCGTATATGTTTACGGTCTTTGCGCTCAAAAGATGGAATATTCCGGCAGCAGTTTCAATAACCTTAAAGAGTTTAACACCTTAGGCGTTGAAGTTGGTATGCACGTAGTATTAGTTTCCGCTAAAACTACTTTCAGAAGCACAATTGAAGCAGTTGGCTCCGGATTAGTGGAAAATAAAGGCGTTCCCGAATCAATCAAGGTGTCGCAAACTAAAGATGAGTTAACTGTTCCCGAAGAAGTTACCGATAAATTAGAACTTCCTACTTCAAAGTTTGAAGACGTTACTATTACTTGGGCTTCCGATAATACGGCAATAGCGATTGCAGACGGTCAAGCAACCGTAACGCAGACCGCCGAAGTACAAACCGTAACGCTTACCGCAACCATTGAATGCGGTGAAACAACCGACACAAAAACGTTTACCGTAAAAGTATTGGCTATCGGCTCGGAAGAACCGAAAGATCAAACCGTAAGTGTTACTATTAGTAATTACAATTGGTCAAATCGAACGCAACATAAGAATTTTGACCTTGACAGTAATATCAGCGTTAAAATAAAAGGCGGCAGCAATTCCGGCAAGTATTATACATCAGATTCTGCAATTCGTGTTTATCAAACCGAGAGTCCGACAATAACAATCAGTGCGAAACAAGGTTATAAGATTGTTTCCGTAAAAATCAATTATACTTCATATAAAACCGGCGTTTTAACAAAAGACAGTGTAAATGTCGCAACGGGTACTACAGTAACTGTTGACGGAACAAGTATTGCGTTTAGCGTCGGAAATACAGGCACTGCAACTAACGGTCAGGTAAGAATCACCTCTATTGAAGTGGTTTACGTCGCGGCATAAGCTGCTTAAAAATCTGTTTATGACAATTTAATTTGCACCCCGAGCGGAATTCCGCTCGGGGTATCGCATTTTTGATAAATAAAATAGAACAATATATTTGCGCTAACCGAGGATATCAAACCCGACTTTTAACAGGCGATAACGACCGCGCAAGACGTCGTTTATTCAATGAAAAAGGCAAAATCAACAAGTATAAACCTCGCTTAAAAATTACCGAAAATGAAAATGCGGTGAAATATCCAATTTACCGCAAAAAAAGTCAAACGAAAATCCTTATCGCATAGTATAATGTGTGTACCGATTACTTAACAAATTGTGTAATAAAATATTTACCGCCAAAATAGCCGACGGCGGTAAAAGTCAAACACATCCATAACTTGTCAAAGGCAAAAGCAGTTTTGTTGTTGACAATTTCGGGGTTAAGTGATATAATATATTCACAATAAGTACGACAGCCCCCTAACGGCGCAAAAAGGAAGTATTCCCGTTTCGGCGCCTCGTTCAAGAGAGATTTTTACAAAAATTACGGAGGTTTTTTATGAAAAGATTAGGTTATTTGCTCGTTTCGATAATGCTTATCGTTTCGATGGCTTTTACTTTTGTATTTTCCGCCTGTACGGATACCAAGCCTGACGATACCGGCAGCAGCAACACGGGAACCAATATAGTTAAGCCGGAGCCCGAACCGCCGGTGCTTGAGCCGACCGACCCTCAAGACAGGACCGCTTACACTTTAGCGTCGCTTTCCGAAAAGGTTTCGGATACATATGCAAAAGACTGGGTTAATCAAAATCAAGCGTCTGCAAGTCTGCAAGGCTTTTTGATAGGCGATGTTTACACCGAAGTTGTAAATAAAGCGTTAACTGCCATAGAAGGAAGTTTGCCTGCCGGCATAAATCTTAACGCCATGGGCATAAACGTTTACCGCGGTAACGACGGCAACTGGTACAGGGTGTACGCCGAAAACGTTGTGGAAGTAAATTCCTGCTTAAACGGCATTTTGAATTGTAAAATAGACGGCAGCGAAAAGTTAACGATAGACTATAGCCTTTACGGCGAAAAGACTTTGGCGTACATATTCTTTGATTACAGCGAACCGCTTGTCAATATGGACAGAAACTGGCTGTTAAAGGCGGTATTTTCAAGTTCGCCCCTGTTAAGCGGTATTGCTTACACCACTTTAAACGAAGCCAAAACCTTATACAGCGGTACGCAGGAAGAACGAAAGGCGATCATAGTTAAAAACTTTGGCGAAGTTTCCCTTTCTTCCTTAGCCGGCACTTTTTTACCCGATACCGTAAAATCCAACAAGTTTGTGGCGGCAACCCTTAACGTGAAGATTTCCGATATAGACGCTATTTCTTCCTCTGCCACCGCGCAAGAAGCCTTAAAAACGGTCGCCGAACTTTATAAGGGCGTCAGCCTTGGCGATGTTTTCGGGGTAAGCGAAGGAGACGCGGGATATCTTCGTGAAATCCATACCATGACCGTTTACGGCATACTAAACGCCGCCGCAGAAGGAACCCTTAAAGATTACCTTCTCGAATATACAAGCACTCTTACTTTAAACAAAATTATCAAAGCCGCTCTTCCTGCAGACGAAGCCACGCAGACCAAGTACGAAGCCTTTTACGCGCAATATAAAGCGGTTTTGGACACTACCGTCGGCGACATTGCCGAAATAGCAAACAAAGCCGTTACCGTTAAGGAATTCTTGCAAAAGGCTTTCGGCGACGCTTATCAAAAGATTAAAGACGTCGCGCTTGTAGGCAGTCTTACGGTCGGCGGAATGGTTGACGGTATCACGCAAAACGTCATTACCGACGAAAACGGGGCTGTAAGCGGATTCAATACTTACGGGTTTGTAACCTATCTTTTAACAGGTTATAAACAGGATTTGGACGGCGCGGTTATATATAATGCCTTGACCGTCGGCGCTTTGGTCGGCGTTTTACAAAGATCCTTTACCGAAGATCCCGACGGTAATATGACTTTGGATGTAACAGAGTTTTTCAGAATTTTGGAAGCGGAATTTGCGCAAGACCTTGACAGCGCAAGCGCAGTTATGGCAAATCTTACTTACGCCGAACTTAAAACAAAAATTTCCGCACTTTTAAGCGTTGATCTATCTACTTACGTTGCGCTTATAGACCAATATATAAAGAATAACACCATAACCGACGGGCAAGGGGGGTCAACCGTCAATTACTTAGGCGCTTTATGCGACTTCTATTTGGATTCTCAAACCCAAATTTTAAATTATTTGAAAACTGTACTGTTTGTCGGCGTGGACTTTGATTCTCTTAATCAACAATTCGGTTACGACATTTTAGATACTTTACTGTTTAAAGGGGTACGCGATAATCTTGACGCCGTTAAGCAAAATCCGACAACGGCAATCAGCCTCGTCTTGACGGCGTACGGTCAAAATATAGGCATGGTTTTGGACGATTATATGAGTATGAAGGGCGAAACTTCTACCCCCGATACGCAAGATAAAGTGTTGTTTACCTATACCGCTAACGACGGTAATGTATTCGACATTACCGCGCAGGAACTTATTAACCTTTTAAAGGTTTACAGCGATCCTACCGCTACTAAAGAAGCCAAAAAACTTGCCCTTTGCGAACTTTTGGGCGACGCCAAAGTCGGCACTATTATCGAGGCTTTACAGCAATTAAAGTCTTCTACGCCTGCTTAGTCGGCATAAAATTCAAACAAAACCAAAAAGCCGTCGGCATAACCGACGGCTTTTTACAAAATAGGGCGATAAACGGCCTATACACGGACTTTTTACATTTTATAACGTGAATTTAAGACTGTGAATTTGCGCCTTATAAAAGGGTTTTTAAGCGCCTTTCGTAGTCCTCTTCAAGTTTTAGTAAGCGTGAAGCGTAATCTAAAATTTCTTGGTCTACTTTATCCTGCCCGCGTGAAATAAGTTGCTTTAATTCGGTTATTCCCATAACGGTGCCTTTAATCATCATTTCCGCAACGTGCGACATAGAGTCGTCCGTCAAAGTGTTCATTTTTACCGAAGTATAAAGCATAGCCTTTTTCATTACGTTTACGTCCTTTTGTTCGTAACCCTTTTCATGCATAAACTTGGTAAGTTCACCGATGAACTTTTGATAGCCTTCGTATTCTTCCTGCAATTCTTCTTGCATCTTTTTTGAAGAACATTCCGGCATTACGTTGGAAATAGACTGAAGCGCGATGTTTGCGTTTTGGAAAATATTATTTGCTTCTTCTTTGTTTAGTTTTGGATCTGTCATAATTATCACCTCAAAGATAAAATGTCCAAAATGGCGATTTTTATGTAAAAATGTTTGACATTGATAATTATTTATGATAAATTAGTTAGGAACCGCACGAGGCGGGCTTTTTTAAGACTGCGCTTTTACGCAGCGCCCGATATATCCTTTGATGTATTTATCTCGGCGAGATTGGACAGGGAGGTATTTAACAATGTACGCAATTATCGAAAACGGTAGCAAGCAGTATCGTGTTTCGGAAGGTGACGTCGTTAAGTTTGAAAAACTTAATGCTAACGTAGGCGACAAGGTTTCGTTCAACGTTTTATTGGTTTCCGACGAAAACGGCATCAAGGTAGGTAGCGACGCTACTTCTTTCAAGGCAACGGGTGAAGTGCTTAAACAGGATAAGTTCAGAAAAATTATCGTGTTCAAATACAAATCCAAAAAGCAGGAAAGAAAGAAACAAGGTCATAGACAACCTTACACGGCTGTTAAGATTGAGTCTATTTCAGCTGACTAATTTAAATATGGAGGACAATAATATGTTTTTATTCAGATTATTTGCTCATAAAAAGGGTGTCGGCTCCTCAAAGAACGGTCGTGACAGTGCTGCGCAACGTTTAGGTATTAAACGTTCGGACGGTCAGTTTGTTCTTGCCGGCAATATTCTCGTTCGTCAAAGGGGTACTAAATTCCACCCCGGCAAAAACGTTGGCATCGGTAAAGACGATACCTTATTTGCTTTATCCGACGGCGTTGTAAGATTTGAAAGATTGGGCAAAGACAAAAAACAAGTTAGTATCGAAGTTAAAGAAAATTAACTTAAATTCGCCGATAGTTTTATCGGCGTTTTTTATACCCGATTTTATTTTAAAATTATGATTACTGTAGAAAAATTTTTAAATTTTCACGATACCTTAAACTGCGGTCAGGTCTTTAGATTTTTTCAAAAGGACGACTGCTATTTGGTGATTTCCAAAGACAAGATTGCAAAAGTTTTTAACTTTGACGGCAAAGCCTATGTTAAAAGCGACGACGAAGATTATTTTAAGGGCTATTTTGACCTTGAAAAGGATTACGGAAGCATTCTTAAAACTATTCAAAACTGCAACATCAAAAAGGTTTTGGACGTTGCCGAAAAATATTCGGGTATTCGCATTTTACGTCAGGATAGGGAAGAGGCTTTATTTTCTTTTATAGTTTCTCAAAACAACAACATACCGCGCATTAAGTCTACTATAGAAAAACTTTGCGCCTCTTTAGGCGCGCCTTTCACGTTTGAAAATCAAACCTATTACGCATTTCCTTCGGCGCAGGCTTTTGCGGAGGCGGATATTTCCCTTTTAAGGGGAGCAGGGCTTGGTTATAGGGCGGAATACATAAAGGAAACCGCACAAAAAATCGTCGATAAGCAGTTGGATTTAGATTACCTTTCCACCCTTTCCACCGAAGATTTACGAAAGCAACTTCTTAAAATAAAAGGGGTTGGCGATAAAGTGGCTAACTGCGTAACCCTTTTCGGGTTCGGGCGCGGAGACAGTTTCCCCGTCGATACTTGGATAGAAAAAATTTACCGTGAAGATTTTGACGGAAAGTTAACCGACCGCACAAAAATAAGCAGGTACTTTTTAGACCTTTTTAAGGAAAATTCAGGCATTATTCAGCAGTATCTTTTTTATGCAAAACGCGAATCGTTTATCTAAAATAAAATATGCAAAATCACAAATAACGGGCTTATAGCCCGTTATTTGCTTATCAGTCGTCGTCCGTAACGTCTGGTTTATATAAACCGTTTAAGTCTGAAACTTGCGGTGCGCAAGCGATTTCGCTTTCAAGTGTGCCTAAAAACTCGCTCATATTACGGCGGTATCTATGGGGCAGGAAATTTGCCTGTTGGCGTAAGTTTTTTCGCTCAAATACGGGCGCATAGTCGAAATAGGTCTGCCACAGATTTTGAAATTCTATTTCGTCCTTGTCAAGATAGACGGTTACGGGCTTATCGCTTTTAAGGGTAATAAGGTTTTTACCGTCGTAAGCGGTTAAAATGTTACGTTTTGTATCGTGCAGTATAAATTTTTCGTTTGGTAACCTTTTTTTAAAATGCGGTGCGATAAGGTCAACTATGTCGTTATCGGGCGTTATATGGGAATACCATACTCCGCTTAAGGTTTTTTCAAATCTTACAAAACCGGTCATAATATGGACCTCGTGCGAGATTTTTGTTTTCAACTCGTAAAACGCCAGCATATCGGGATCGCTGTAATTATCGGTTAAGTTTTTTCTTGCAGACAGGCATTTATGGGCAACCGAAAAGACTATGCTTTCCATAAGGTCGTCAGAAGACCGCATTACATAAAAAAGCGTCGATAACAGGCTTATACCCCCACATTTTATTATACCTTTCTTCACTCTTTCGGCGTTATTTTTGATGTAATTTATTGTTTTAACCTGACAATCGAAGGAAGGTTGAAAGGCGCCCGAAAATACTGCGATAGGTCTTTCTTTTAAAGTAAAACTTTCAAATAAAGCGCAAAAAATCGCGTCCTTTTCTTTGCTGATTTTATAGGCAATCATAACTCTCCACCCAAAACGGAAAAGGAAATTTCTCCGTTTGAAAACATGCTCATCTGTTCAAAAGTATCCGCCCTTTCGGATAGCGCAATAAGGTTTTTTATCGCCGTAGGTTTTTCCTGTCCGCCGAATTTTCCGTCGCAGGTGATAAAGTGAACGGCGCGCTTTAAAGCCACTCGCATTTTAATTAGGTCGCAAAAATCAAGTTTGGCGTACCTTCTTGCCGCGACTATTTTGCTTGCGCTTTTAAAACCTATCCCAGGAACGCGCAAAAGCATTTCGGGCGAAGCGGTGTTGACTTCTACGGGGAAAAGGTGAATGTTTTTCAGCGCCCAACTGCATTTAGGGTCAACGGTCGGGTCCAAATTTTCATCTTTATCGATAAGTTCTTCCGCTTTAAAACCGTAAAAACGCAAAAGCCAATCGGCTTGATAAAGCCTGTGCTCTCTTAAAAGCCCTACGGGATCTTGCGGAAGCAGGGCGGTTTTACTGTTTGTCGGCACGTACGAAGAATAGTATACCCGTTTTAACTGAAATTTATCATAAAGCCCTTCGGTAAGCCTAATTATCTGTCCGTCCGTTTCGGGCGAAGCGCCTATTATCATTTGGGTGGTTTGTCCCGCAGGCAAAAAGCGGTGATTTTTTTCCTTTCTTGCGATAATGTATTCTTCCGCCGTGTTCGCCATAGGCACTAAAATGGATTTTTTGCTTTTTTGTGGCGCTAAAAGTTTAAGGCTTTTTTCGGAAGGCAGTTCTATATTATAACTCATTCTGTCAACGTAACTTCCTGCGCGGTCAAGTAAAATTTTATCCGCACCGGGGATGCCCTTTAGGTGGATATATCCGTAAAAGCCGTAAACCTTTCTTAGTTTGATAACCGTTTCCAACATAAGTTCCATAGTCCTGTCGGGCGAACCTTCCACCGCCGACGATAAAAACAAGCCTTCTATATAGTTGCGCTTGTAAAATTCCATGGTAAGTTCGCAAATTTCGTCCGGCGTTGCAGAGGCTCTCGGAATATCGTTTGAATACCTGTTTACGCAGTACAGACAGTCGTAAGAGCATTTGTTGGACATAAGAATTTTCAAAAGGGATATGCACCGCCCGTCCTGTGTAAAGGAATGGCAGATTCCGCCGTAACTTGCGTTTCCCACACCGCCGTTGTTTTTGCGCGCCGACCCCGATGAAGAACAAGACACGTCGTATTTTGCGCTTTCGGTTAAAATTTTCAGTCTTTCTTTGTCAATCATTGTTACTCCGCTTAAAACAAATGTTCGATAATATTATACCCTTTACGGCGGTATATTGTCAAACAAATGTTCGATAATTTTAAAGGTATTTTTAGGTTTTATTTACCATTTAAGCGTACTGATCGCCGCTGTTATTTAAAGATGCCTTTTTGTTTTGTAAAGGGGTTAAAATCGCTTACCGCGCACAAATAGCAGAATAGCAAAATTGCATTACTACTTTTAAGAGGGAAAATTTTTTAAAGTATTTTACCGCTAAAATAAACGGGATAATAATCGGCGAGGTAAGGTTACTATTTAGTTTTTTAAAGCAAAAAGCCTGTTTATGACGGACTTATAAGTCAAAAAGAGGTAAATTTCCGCCTAAAAATGATAAAACCTTGCAAAAATGGAACAAAAAAATAAAAAAAATCCTTTTAGATATTGACTTTATCGGCAGTAATGTGGTAATATTTATTAGGTATATAACTATGATTAACAAAAACGAAGCTTATTTGATTACCGACGAAAAACAACGTCTATATTACACGGGCTATCAAAGTACGGACGGATATCTTGTTTTAGGCGAAAATTTTACCTATTTCGTAATAGATAACCGCTACTTCCATGCGGCGCAAAAATTACTTACCAAAAAGGGCGTAAAGGTCATTTTAGGTTCGGGCTATCTTCCGTTGAAAGCCATTATGGAGGAAACAGGTTCTACCACCCTCGGCATAGATTTTACAAAAACAGGCATTTCCGATTACAACACTTTTACGGAAATGGGTTACAGCCTTAAAGATATATCTTGCGAACTTAAAGAGGCTATGACGGTAAAATCTTCCGACGACCTTAAAAAGATTGCAAAGGCCTGCGCTATTGCCGAAAAGTCTCTTAAAAAGATTATGCCCCTTATCCGTGAAGGCATAAAGGAAAGGGAACTTGCGGCGGAGTTAGAGTATCGCATGAAGATGCTCGGCGCTTCGGGAACTTCTTTTGAAACAATAGTCGCTTTCGGCGAAAATTCAGCCGTACCCCATCACGTTACGGGTGAAACGGTGCTGAAAAAGGGTATGCCCGTACTTATAGATTTCGGATGTATTTATAAGGGCTTTTGTTCGGACATGACAAGGACGTTTTATTACGGTAAACCTACGGAAGAATTTAAAAATGCTTACGAAGCCGTCTATAAAGCGCATATGACTGCCGCCGAAAATATTATCGAAGGTACCGAATGTTCGGTTGCCGACGGGTACGCCAGAAATGTTTTAAAGGAATACGGCATGGCGGAATATTTTACCCATTCTTTGGGACACGGTATCGGCGTTTACATTCATGAGGCTCCTGCGCTTTCCCCTAAGGGACAGGGCGTTTTGAGGTCCAAAATGGTGTTTTCCATTGAACCGGGCGTATATTTTAACGGGAAGTTCGGCATAAGGATAGAGGACAGCGTTACAATCGAAGATGGCAAAGTCAAATCGTTTATGACCTTCCCCAAAAAACTTATTACGATAAAATAAGAAGTAAATTAAACAAAATAAAAATTAAAACCTAATCGGCATATAAGTCAAAAATCGGTCTATAGGTCGGTTATCGGTAAAAATATAACAAATTTAAGTAAAAGATTAAAACATTAGGAGAACATTATATGGTATCAGCAGGTGATTTAAGAAAAGGCGTAACTATCGAATACGAAGGTAAAATTTACGTTGTAGTTGACTTTTTGCACGTTAAACCCGGCAAAGGCGCTGCTTTCGTAAGAACAACCCTTAAAAACATCGTAGACGGCAGAGTTTTACAACTTACCTTTAACCCCACCGAAAAGTTTGAAAATGCCGTAATCGAAACTAAGAAGATGACTTATTCTTACAACGACGGCGAACTTTATTACTTTATGGACGAAGAATTCAACATGATTCCGCTTAATTACGACCAAGTTGAAGATTCGTTAAAGTGGATAAAGGAAAACGACCCCGTTACGGTTAAATTCTATAAAGGCGCGGCTTTCTCGGTTGAATGTGAAAACTTCGTTGAACTTTTAATTACCCAGTCCGACCCCGGCGTTGCAGGCAACACCGCTACCAACGCTACCAAAAATGCGACTTTGGAAACCGGCGTAACCATTCAGGTGCCTATGTTCGTTAATGAAGGCGATACCATAAGGGTTGACACCAGAACGGGCGAATACATGGAAAGGGTTAAAAAATAATCAAAGTTTAACCAAAATTTATTCAGAATAAAAAGGGGGCTTTATGCCCTTTTTTTAGTGTTAAAAGGAGTTTAAAATGAAAATCGCGCTTGTTACCGGCGGTAATAAAGGCATCGGATTAGAAATTGCCAAAAAATTAAAAAAGTTGGGCTATAAGCCCGTTATCAACTACTTTTCGGACGACGTTGCCGCAAAAAAAGCGTGTGAAGAGTTTGATTTTTGTTCCGTAAAAGCCGACGTATCAAAGGAAGAAGAAGTTAATAAAATGGTTTCTTTTATAATAGAAAAGTTTGGCAAAATAGATCTTTTGGTAAACTGCGCCGGAATAGCCTTAAAACAAAAGGTACTGCTTGACGTAAGTTACGAGGAAGCCTTACGGGTTGTAAACGTAAACCTTATGGGAACAATACTTGTAAGCAAAGCGGTGCTTGAAAATATGATAGCAAACCGCAGCGGAATAATCGTTAACATTTCTTCCGTTTACGGCGAAAAGGGCGGTTCGTGCGAGGCCGTTTATTCCGCAACCAAAGGGGGGATAAACGCTTTTACAAAGGCGCTTTCTAAAGAGGTAGCCGACGCCAATATTCGGGTTAACGCAGTTGCACCGGGGTTTATCGATACCGACATGAACGCCCATATTACAAAAGAAGAACGGGAAAGTTTTTGCAAAGAACTTCCTTTAAAGCGTATCGGCACAACCGAGGACGTAGCGAACGCCGTTTGCTTTTTAGTGAAAAACACCTATCTGACAGGCGCAATAATACCGGTGGACGGCGGTATGCAGTGTTAAAAATGCACGGAAATTTTCCGTGCTTTTTTAACGACTAAAAATTGGCTGCCGACACACAAAACTTAGGTAGAATACTACCAAGTACCGAACCATACTCCTATGTTGCCTATTTAGCAAGGGGAGATTCGGCTTTGCCGACAGAGGGGTTGTGCTCCGATATCTTTATCTAAACTTCCTAATATCTTTATTTAAACTCACTTAATATAATCAAATTATCATAAAATGCTTATTTATGCCCGTATTTATATTGCAAAAATCCTAAAATGTGGTAAAATAAAGGTGCAAAAAACTATTCGGTAGGTAAATTATGTCAAAGGTTACTGCAACAAAATCCAGATTATCGGTCGCAGACGCAACTAAAAAGCGCGTCGGAAGACCTACTAAAAAACAAATCAATTACGGCAACGACGTTCCCGTATATCTTTTTCACGAAGGTACCAATTTCCGTTCCTACGAATTTTTAGGTGCGCATTTTACGGAATCGGACGGTAAAAAGGGCGTCGTTTTCAGAGTATGGGCGCCTGCCTGCCGAGAGGTTTCCGTTGTCGGCGATTTTAACGGTTGGGATACCAACGCAAACCAAATGGTTCGCATAAACAACGCCGGCATTTGGGAATGTTTTGTCGAAGGTTTAAAGCAGTACGACATATATAAATACGCATTAAAAACACCTACTTCTGGGGCAGGTTTTAGTTATAAAGCGGACCCTTTTGCTTTCCACACCGAAACTCCGCCGGAAACGGCTTCCAAAATTTATGACTTAGACGGTTACGAATGGTTGTCCGTCGATTACGAGGAAGAAAGAAAAAACAGGGACGTATATAATTCGCCCGTCAACATTTTTGAAGTCAACCTTTTAAGTTGGAAGCGCAATCCCGACGGTTCTCCGCTATCCTATCTTCAACTTGCGGACGAGTTAGTGCCTTACGTAAAAGAAATGGGCTACACTCACGTGGAGTTTATGCCTATCACCGAATATCCTTTTGAACCCAGTTGGGGTTATCAGGTAACCGGATATTTTGCGCCTACGTCGAGAATGGGCACCCCTAAGGACTTTATGCACCTTATCGACAGTTTTCACCTAAACGGAATAGCCGTAATTTTGGATTGGGTACCGGCGCATTTCCCCAAAGACGGATACGGATTATACGAATTTGACGGAACCTGCCTGTATGAAGATTCCAACCCGTTACGCCGTGAACACAAGGAATGGGGAACGAGGATTTTCGACTACGGCAAGACGGAAGTTCAGTCTTTTTTGGTTTCCTCGGCAATGTTTATGTTCGACAAGTATCACGTTGACGGTTTAAGGGTGGACGCCGTTGCCGCAATGTTATATCTTGACTACGGCAAAAAAGACGGCGAATGGGCTAAAAACAGTTTCGGCGGCAATATAAACTTAGAAGCGGTTG
Organism: uncultured Clostridia bacterium; assembly: GCA_945638575.1. Classification (GTDB taxonomy): domain Bacteria; phylum Bacillota; class Clostridia; order Christensenellales; family Borkfalkiaceae; genus UBA4636. The sequence continues at coordinate 60,915 of CALZDP010000003.1, read as the reverse complement.
CATTTTTCCAAAAATTCAATTCCGCGGTAAGAAGCGCATATCCTTACGCTATTACCGTTGCCGAAGAATCCACAGCCTTCCCCAAGGTAACCTGGTCGATTGACGTGGGCGGACTTGGATTTACCCACAAATGGAACATGGGTTGGATGAACGACGTTTTAAGTTACGTAAAGACCGACCCTATGTACAGATATTATCATCACAACGAATTGACCTTTTCAATGATGTACGCCTATTCCGAAAACTACATTTTGCCTATCTCGCACGACGAAGTAGTTTACGGCAAAGGTTCGCTTATAAACAAAATGCCCGGAAACTACGTTGATAAATTCGGCGGAGTAAGGGCTTTTATGGGGTATATGATGTCCCACCCCGGCAAAAAACTCATCTTCATGGGACAGGAATTCGGTCAGTTCGCGGAATGGGATTACAAAAAAGGCTTGGAATACTTCCTCGTCGACGAATACGACGCGCACAAAAAGATGCAACTTTTCTTTAAAGACCTTAACCGTTTTTATAAGGAACACGACGCATTGTATTCCATTGACAACAGTTGGGACGGTTTTGAATGGTTGGTTGCGGACGACGCCCAAAACAACGTGGTCGCCTACGAAAGAAAGGGTTACAGCGGTGAAGTGTTGTTGTGCGTAATTAACTTCTCGGGCGTTTCCCATTACGATTACAGGATCGGCGTAAACGGTTCAAAATACAAACTTGCCTTTTTATCCGACGACGAAAGATACGGCGGTTACAACAAGTTCGGCGACTGGGTGTTTACCGCGGAATCTATTCACGCCCACGGCAGAAATAAGTCTATAAGGGTAAATCTTGCACCGCTTTCCTTTATGTATCTTGTTAAAGAAAAGTAAAAACAGCCAATAACGGGCTTATAGCCCTGTTTTATAAAAAATATTCAAAACAAAAATTTAATCGCAAGGCGATATAAAAAATATGATAAACAAATTCAGGGGGAATTATGGCAATTAAAAAAGAATGTGTGGCGATGCTTCTTGCCGGCGGACAGGGTAGCAGACTTTACGCCCTTACAAGCAAAGTGGCAAAACCTGCCGTTACTTTCGGCGGTAAGTACAAAATTATAGACTTTCCGCTTTCCAACTGCGTCAACTCCGATTTAGACACGGTCGGCGTACTTACGCAATATCAACCGCTGCTTTTAAACGATTATATCGGTAACGGCCAGTCGTGGGACTTAGACAGGTCGTTCGGCGGAGTACATATTCTTTCGCCCTATCAAGCCAAAAAGGGCAGTGATTGGTTTTTGGGAACGGCCAACGCCATTTACCAAAACATAGCCTTTATAAAGCAATACAATCCCGATTACGTGCTTATACTTTCGGGCGATCATATTTACAAAATGAACTATGCCGCAATGCTTTCGGCGCATAAACAAAATAACGCCGACTGTACCATAGCGGCTATCGAAGTCCCAACCGAAGAGGCTTCGCGTTTCGGTATTTTAAATACCAACCCCGACGGCAGTATTTACGAATTTGAAGAAAAGCCGGCAAATCCCAAATCCAACCTTGCTTCGATGGGCATATATATCTTTACCGCCGAAAAACTTTACAAATATCTTGAAGAGGACGCTTTGAAAAAAGACACTTCAAACGACTTCGGTAAAGATATTCTTCCCGCTATGCTTAACCAAGGTGAAAGAATGTTCGCTTACAAGTTTGAAGGCTATTGGAAGGACGTGGGAACCATAGATTCCCTTTTCGACGCTAATATGGACCTTTTGGGCGATAACCCCAAATTCGACCTTAAAAGCGATTGGCGTATTCATTCGAGAAACCCTATCGCTCCGCCTCACTACGTCGGAGAAACCGGCGTTGTCAGAAACAGCATAGTTTCCCTCGGCGGTGAAATTTACGGCAAGGTGGAAAATTCCGTTTTATCCGACCACGTAACCGTTAAAAAGGGTGCAGTGGTTAAAAACAGCGTTCTTTTTAAAGGCGTAGTCATCGGCGAAAATTCCGTTATCGAAAACGCTATTTTAGACGAGGGCGTGGTTGTCGGCAAAAACTGTAAAGTCGGCGGAGGCGCACAACCCAAGCGTAAAATTTCCGTTATCGGCAGAGATTACGTTTTGCCCGATAAGGGTGTGGTCGAACCCGGTGAAATAGTCGAGGATAAAGACTAATCGCTAAAATCAACAGGGGGGATAAGAAATGAACGCATTAGGTATTATATTTTCAAATATTCACGATAACAACGTTCCGGAACTCACCATGAACAGAACTATCGGCGCAATTCCATTTGCCGGAAGATACCGCCTTATAGACTTTACTTTGTCAAGCATGGTAAACTCCGGCATAACCCACGTCGGTTGCGTTACAAAGCGTAACTATAGGTCTTTAATCGACCACGTCGGCAGCGGAAAGGAATGGGACTTAGCCAGAAAAAACGGCGGATTCGTATTGTTACCGCCTTTCGGCGAAAAGGATTCCGACACCCTTTATTCCACAAGGCTTGAAGCCTTAAAAACGGTACTCGGTTTTATAAACCGCTGTACCGAAACTTACATAGTAATGTCCGATACCAACTCGGTTTACAACATCGACTTCAATAAGATGTTAAAGTATCATATCGATTCGCAGGCGGCGGTTACTCTTTTATATGCGCAAAAGGATATGAAGGATGTATCCGGTACCAACAACGTTATTTTAAAGGTCGACGCAAACGGCGTAGTTAAAGAACTTTCCGTTGACCCTAAGGTAAGCGGAAAGGTAAATATTTACGGAAACATTTGTATTTTGCGTAAAGATTTGTTGGTTTCATTGGTAAGCGACGCCATTGCACACGGCAAAAGGCACTTTATTAAAGATACCATTGCGAAAAATCTTAACGCAATGAAGGTTGTCGGCTATAAGCACACCGGTTATTTTGAAGAGATTTCTTCCTTACAGCGTTTTTACAACGTAAACTTGGCTTTGCTTGACAAAAAGACCAGAGACAGCCTTTTCGGCGTTGCCGAAGTCTACACCAAAATCAAAGACTCGGCGCCTACCGAGTACGGAGTTAACGCAGTGGTTAATAACTCGCTTATTTCCGACGGTTGCATAATAGAAGGCGAAGTTTACAACAGCATAATTTTCCGCGGAGTAAAAGTATCGCGCGGGGCGGTTGTTAAAAACTGCATTTTAATGAAGAACACTTCGGTAGGTGATTACGCCAACTTAACATCTGTAATTACCGACAAAAACGTAGTCATAAGGGACAGAAAGGTCTTGGCAGGCTGCGACGAACTTCCTTTCTATTTGAAGAAAGATTTAACAGTTTAAAACATTACGGCGCAGATATTTAAGTTTGTGCTTGAATATTGCGTCGCAAAGTTGGGCTAAACGCCTAAAAACCGACCTATAGGTCGATTATTACCCTTAAAAAGGAGAAAAGAATGAGCGAAGTTAATAAAAGCAGCAACTTAAAAACCACCAAAACCGCTAAGACCAAAAGCCGTGTCAAACCGATAACGGTTACGGTTGAGCCTAAAATTTCCGTACTGCTTGTCGGGTCGGAAGCAACTCCGTTTATCAAAACGGGCGGATTGGCGGACGTACTCGGTTCGCTTCCGGTTTCTCTTGCGGAAAAGGATCTTGACGTAAGGGTTATACTTCCCCTTTACGGCGGTATGGAAGAAGGTTTTAAAAATCATTTAACTTACGTAACCAACTTCAACGTTCCGGTCGGTTGGCGTAACCAGTATTGCGGACTTTTCTATTATAAACGCAAAAACGTTACTTTCTATTTTTTAGACAACGAATACTATTTCAAGCGTGAAAATCTTTACGGTTATTACGATGACGGCGAAAGGTTTGCATTCTTTTCGCGCGCGGTTTTGGAAACAATGTCGCATTTGGAATACTATCCCGACATAATGCACTGCCACGATTGGCAGGCGGCGCTTGCGGTCGTTTATTTAAAGACCGTTTATGCGGACAGACCTGCTTATCAAGGAATAAAATCATTGTTCACCATTCACAACATAGAATATCAAGGCAGATACCCCCACGACGACATTACCGATCTTTTCGGGTTAGATCCGAAATATATTCCGGCATTGGACTATAGCGGCGGACTCAACCTTATGAAAGGCGCATTGGTGTTTTCCGATTACGTTTCGACGGTAAGTTCCTCTTACGCCGACGAAATTTTATCGTCGGAATACGCTTGCGGACTTGAATACGCCGTAAACGACGCCAAAAACAAACTTTGCGGTATCGTCAACGGTATCGACGTAAAAGCCTTTAATCCGGAAACCGACGGCGCGATTTTTAAAAATTATACCGCAGACGACCTTTCGGGCAAAGAGGTTTGCAAAGCCGAACTTCAAAAACTTTTGAACCTTCCCGTTAAAAAGGACGTGCCGGTCATCGCTATGATTTCACGCCTTGTTCCTCACAAAGGGCTCGACCTTGTAAGACAGGTTTTGGAAAGAATACTTAGTCTTGACGTGCAGGTGGTTATTCTTGGCAAAGGGGATGTCGAATACGAAAATTATTTTGCCTATATGTCCGAAGTTTACAAGGGCAAATTGAAGGCGATAATTGCTTATAACAAAGATTTGTCCTCAAAAATTTATTCGGGTGCGGATCTGTTTTTGATGCCTTCGCGTTCGGAACCTTGCGGTCTTTCCCAAATGATTGCGGCACGCTACGGCGCCGTTCCCATTGTTAGAAGGACGGGCGGTTTAAGGGATACCATTACGCCTTACAACGAAACCAAAGTCAGCGGTAACGGTTTTGCTTTCAACGATTATAACGCCGAAGGTATGTTGCGCGTTATCGAGGAGGCTGCCGAAACCTATAAAGACAAAGAAACTTTTGCAAAAATAGTAAAAGAGGCTATGACGACGGACTTTTCGTGGAAAAAATCCGCCTCGGAATATGAAAAACTTTATCTAAAACTTAAAAACGACTGAATCTTTTAACGGTCAAAATATATTATTTAAAATCAAAAAAAGCCGTGTGTAAAATCGGCTTATAAGGTAAATTCAGCAATTAGGAGTTGTATATGAACGGTAATTTAACAAGCAAACAGATGAAAGAGTTGATAAACGGCAAACTTACCAAATTTTTCGGCGTGGAAGAAAACGAATGTACCAAAGATATTCTTTATAAAGCGGTGGTATTAACCGTTAAGGATATTTTACTTGACAAACGCCAACAGTACCACGAAACCACTAAAAAAGATCAATCAAAAAAAGTCTATTATCTTTGCATGGAGTTTTTGCTTGGAAGATCGCTTAAAAATAACGTTTATAATCTGAATCTCGAAGAATCATTAAAGGGCGCGCTTAAAAGTTTTAACGTTACCCTTGACGATTTGTACGAAATGGAACCCGACGCAGGACTCGGCAACGGCGGTTTAGGCAGGCTTGCCGCTTGCTATATGGACGGCTTAGCCACTCAAAACTATCCTGCTTACGGCTTTTCCATTCGTTACGAATACGGTTTATTTAAGCAAAAAATAGTCAACGGTTGGCAGATGGAACTTCCCGACGAATGGTTGCCGGGCGGTGAAGTTTGGCTTACCCGCCGTTCGGACAGGACTTATAAAGTTAAGTTCGACGGAAAAATAGAGGAAGAATGGACCCCAAACGGTATGAGGGTAAATCACGTTGACTATGACGAAATCGAAGCCGTTCCTTACGATATGATGATTTCCGGTAAAGACAGCGAAGCGGTTTCCGTTTTAAGGCTTTGGGCGGCGCGTTCCGCAAAAACCTTCGATATGCACTTATTCTCGCAAGGGGATTATATGCGCTGTATGAAGGAAAACAACGAAGCCGAACTTATAACCAAGGTTTTATATCCTTCCGATAACCACTTCGAAGGCAAGGCTTTAAGGTTAAAACAGCAATATTTATTGGTTTCGGCGTCTTTGCAAAACATACTTTTCGACCACTTTAAACGTTATCGTACCTACGATAACCTTCCCGAAAAGGTTTCAATACATCTCAACGATACCCACCCCGCCCTTTCTGTGCCCGAACTTATGCGACTTCTTGTCGACGAACACGGATATCCTTGGGAAAAGGCTTGGGACATTACGGTAAGAACCGTTGCTTACACCAACCACACTGTGCTTCCCGAAGCCTTGGAAGTTTGGAACGAAGACCTTATCGAAAGAAGATTGCCGAGGATTTATTCCATTATAAAGGAAATCAACCGCCGTTACTGCAACGAACTTTGGCAAAAATACCCCGGCGATTGGGCTAAAATCGAAAGAATGTCCCTTATGTCTTACGGCAAAGTTAGAATGGCAAACCTTTCGGTAGTCGGCTCACACAAGGTAAACGGCGTATCGGCTTTGCACAGCGATATCATTAAAGATAGCATTTTCAAAGATTTCTATCTCGATACCCCCGAAAAGTTTACGAACGTAACAAACGGTATCGCCCACAGAAGATGGCTTTGCCAATGCAATCCGGAACTTTCCGAACTCATTAAAGAGTGTATCGGCGACGGCTTCGTTCATCATTCCGAAGAACTTGAAAAGTTTAAAGGTTTTGCCGACGACAAGCAGGTTTTAAGTCGTTTAGAGGCTATTAAAAAGATTAAAAAACAGCAACTTGCCAAAATGATTGCCGAAAGAAACGGTATTATCGTAGATACAAATTCCGTTTTCGACGTTCAGGCTAAGCGTATGCACGAGTACAAACGTCAACTTTTAAACGTTATGTACATCATAAACCTTTATGAAGAATTAAAGGCTAACCCCGATAAAGAAATGCTTCCCAAAACCTTTATATTCGGGGCAAAGGCGGCGCCGGGATATTACATGGCAAAACAGATTATTAAACTTATCTGTTGCTTGGCGGACGATATCAACAACAATCCCGACCCCCGTATCAGAGAAAAGTTGAAAGTGGTTTATATGGAAGACTATTCCGTAACCATAGCCGAAAGTTTAATGCCCGCAACCGAGATTTCCGAACAGATATCTCTTGCCGGCAAGGAAGCAAGCGGTACCGGTAATATGAAGTTTATGATTAACGGCGCCCTGACCGTCGGCACTTTGGACGGCGCAAACGTTGAAATGCGCCAACTTGTCGGCGACGACAACATTTACATTTTCGGCTTAAAGGCCAAAGAAGTGGAAAGAATGTGGGCGGACGGCTACGACGCTATCTCTTATTATCACAACAATCACAAGATTTACAGGATTATAGAGGCTTTAAGAAAGGGGTATTCCGGCATAAGTTTTGAATCTTTTGCTCAGTATTTAACCACCGGCTCGCCGGTTGCCGACCCGTATATGTGTCTTGCGGATTTCGCTTCTTATGCGGAAACCAAAGAGAAAATGGACAAAGATTATCTTGACAGAACGGCTTGGAACAGAAAGTCTTTGTTTAACATCGCTTCGGCGGGTTTCTTCTCTGCCGACCGCGCCATTAAAGAGTACGCAGACAATATTTGGGACTTGAAAAATGTTACCAAAAGCACGATAAAATAAATCTAAAAACTAAAGATAATCGACCTATAGACGCACTTATTTGCATTTTTAAAAATGATTTGCATTTAGGAAAACCGATAAGTGCGTCTAAGATGACATATCTTCGCAATATCACAAATGTTCAAATTTAATCCAAACGTTAAGGAACATAAATCCTTATTAGGTGCAATAGACGTAGAAGAAAATTGTTATATTTCCGTTACCACGGACAACAGTTGGGTTAATCTAATGATTTCCAAAGACGGTAACGGATACGACCGTTACTCTATGACGAAGGGGTCAGAGGGTTGTTTTTTCGTACGTCTTGAAAGATTAGAGCAAGGTTTATACTTCTATCATTTTGAAACCGACGAAGGCAGGTATTATTCTTCTAACGACCTATGGGCAAAAAAACCGCCTGAAGGTTACGGGGATTACCAACTTACGGTAACTTTAAAAGATTACCAAACGCCCGACCTTTTAAAAGGGGCAATAATTTATCAAATATTTCCGGACAGATTTTGCAGGGCGGGTAACGGCAGGATAGAAAAAGGAAAAATTCTTTGCAGGGATTGGGGCGCAACGCCTACCTATCGCAACCAAGACGGAAAGGTTTTAAACAACGAATTTTTCGGCGGCGACTTTAAAGGCATTACTTCAAAACTTTATTACCTTAAAAGTTTAGGCGTAAACGTTGTCTATCTTAATCCCATAGTAAAAGCATACTCCTCGCATCGTTACGACACGGGCGATTACCTTAAAGTCGACCCCTTACTCGGAACGGAAGAAGATCTTAAAACTTTGCTTTCCGCCGCAAATAAAATAGGTATTTCATTTATTTTTGACGGGGTGTACAACCACACGGGTGAAGACAGCAAGTATTTTAACAGGTGCGGTAATTATCCTCCGTACGGTGCGTACAACGACAAAAATTCCCCCTATTACGACTGGTACGATTTTTATAATTATCCCGACGGCTACGCCTCTTGGTGGAACTTTAAAAGCCTTCCGTCCATAAAAAAGGATTCTTTAAGTTATCAAAACTTTATTTTGGAAGAAGTGCTTCCGCACTATTTTAAGATGGGTTTTAAAGGCGTAAGGCTTGACGTCGTGGACGAACTTACCGACGATTTTGTGACAAAAATCCGTAAAGTCGCCAAAAAGTACGGGGCGGCGGTCATTGGCGAAGTTTGGGAAGACGCCACCAACAAAGTTGCTTACGGCGTTCGTCGTAAATACTTTTTGGGAAACGAACTTGATTCGGTTATGAATTATCAACTGCGCGACGGCATTTGCGACTTTTTATTGCACAGATCGACTTATTATTTGGTGCACGTTTTAGAAACACAAAAAAACAATTATCCCAAATGTGCGCTGGATAACCTTATGAACCTGCTTTCCACCCACGATACGGTAAGGATTATCAATAATCTCGGAAGAAGCACTATCGTTACAGATAAAGATAGGTTAAGAGAGGTCTACTTAAACGACGAAGAATTAAAAAAAGGCAAATGCTTTGCCAAAATGGCGTATGCGTTGCTGTTTACCGTTTACGGAAGCCCTTGCATATATTACGGCGACGAAGCCGGTATGACGGGGGACTTGGATCCTTACAACAGACGGTGCTATCCTTGGGGTAAAGAGGACGAAGACTTTATTGAATTTATTAAAACTTTGGCTTATGTAAGAAACAGCGAAGGTTTGTTTGCGGAAGGCGAACTTAACATTTTATATTACGATAAAAACCTTCTTGTTTTCGATAGAACTGACGGCTTTGAGCGTATAATCGTTGCGGCTTCCGTTAAATCGGTTAGCGCAAAACTTAAATTTTCACAGCCTGTTATAGACCTTCTTAATAAGGATTTTACACCGAAAACAGAATGTGAAATTAAACCTTATTCGGTTGTTATTTTAAAACAAATTAAAGATAAAAACCTTTGATAATCGGCTTATAGCCCAACTTTTATAATATTTTGGAGATAAACAATGGACATACTTGAAAGAATCACAAGCGAGTTTAATCTGCGCTTGGACCACGTAAAAAACATAGTCGAACTTTTAGACGCAGATAACACCATTCCTTTTATAGCGCGTTACCGTAAGGAACTTACAGGACATATCGACGATCAGGTTTTAAGGGAACTTAACGACAGACTTACTTATTTAAGAAACCTTGAAAAACGCAAAGAAGACGTTAAATCGGCAATCGAAGAGCAAGGCAAACTTACCGAAGAAATTGCCGAAAGCCTATTTAAAGCAGAAACCCTTACCGAAGTCGAAGATATTTACAGACCTTACAAACAAAAGAAAAAAACTCGCGCTACCGTTGCTATCGCAAAGGGGTTGGAACCTTTGGCGGATATTTTGCAGGCGCAAGATATCAAAACGGGAACTTTGGAAGATTTGGCAAAGCCTTACCTTTCCGAAGAAAAGGAAGTCAAGTCGGAAAAAGAAGCCTTACAAGGCGCGCAGGACATTATTGCCGAAAGGGTTTCCGACGACGCGGAACTTCGCAAAAAGTTGCGCCGCATCTTTATGAGAAACGGCGAAATTTCCTCTAAACTTCTTAAACCCGAAGAAGAAGGGGCTTCCGTCTACGAAATGTACGCCGATTATCACGAAGCCGTTTCCGAAATAAAAAGCCACCGCGTTTTGGCGCTTAACCGAGGTGAAAAAGAAGGTTTTTTACGCGTTAAAGTAGCCGTTGACAAGGATTTTGCTTATAGGGTTTGTCAAGCCACCTTCGTAAAAGAGAACAGTATTTCCACAGAACTTGTAAAAGCCGCCGTTTGCGACAGTTATGACAGACTTATCTATCCGTCCATCGAGCGTGAAATAAGAAACAGTTTAACCGATTCTGCGGACGAGCAGGCAATCAAGATGTTTGAAGTCAATCTTCAACCGTTACTCATGCAACCGCCTATAAAAGACGTAGTTACAATGGGCTTCGACCCCGCGTACAGAACGGGTTGTAAAATCGCCGTTGTTGACGAAACGGGCAAGGTGTTGGACAAAACCGTAGTTTTCCCCACTCCTCCGCAGTCAAAGGTGGAAGAAGCGACCGCTGCTTTAATCAAACTTATCAATAAGTACAAAGTCGACGTCATCTCCATAGGTAACGGCACTGCTTCAAAGGAATCGGAAATTTTTGTCGCAGACCTTATCAAAAATCCGCTTATCGACCATAAAGTAAGTTATATCGTGGTAAGCGAAGCAGGCGCTTCGGTATACTCGGCTTCCAAACTCGGCGCCGAAGAATTCCCCGATTACGACGTTTCCGAAAGGTCGGCTGTATCTATCGCAAGAAGATTGCAAGACCCTTTGGCGGAACTTATCAAAATCGATCCAAAATCAATCGGCGTAGGTCAATACCAACACGATATGCCTCAAGCAAGGCTTGACGAAGTTTTAAAGGGCGTTTTGGAAGATTGCGTTAACAAAGTCGGCGTTAATCTTAACACGGCAAGCAGTTCGCTTTTGTCTTACGTATCCGGCTTAAACAGCGCAATAGTAAAAAATATCGTTAAATACAGAGAGGAAAACGGCAAGTTTTCGTCAAGAGAGGAACTTTTAAAAGTACCTAAACTTGGAGAAAAGGCTTTTGAACAGTGCGCAGGTTTTTTGCGCATACAGGACGGCAAAAACGTTTTGGATAATACCGGCGTTCACCCCGAAAGTTACAAAGCAACCGTCAAACTTTTGGAAGTTTTCGGCTATACGCCCGAGGACGTTAAACTTGGCAAAGTTTCGGAACTTTCCGAAAAAATCAAACAGTTCGGCGAGGAAAAAACCGCCGCTCTTTGCGGATTGGGCGTTCCTACTTTGAAAGATATTTTAAGCGAACTTTTAAAACCGGGCAGGGACGTGCGTGATTCCCTTCCCAAGCCCATGCTCCGCTCAGACATTATGAGTATTGCAGACCTTATTGCAGGTATGCAAATAAAGGGAACCGTTCGTAACGTTACGGACTTCGGCGCATTTATCGATATCGGCGTCCATCAGGACGGTTTGGTGCATATTTCGGAAATCTCGGATAATTATATAAGACATCCTTCCGAGGCTTTAAAAGTCGGTCAGGTGGTAACCGTTACGGTGCTGTCGGTTGACGTTAAACGAAACCGTATTTCCCTTACAATGCGTTCACAAAAGAAAAACGCTTGACAATAGGGTAAAAATCTGTTACAATCAAAATATCTATTAGGAGGTATTACTTATGACTTTTGACAAGGTTAAAGAAATAATTGCCGAACAGTTGGGTATTGACGGCAATACTATTACGAAAAACAGCAAGGTTATAGCCGACTTAGGTGCGGACTCACTTGATATCGTGGAACTTATCATGGCGCTGGAAGATGAATTCGGCGTTACCGTCGATGAAGATAAAGTGCAAAACCTTGTAACTGTCGGCGACATTGTCGACCTTATTGACGGCTAATGTAAATCACCGTTTAACGGACTTATAGGCGGACTTTTGTAAAAAAGTCTGCCTTTTTTCGTGCAAAAATTTTCTTATTTAAGACGTGTTTTTATCAAAGGATTAAAAGCAGGTAATAAAAAGCCAAAAAGGGGAAAAGCGGAAAAGAGAAAAGTCGAATTTTATCTAATAATGGTTGCACACAAAAAATTCACCTTGTCAAAGAAAAAATAATTGCCAAAATGCTTTAATTTTTTATTAAACTATGTTATACTTTATACTAACAAAATATATTGTTGCGTGGGGTTCGGAAAGTTGAGCAAGGGCGTAAAAAGCAATAAAAATGAAAAAGGCGGTTTTGCAAAAGTAAGCATAGGCATGGGATTACTTCTGTTTTCCTTGCTGTCTTTACTGTGTTTAATAACCGGTGACGTTATTTTTTACACGATCGGCGCATCCGTTCGTGGGTTTTTCCTTGGGCTTTTCGGCTATTTTTCATTTGCCGTCATAGGCTTAATCGTCCTTTTGGGACTAAGGTTGTTGTTTGACCGTTCAGTCCTTTCGGACGACGCAAGAAGAATAGTTACTTACCTTTTGATATGTGCCTTTTTGGTAATGGCAATAGTACAAACGGCATTATCCTACGACAGGGCTTTAAGTTTCAAACAAAATTTTTCCTTATGTTACGGCAAAGGCTCTGCCGATTTTACCGACTGTACTCTATTGGGCGCTTGCTCGATGCTTATAATCAATCCCCTTGGTTCGATTATCGGAAGCGCAGGCTGTTACGTTTTATTCTCTTTGTCGATAGTGATTTTGCTTTGCGCGGCATTCAGAAAACAAATAGTCAAACTGTTTAAAAATGTTAAAAAACCCGCAAAAGTTGGCAAAAAGGATACTAAAGACGTAGACGAAGCGGAAGTTTCTTCCGACGAGGATTCTTCTTCCGAATCAAGCGGTTTGCCTTTTTACGTTATGAACGAAGAGTTCAAAATGAAAACCAAACGCGATTACGCGCGCGAAGGTCGCCAAATAGATATTATGGCAGGTAACTTCGGCACAAGAAATCAAGGCGGAAAGGTTAGCGCCAACAGTAGTTACAGCGACAGTTACAAAAAGAATTTGAGTAAAGAAGCCGAATACATTATGACGCCTCCTCCTCTCCGTCCGGAAGACATAGGTCAGTCTCCGACTAAGGCGACTAACCCTTCGCAAAAGGTGGACGATCGTCATGAAAACGCTCCCGATTTCGATAATTTCGCTTTGAGCGGTGCAGTTTACACCTTCCCGACCGGTAACCATTCGGGCGGAGAAGCCCAAACAGGCGCAAGAAGCGCGCGCGATCCTCGGGGCGGACTTTTCGACAGGCGCGAATCTCCGTCGGGTTCCGATAGTTTTTCCGAAAGAGGCTCTGCGGACACCGACCTTGAAAGAAATTTCGGCAGGGCTTCCTCACAAAGGGGCGGAAACGGCATTAGCGGAAACGGTTTTGGCGGAAGCGTCAGTCAAGGCGTTGAAAGAAGTTTCGCAAGGGGCGGAAGTCAAAGCGCCGATAGATCGGGCGGTTTTAATAGGGATATAGAGGACAGGTTGGGCGTAAGCCGAGGCAAACAACAGACAGCGGAAGATTCAATCCGTTCGTCGGAAGCCGATGATATTTTTGCCGGCAGTAAAGATGACTTTTCTAATGCAGAACGCGGCGGATTTAGCCATAAAGAGCGCGTTTTTGACTCCGAAAGGGAATTAACCAAATCTAACGTACCCGATTTCAACAAAGCCGATGATATTGCAAACGACGATATTGCCGATAACGATGAAAGGTCGGTCGGCTTCGGCGGACGTGCAACGAGAAGCGTTACGGACAGAAGCGTTACAGATAATAAGACTTTTGTCGGTAACGGTGAAAGAAGCGCAAGAACCGCACCTTCGACTACAGCGACTTTCGAATACCAAGAGCCAAGCGCGCCTTACGGCTCGGATACAAACGCAGCCGATTTCTCTTACGAAGCGCCTTCAACAAATGAATTTGATCCTAACGAAGGCTATTATTCCATTGAGGAAATGCCTATAAATTACCGTTACGTAAAGCCCAATTTGGACCTTTTAAACAGCGTGGTAGTCGACCAAAACAAGGTGTTTAAAGAAAGAGAGCGGTTAAGGGGGCTTGCCGAACTTGTGCAGGCAAACTTTGAAAAGCGCGGTGTAAAAATCACTTTGGAAGATATAGTTTTCGGTATGTCGACCACCCGTTTCGAGTACAGCATGCCCATCGATACTTCGGTAAAAAGTTTCAGCCAAAACCAAGCGGATATAGCCGTTTGGTTGCACGCCAAGGGTGAAATCCGAATAATCGCCCCGATACCCGGAACTTCAAGGGTGGGTATAGAAGTGCCTAACGGCGTTCGTACAAACGTAGCGCTTAAAGAAATGATTGCTTCACCGCAGTTTAGAAAAATCGTACCGGGCGACATTTTTATCCCCATCGGTAAAAACGTTATGGGCGAACCTATTTTTAAAGACCTTACCGAAATGCCCCACCTTTTGGTGGCAGGCGCAACGGGTACAGGTAAATCGGTATTTTTAAATTCCATGTTGGTAACCCTTCTTTATACCTATTCTCCGCAGGATTTAAGAATAGTAATAGTCGACCCCAAACAACTTGAATTCGTTAATTTCCAAGGCGTACCCCATCTTATGTTTAACAAGATTATAACTAAGGCGGATGAGGCGGCGGCGCTTTTAAGAAGCATCGTTACGGAAATGGACAGAAGATACACTTTGTTTTCCAACGCGAGGGTTAAAAAGATATCCGCTTATAATCAGGCGATAGATAAAAGGGTAACCAAAAAACTTCCTTACATTATAGTTTTGATTGACGAGTTCGCCGACCTAATGTCTCAAAACGAACTTGCCAAAAAGGATATCGAAGCAAGTATTCAAAGGCTTGCTCAACTTGCAAGGGCGGCAGGCATATCTCTCATCTTTGCCACGCAAAGACCTACTACCGACGTAATCGACGGCACTATTAAAAACAACTTCCCTGCGCGTATTTGTTTCCAAACGGCGGATTACACCAACTCTCAGGTAGTTTTGGGCGAAGCCGGCGCGGAAAAATTGCTCGGCAAGGGCGATTTGCTTTACAAAATCGGCGGACCTATGGAAAGGGCTCAAGGCGCGTACCTTAGCGATGAAGAAATAGTCAATGTTGTTTCATATATTATTCAAAACAACACTTGCTATTACGACAAGAAGATGTTTGAGTACGTGCAAAAGATGGCTAAAACCTTCGGTCAAACGCAAAGCGGCGACCGCGATCACGAGCAGATGTCCATGGACCTCGGCGAAACAGGTAACCCTGCCGATATGCCGGTAATCTACCGTCGGGCGGTAAGGGCTGTAATTACACAAAAAACCACTTCAAAATCAATGTTGCAAACCAAACTCGGCATAGGTTACAATAAAGCGGCGCGCATAATCGATTGGATGGAAAGTCAGGGATTTATTTCCTGCGTTACCGACAACAAACAGCGTGAAATCCGCATTGACAAACCTACTTACGAACAGGTTTTCGGCGAACCGTTTAACGAGGATATTACAAAATAACCCGAATGTCGCCGCACCCGAATACAGTCGCAACAAACGAAGTTACTACCAAATAAAACTTGCTTGGCGAAAATTTGCCAAAAAGGATTTACCATGAAAAAGAAAGTCGGAATAATTTCGCTCGGGTGTGATAAAAACCGAGCGGACAGCGAAAGGCTTTTGGGCTTTTTATCTGACGATTACGAAATTACCAACGACATCGAAAAAACACAGATTTTAATAATCAATACCTGCGCTTTTTTAGAGTCCGCAAGAAAAGAATCCATCGAAACGGTGTTTTCTTATCTTCCGTATAAAGAAAGAAATCTCGAAAAAATTATCATGACCGGTTGTTTGCCTCAAAAGTTTATCGATGAAATTTTTGAGGCGCTTCCGGAGGTCGACGGCTTTTTGGGAACTTTCGACGGAAGCCTTCTAAAAAGGCTGATAACCGACCTATACGCAGGTTTACGCGTAAGTTACGTCGGCAAAGGCGAAGTTTTAAAGTGCCGAAGATATTTGACAACGCCCGACCATTACGCTTATTTAAAGATAGCGGACGGCTGTAATAATCACTGCACTTACTGCCTTATACCAAAGATTCGCGGAGCCTTTAAGTCGGAAAAAATAGAGTACTTGTTAGATGAGGCAAAATCGCTTTCGGACACGGAAGAACTTATTTTGGTAGCGCAAGACACCGCAAAATACGGTATGGACCTTTACGGCAAGCCTATGATTTGCCAACTTATCCGCAAACTGTCCGAACTTGAAAACATTAAAAAAATCCGCCTTTTATACTGCTATCCCGAACTTGTTACCGACGAACTTATCGATGAGTTTAAAAATAACGATAAACTTTTAAAATACATAGACATTCCCCTGCAGCACGCTTCGGACGCCGTACTTAAAAGGATGGGCAGAAAGGGTAGTTATAAAGATAACCTTGCGCTTATAAACAGGCTTAAAAGCGCTGTTCCGAGTATTGCGATACGTTCCACTTTTATTGCCGGTTTCCCCGGTGAAACGCAAGATGACGTCGAAGTTTTAGCGGACTTTTTAAAAAAAGCAAAACTTTTCAATGCCGGCTTTTTTGCCTATTCCAGAGAAAAGGACACGCCGGCATATAATCTTGACGGGCAACTTCCTTCGCGTGAAAAGAAAAAAAGAGTCAAATACCTTTACAAAGTCCAAAACGAAATAATGAAAGAAATTTTGGACGGTTTTATAGGCCGTGAACTTAACGTGATATCGGACGGCTTAGACCAAGGTTTTTCCGCCTTTTGCGGAAGGGCGTGGTTTTCCGCCCCCGATATAGACGGAAAAGTCATATTAAAATGGGATAATTTGATTGAACAAGGCAAAAAATATAAAGTTAAAATTATCAAAAGACGCGGTTTGGACCTTGTAGGAGAAATATTGTATGAACTTACCTAACAAACTATCGGTGATAAGGCTACTTCTTATTCCCGTAATAATGATTACTTTTTACGTAAACTTTCCCTTCCACTATATTGTTTCCTGCGCGCTATTTGGTTTGGCGGCGTTTACCGACTTTCTGGACGGGCACATCGCAAGAAAGTATAACTTAATTACCGACCTCGGTAAATTTTTGGATTCCAGCGCCGATAAAGTTTTGGTGTTGACTACGCTTATTCTGCTTCTCGACGGCGGACTTTTAACGGGCGGCGTACTGCCGACTTTCGTAGGCGGCGTCTGCGTTTCCCTTATTTTGGCAAGAGAAATTTTAGTTTCCTGTTTAAGAATGGTTACGGCGGCGAAAGGCGTTGTAATGGCTGCCGACAAACTCGGTAAAGTAAAAACCATTTTACAGGACGTATCCATAATTTTCTTCCTTTTGGCAGGCGAACTCGGTACAAACGGAACGATAAGTTCGCAGTTTACCAATTTATCCGCAGTTTGGCACAGCGTAATTTTATATATCGGTTTTGCCCTTTTCGGCTTAGCGGTAATAATGACTGTGGTATCGGGTATTCATTACATGGCTGTTTACGGCGGTGATTTGGAGGCCGGAAAATGAAAACCGTTGTTCTTTCGTTTAGGAAAAGAACGGATAATGATTACGACTACGAAAGGGGTTTTATAGACTTTTTAAACGATTATACCGTTTACGTAGACAAGGTCGTAATTTTATCAAAAGATGACGATAACGGGCTTATAGGGGCGCTTTCCGACGAATACGACCTAATGTTTGTGCTTAAAAGCGACAGCTCGGGTTTTTATTTGCCGTCGGTACTTACTAAACTTAACTTAGTACCCGATAAAGAAGGCTTTTACGGCGATAAAAAGGTGGTTTCGGTCGTTCCTTACGACTATAAGGAAGGCTACCGCGAAAATTTTGAAAGGGCTTTGGAAAACAGATTTAAAGTTTCTTTTGAAAAACTTACCTTTAAACTTTACGGCGTTAAAACGGAAGACGTCGAAGAAGTTACCGCTAAAATCACAGAAGAAATCCCTTGCGTGTATTTTAACGTCTGCGAAACTTTCGGCGACTTAAAAGTAAGTCTTGTGTACGACGATACCGCGCCGAAAAAACAGGTGGACAAGGCGGTAAGGGGGGTTATAAAATCCCTTAAAAACCATATTTATGCCGAAGACGACGTTAGTTTGGCGCGACGCTTTTACGACGTGGTAAAATTAAGAAAGCAAAAAGTGTGTACGGCTGAATCCATGACCGGCGGTAAAATCGCCGCTAAAATCGTTTCCGTAGACGGCGCAAGCGACGTGTTTTACGAGTCTTTGGTAACTTACGACACCTTAGCAAAGGAAAGGCGTTTAAACGTAAATCACAGTACGGTTATGGCGCACACGGTGGTTTCCGAAGAAGTCGCTTACGAAATGGCAAAAGGGCTTTTAAGTCAAAAAAACTGTACTTTGGCAATCTCGATTACCGGTTACGCAGGTTCCGACGCGCATCCGTCCGCAGACGACGGTTTATGTTATATCGGCATCGGCACAGAACAAAAAATTCAAGTTTACAAATACCGTTTTTCGGGTAAACGTAACGAAAATATAGAAAAAGCCGCCAACACCGCCATTTTTTTGGCGATTAAGACGGTCGAAAACTTAGATAGTTTGTGATTTTTTTAGATGGTTTGTGATTTTTTATTGTCTAAAACAGTCGCAAAATAATTACACTGTAAAAAATAAATCTTTTATATACGGAGGAATCATGGAAGACAAATTGAAAGCACTTGAGAAAGTGGTTCACGAAATCGAAAAAGAATATGGCAAGGGTGCTATTATGACACTCGATCAAAACGTTGCCGCACAGGGGATAGATACTATTTCCACCGGATGTATCGCGCTTGACGTTGCACTCGGTATCGGCGGACTTCCGCGCGGCAGAGTGGTTGAAATTTACGGTCCGGAATCCTCCGGTAAAACTACGCTTGCGCTTCACGCCATTGCCGAAGCCCAAAAAGCCGGCGGTATTGCGGCCTTTATAGACGCCGAACACGCGCTCGATCCTATTTACGCTCAAAAGTTGGGCGTTGACCTTGACAAACTTTACATTTCTCAGCCGGACTGCGGTGAACAGGCTTTAAATATTGCGGAAATGCTTGTGGAAAGTTCTGCAATCGACCTTATCGTTATAGACTCGGTTGCGGCGCTTACGCCCAAGGCGGAAATCGAAGGCGAGATGGACGACAGCGCAGTCGGTATGCAGGCAAGACTTATGTCCAAAGCATTGCGCAAACTTACCCCCGTTATAAACAAAACCAATACTTGCTTGATTTTTATTAACCAACTTCGTGAAAAAATCGGCGTTATGTTCGGTAACCCCGAAACCACTACCGGCGGTAAGGCGCTTAAGTTCTACGCAAGCGTTCGTATCGACGTAAGAAAGGCAGACGCTTTAAAAGACGCGACAGGTATTATCGGTAACAGAACGAAAGCAAAAATCGTAAAAAATAAACTTGCCCCTCCGTTTAAGACTGCGGAATTCGACGTAATTTACGGCAAAGGTATTTCACAAGCCGGCTGTATTTTGGATATGGGCGTGGAACTCGGACTTATCGAAAAGAGCGGTTCATGGTTCTCGATCGGCGGTGAAAAAATCGCGCAGGGAAGAGAAAAGGCAAGGGATTACGTTGAATCCCATCCCGATACCAAGGCAGACTTAGAAAAGGCTATAAGAGAAAAATTGGTTTTAAAGGACGCCGACGCCTCTCAAACGAACGTTGAAGCGGACGATGAAGAATTTTAAGGTTTAGATTATTTTTTAATTGGCGTAACTATTTAAGATTGATTTAATTACGTCAATTATTTTATTTTCATATATATAATTATGGATATTTTAAAAACGATAGGCAAAACCCCTTTATTAAGGCTTGAAAACACCGAAAAGCGTTTTAACTTAAAAGGAAGGCTATTTGCCAAAACGGAATATTTTAACTTAACAGGCAGTGTAAAAGACAGAAGCGCGCTTTATATTTTAACCGAAGCCAAACGGCGCAATAATATAAAAGTCGGCGATTATTTTGTGGAAGCAACTTCCGGCAATATGGGGATTTCTTTAACCGCGATCGGTAAAAAGTTGGGCTATAAGCCCGTTATCGTCATTCCCGAAGGGTTTTCGCAAGAAAGGATCGACCTTATAATCGCTTACGGCGGAAATGTTGTTTTTACCCCTAATAAAGAAGGTATGGACGGCGCTGTCAAAAAAGCGCGTGAACTGGCAAAATCTTTAAACGGCTTTTACGTTGATCAATTTAACAACCAAGATAACGCCAACGCCCATTATTTAACCACCGGACCGGAGATCTATAATGACTTAAACACGGTCGGGCTTTTAGTCGCCGGTATAGGTTCGGGCGGAACGATTACGGGCACGGCAAGATATTTAAAGGAAAAAACAAACATTACCGTTTTAGGCGTCGAGCCCGAAGAAAGCCCTCTTTTGTCAAAAGGGTATGCAGGGCAGCATAATCTGCAGGGAATAGGCGCAAATTTTCGCCCCTCTATATTAGATACTTCTTTGATTGACGGCTATTTGACGGCTTCATACGAAAACGCAAAGGAATACACAAAACTTTTGTGTTCTTTGGAAGGTTTATTGGCAGGCGTATCTTCGGGTGCGGCGTACTACGCTGCGGTAAATTATTTGGCGGAAACCCAAAAGGAAGTCGATACGGTAATAATTTTACCGGACGGCGGACTTAAATACATGTCGACAGGATTATTTAAAGATTAAAATGGATTATAAAAAAGATAGCGTTAACAGGCTTATAGAGGCACTTTTTAAAGATTCAAGCCAAAATATCGACTACGTTTCGATTAAAAATTCGCAGGAAATCATTTCAAGGATAAAGCGTCTTTTTTACCCCGATGTAAAAATGCCGCTCAAAAACGAAACCCCTTATGAAGAAACTTCCGGTTTGTTCGATTTGATTTGCGGACAGATACGGGCAAGTTTGCGCGCGGACGATAAAAGGGCGGAAGAACTTACCGCGCGGTTTTTAGATAAACTTCCAACCATAAAAGAGGGTTTGGAAAAGGATTTAGACGCATTTATAAGCGGCGACCCTGCCGCCACCGATAAAAGCGAAGTCATTCTTTGCTATCCCGGTTTTCAGGCGATACTTACTTACAGATTGGCGCACGCCCTTTACGAACTCGGCGTTCCCATATTGCCAAGGGTGTTTACCGAAACCGCCCACGCAAGGACGGGTATAGACATTCACCCTGCCGCCAAAATCGGGGAATACTTTTTTATCGACCACGGTACGGGCGTTGTTATAGGCGAAACCGCTGTAATCGGCAACAAAGTTAAAATCTATCAAGGGGTAACACTCGGTGCGATTTCCTTAAAAAACGCAAGGGGGCTTGTCGGCAAAAAACGTCATCCCACAGTTTTAGATAACGTAACCGTTTACGCAAACGCAACCGTACTCGGCGGTGATACCGTTATTGACGAAGGCGTAACGATACCTTCTGCCGCGTTTATAACCGAAAGCGTTTACAAAAAGAAATAATTAAGTTTAAAAAAGGGCGATAACCGACCTATAGGCGGACTTATGCCCTTTTTTGTTGCCATAAAACAGGCTGCTTAGACTAAAAAACGCACAAAAACAGCACCGATATTTTTCAAAATATTGCTTTTGCTTATCAAATCGGTTTTAAAAAGTTGTATAAGTATAGTCTAATATTTCATATATTCATAAATAATGTTTGACAAAATCTTTCTTATAGTATAAAATTAAGTAGTAAAAATTATATAAAGTGTGCGATTTTAACCGTTTTAAGCGTGATAAAAGCAATACGGCAGTTATAAAGCCGACGGTTAAAATCCCTATGTTTCTATATTTTTTTATAATATTTGTTTTCCAGGAGGTTTGTTATGTCTAACTTTGCAAACTCCCTGTTTCTGGCAAGCGATATAAACCCTGCCTTAGTAATCGGAATAGCGGCGGCTGTTGCCATAGTCGTATCGGTAATAGGCATTTTAGTTGGCACCAAACTCACCCAAAAAGCGCGTGATAAAAAAATCGGTTTGGCAGAAGCCGTTATCGAGCGCATGAAGGAAGATGCGGAACAGGAGTGTAAAGCATTAAAAAAGGAAGCCATTTTGGCGTCCAAAGAAGCCGATTTGAAACTTCGTAACGAATTTGAACGTGAATCAAAAGAAAAACGTCAGGAACTTACGAAACTCGAACAGCGTCTTAACCAAAAAGATGAAGTTTTAAGCAAGAAAGATTCCAACTTGCTTAAAAAGAATGAAGAATTGGAACAACAGCAAAAAGAACTTGAAAAAAAGTCTGCAGAGATTCAAAAAATCAGAGAGAAACTTGCCGGTCAAGAAGAACTTATGATGGCGGAACTCGAAAAGGTCGCAGGGCTTACAAGAGAGGAAGCCAAGCATCGCTTAACCGAAACCATTTTGGAAGATGCAAGGAAAGATTCCGCTATGCAGGTAAGACAAATCGAGCAAGAGGCTAAAGACGAAGCGGATAAAAAGGCTAAAAACATCATAAGCCTTGCTATTCAGCGTTGCGCAACCGACCACGCTTCCGAAATCACCGTTTCCACTATAGCCCTGCCAAACGACGATATGAAAGCAAGAATCATCGGTCGTGAAGGCAGAAACATCAGGGCTTTGGAAAACGCAACCGGTATCGAACTTATTATCGACGATACGCCGGAAGTTGTTATCGCCTCGGGCTTCGACCCCGTCAGGCGTGAAGTTGCAAAAATTTCTCTTGAAAGGCTTATTGCGGACGGCAGAATTCATCCTGCGCGTATCGAAGAAACGGTCGAAAAGGTTAAAAAGGAACTTGAAGCGCAGGTTAAACAAAACGGCGAAGAAGCCATGTACGAGGTCGGTCTTTTCGGTATTCATCCCGAACTTATCAAACTTATCGGCAGGCTTAAATATAGGACAAGTTACGGTCAAAACGTTTTAAAACATTCCATTGAAGTCGCTAACTTAGCGGGTATGATGGCGGCTGAACTCGGTGCGGACGTAAACTTAGCAAAACGCGGCGGCTTTTTACACGACATAGGTAAGGCTGTCGACCACGAAGTCGAAGGTACGCACATCAGTATCGGCGTAGACCTTGCCAAAAAGTACAAGGAAAGTAAAAACGTCGTTAACTGTATTGCCGCCCACCACGGCGACGTAGAACCTAAGACCATCGAAGCGGTACTTGTTCAAGCGGCGGACGCAATTTCCGGCGCAAGACCGGGCGCAAGAAGGGAAACGGGAACCAACTACATTAAGCGTTTGGAACAACTTGAAAACATCGCAACCTCTTTCCAAGGGGTTGAAAAGAGTTACGCTATCCAAGCCGGTAGGGAAATCCGCGTAATGGTTAAACCCGACCAAATTGACGATAACAAAGCCTTGTTCCTTGCAAAAGACATCGCTAAAAAGATCGAGGCGGAACTTGAATACCCCGGTCAGATAAAAGTAAACGTAATAAGAGAGTGGCGCGCGGTTGAGTACGCTAAATAATTACGCTGAATAAATTAAAAATAGGGCTGGCGTATATCTACGTTAGCCCTTATTAAAATAAAAAGGTTGAAAACAGGTCGCAAATCGCTTTTAAAAAGGCTTTTTAAAAAAAGTTAAAGTAAATGCAAAAGTTAAAAAACCGCAACGTTTGCGCAAAATAATTTTTAGATATGAATTCCACTTTACAAAAAAAGATAAAAATGTTACCGCTTGACCCCGGCGTTTACGTAATGCTTAATAAGGACAAGCAGGTAATTTACGTCGGTAAAGCAAAAGTTTTAAAAAACCGCGTAAAGCAATATTTTTATTCTTCCGTCAAGACCGACAAAGTCATGGCGATGGTTTCCAATATCGAAGATTTTTATTACATTATCACCAAGTCCGAAGTCGACGCCCTGTCGTTGGAAAACAACCTTATCAAAAAGTACAAGCCAAAGTACAACATTTTATTAAAGGACGATAAAACTTATCCGTACATTAAGGTTGATTTAAAGCGCGCTTTTCCTTATTTTGAAATAGTAAGGCGTATAAAGCGGGACGGCGCAAAATATTTCGGACCTTTTATGGGGGTATCCGTCAAGGAAATTTTAGACCTTTTAAACGACTGCTTTTATATTCGTTCCTGCCGTATTCCCTTGGAAAAACGGCGTGAAAAGCGTGAATGTTTAAACTATCACATAAAAAAATGCACAGCCCCCTGTACGGGAAGAATTACCGAAAAAGAGTACGGCGAAAACCTCAATAAAGCCCTTGACTTTTTATCCGGCAACGACGACGAAGCCGAGCAAATATTAAAAGACAAAATGCAAAAATTTGCCGAACTCGGCGAATTTGAACTTGCCATAAACGTACGTGAAAAGTTAAAGATGCTTGACAAAATCAAGCAGAAAAAGATTACCAACCTAAACAGGTTTATAAACGCCGATATTATCGCCGTGGCAACAAACGGGTTATACTATTCGGTTAATATTCTTATAACCCGTAACGGGCGTATGCTCGGCGCAAAAAACTTTTCTTTAGACACTTTGTCGGCGGATAAAAGCGAAGTTTCGGCAGAGTTTATACGCAGTTATTATCACGACGGAAGGGAACTTCCCGATGAGATAATTTTGTACGAAGAATGTGCGGAAACCGACCTATTGGAGGACTTTTTTAAATCGGAATATAAAAAATCGGTCAGCATCTTAGTCCCCAAACAGGGCGTAAGACGGCAACTTTGCGAGATGGCTTACGGCAATGCCGAAGACTACTTAAATAAGACCGTTTCCAAAATCATACACGACCGCGAACTTACCGTAAACGCCTGTGAAAAGTTGAAAAACGTGCTTAATCTTACAAAGTACCCAAAGCGTATGGAATGTTACGATATTTCAAACATTTCGGGCGTTGACAAGGTGGCTTCCATGGTAGTGTTTACCGACGGCGAAAAGGACGCCAAAGAGTACCGCCGTTTTATGATAAAAACGGTGGAAGGCGCAAACGACTTTGCTTCCTTGCAGGAAACTTTAGAAAGGCGTCTTTCCAAACTCGGCACCATAGAAGAAGAAAAATTTCCTAAGCCCGACCTTATAATAATCGACGGCGGAAAAGGTCAGTTGTCTTCCGTAAAAGAAATTTTCGACCGAAAAGGCGTTACCGATATCGACCTTATTTCCCTTGCTAAGCGTGAAGAAGAGGTTTATACCGTATTTTCAAACCAACCGATAGTAATACCGCACAGCGATTACGCTTTACGGCTTTTACAGCGCATAAGGGACGAGGCGCACAGGTTTGCCATCACATATTTCAGGTCAAGGCATTTAAAACGCAATTTAGAGTCCATGCTCGACAAAATCCGCGGTATCGGCAAAGTCAACAAAAAAACCTTGCTTGAAACCTTCAAAACGGTGGATGGGATTAAGGAAGCAAGTATACAAGAACTTTCCGCGGTCAACGGCATCGGCGAAAAACGCGCCAAAATAATATACGATTTTTTCAGAAGCGAGGATAATAATGGAATTAGTTAAAACGGTAAGCGTTAAAGAGTTTGCCGACAGAATGCAACTTAAAATAATCAACGAAGGTCATGGCGAAGTCATTTTGTCCGACGTAAGCATTTCACGTCCCGGATTGCAACTTGCAGGTTACTATGAAAAATTCGCTAACAGGCGTGTGCAGGTTATAGGTTCGGCAGAATATGAATTTATTAAAAGTTTACCTGAAAAAGCCCGCTATAAGTCGATTAAACAACTGTTTTCAAGAAATCTTTGTTGCTTAATCATCGCACGCGGACTTGAAGTTACCGAAGAAATAGACTCTTTCGCCAAAGAATACGGTTGTCCGCTTTTTTGGTCGGAAAAGGTAACAACCCTTTTAATGCACGAGTTAACTTTATACCTTTCCGAAGAATTAGCGCCCGTCGACAGGATTCACGGCGTACTTATGGACGTGTACGGCGTAGGCGTTTTAATCACGGGTAAGGCTGGTATCGGCAAAAGCGAAACGGCGCTCGAACTTATTTCGCGCGGACACAGGCTTGTTGCGGATGATACCGTTATCGTTCATCAAAACGGTGAAAAATTAGTGGGCAAGTCCCCTAAAAACACTCAATACTTTATGGAAGTCAGGGGCATAGGCATAATCAACGTTAAGACTATGTACGGTTCCGCCTCGGTCCGTCCCGAAAAGAGCATAGATATTTTGCTCGAACTTATTGCGTGGACGCCCGAACTTCAATACGACCGCTTAGGCAACGAGAAAAGTTACACAAAAATACTCGATACCGACGTTAAATCTTTTGTTATACCCATTCGACCGGGCAGAAACATTCCTACCATTATCGAGGCGGCTGCAAAAAAATACAGGCTTGAAGAACAGTTGGGCGTAAGCGCTACCGACGAACTTATAAATAACGCTTTCGGCGATAAAAAGGACGACTAATCGGTATGAGAATAATTGCCGGAAAGCATCGGGGCAGAATTTTAAAGGAATTCGACGGTTATGAAATCCGTCCTACTTCCGACCGCGCAAAAGAGGCTCTTTTTAATATGTTTTCTTCCGTAATACCAAACTGCACTTTTTTAGACCTTTTCGCAGGAAGCGGTGCGGTGGGGATAGAAGCCGTTTCACGCGGGGCGAAAGAGGTGGTTTTTACGGATATTCGGCGTGAAAGCGTCGAGTTAATAAACAAAAATCTTGCAATGATTAAAGAAACCGCCACCGTAATTTT
Source organism: uncultured Clostridia bacterium (assembly GCA_945638575.1). GTDB lineage: Bacteria > Bacillota > Clostridia > Christensenellales > Borkfalkiaceae > UBA4636. The sequence continues at coordinate 34,281 of CALZDP010000003.1, read as the reverse complement.
AAAAAACGGGTTAGACTATCTTAAAACTTGCAATAAAAAGTTTGATTTTATTTTTATCGATCCCCCTTATAAAAGCGATTTGGGCTTTTCCGCACTAAAAATAATATCTGAATTTGACCTTTTGAACGACGGCGGTTATGCGGTTTTTGAAAGCGATAAAGAAGTGGATTTAACGTTTAATAATTTTATAAAAGTTTCACAACGAAGATACGGCAAAAACTGTTTCAATATCTATAAAAGGGTTTAAGGCTGAATATGTTTATAAATTCCAAATGCGTTTTTGCAGGTTCTTTTGACCCTGTAACATATGGGCATATGCACGTTATAGGTATGTCCGCCATGACTTTCAGCGAAGTAATAGTCGCTATCGGCGTTAATGAGAATAAGCATTATCTTTTCGATTTACAAGAAAGGTTGGATATGCTTAAAAAGGCGTGTGCAAAATATTCTTCGGTAAAAGTATGTTCGTATAGCGGTATGACGGCGGACTTTTTAAAAGAGGTCGGCGCCGAATACCTTGTCAGGGGAGTACGTAATTCCGCCGACGAGGCTTACGAAAGAAAGGTTTTTGAAAACGTTTCCAAAGGTAATCCTAATTTACAGTTTATAGTCTTTAACTGCCCAAAAGAACTTAAAAACATAAGTTCCACCGCCGTAAGAGAGGCTATTTTAAAGGGCAAGCCTTACGAAAAGTTTGTGCCGTACGAAGTTATAGAAAGTATAAAAGAGTATAGCAAATTAAAAAACAAATAAGGGTGTGAAGTATTTTGGAAAGTGCGAATATCCAAAACCTTACGCCGGCTTTTTGCAGGTAGCAGTAAGACTGAAACCATACCGACAGTCCCCCAAATGATATTATTGCGGACGATAATGCCGCCGAAAGTTTACCTTTACTGCAAGTTGATAACATCATCGCGCCTTTCGTACATTCGATTAGCCCTACGGCGGTAGCGTTTGCTAAATCTTCGCCCAAAAAAAGCGATAAAAATTTTTGCAACGGCAAAAGCAGTTTTAAGTTGTCAGCCATTTCCGAAAATGTGTAAAATACGGCTATAAAACCGCCGACTATAAGTACCGATATCACAGCGGAATATATAGATTCATAAAGTATCGCGTCGTAGTCCTTATCGTTAAAAAGCGGGGCTATAGGCCCGTTATCGGGCAGTTTTCTGAAAATCACGCCGACAAGCATACTTGAAAGAAGATGGGATAAAAGCATAATATAGCCGTAAGTTTTGTTTTGGTACATACCTATTGCGACTGCGCCGATTATGAAAAGCGGACCGGAAGTCGAAGTAAAAGTACAATACTTTTCCGCTTGGGCGGAAGATATAGCGCCGTTTTTATGTAAGTCGCTTATTATTTTTGCGCCTACGGGGTAACCGGATAAAAGGCTCATAAGCCGTATATACAGCGACACCCCTTGCGCATTATATAAAAACCTGCTTATTTTATTAAGTTTCATGGTTTTTGTAACCATTCCGCTTTTGGTTAACAGGGCGGTTAAAAAAAAGAAGGGAAGCAAACTCGGCACTACGGTTGCGCCCCAAAGCATTACACCTTTATAGGTTGTCTTTATATACAGGTCTGACTTCACTATAAATAGGGCTATAAGCCCGATAATAAGCAAAATTGATAAAAATTTTGCACTAAAAAACCTTGATTTTTTTAAAACCATTTTACACCGACATTACAATATTACGATAAAATATATTGCGGTTTGATTACAATAATTACCGTTATAAGTGGGATTTTATGGAAGATATTTTTGATATGTTAGATTACAAATCCGCAAGAGAACCTCTTGCGGAGCGTATGCGCCCCAAAACTTTAAGTGAATTTTTAGGTCAAAACCATATTGCCGAAGAAGGTTCCCTTTTGCGTAGGGCTATAAAAATGGATAATTTGGGCAGTTGTATCTTTTGGGGACCTCCGGGGTCCGGAAAAACCACCCTTGCAAATATCATAGCAAATTCCACGGACGGCAAGTTTGTTAAATTAAACGCGGTATCAAGCGGAGTTGCCGACGTAAAAAGGGTTGTAGAGGACGCTAAAAACCTTGCCAAAATGTACGGCAAAAAGACTTATCTTTTTTTAGACGAATGTCATAGGTTTAATAAGACTCAATCGGACTCTTTGCTTCCTTATATCGAGGACGGTACAATTATTTTTATAGGTTCCACGACGGAAAACCCTTACGCCGCCATGACGCCTGCAATAGTGTCAAGATGCCGAGTTTTCGAACTTAAAACTTTGTCGGACGAAATTATCAAAAAAGCCCTCTATAGGGCGATTAACGACAAAAAAAGAGGGTTCCCAAACCTTGAAATTTCAGTCGACGACGAGGCGGTAAACCATATTGCGCTAATGGCGTCAGGGGATATGCGTATTGCCTATAACGCCTTGGAAATGGCTGTTTTGACCACTCCGCCGTCAGAAAACGGAACGGTTCACGTAACCTTGAAAGACGCCGAACAGTCCATACAAAAAAAGTCTTTATCTTACGATGAAGATATGTTTTACGACCTTTTATCGGCTTTTTGCAAGTGTTTAAGGGGGTCTGCAACGGACGCGGCGCTATACTATGCGCAAAGGCTTATAAAGGGCGGATGCGATCCTTTAATTATTATTCGCCGTGTAATAGCCCACGCCGCCGAAGACGTCGGCATGGCAGATCCGCAAGCCTTGGTTATTGCCGTAAGCGCCTTGACTGCGTTAAAAAATATGGGTTATCCGGAAGGTATGTTGCCTTTATCGGAAGCAATAATTTACGTTTGCGAGGCAGAAAAGTCCAATTCCGTAGTAATAGCGATGAATTCCGCCGGCGAAGACGCCGAAAAGGTAAAAGACGATTATGTGCCTACAAATCTTCGCAACACCCCGTATATGTCTAAGGAACAGTTGAAAGCCAAAAAGCCTTATCTTTATCCCCACGACTACGGCGGTTACGTAAAACAGCAGTATATGCCGGACAGACTTGTCGGCAAAAAGTATTACTTTCCAAAAGACAACGGGTACGAAAAGACGGTTAAACAATTACGCAAAAAGAAGGGCATAGACGATTAAATCATTTTGACGGTTATCCCAATATAATAAATCAATAAAGCCGACTAAAAAACAGTCGGCTTTTACTATGCAAAAGTATTTTAGGGCAATTTTTATTTTTTCGGCAACTTTCATTACTATATAATAATGTCGCATAAGTGGGATAGGTTTTTAACGCTTCAAGGTTTTGTAATTTTTTACTGAGGCAAAAATATTTACGCCAAATTGTAAACGCCGATTATAGCATACTGTATGGAAAACCATAGAAATATACAAAAATTATACAATTATTTATTCAAACAGGCTGAATTTTTGTATAAACTGAATATTTCAAAAAAATTATTCAAAAAATTTTCAAAAAGGGCGTAAAATTTGTTGACAGTAAAATTGCAAAGGTATATGATAAGCAGGCAATCAAGCGAAACAAATTTTTTTTAAAGGAAATAAAGAAATGAAAAAACTATTTACGATTTTATTATCGGCAATGCTACTAGGAACAATGGCAATAGGTTTTACCGCTTGCCAAACAAATGACGCAATTTACGTTGATACAAACGCATTCTTCGCACCTTTTGAATATTACGACGGCGACGTAATCAAAGGCGTTGACGTTGACATTATGAACATGGTAGGCGAAAAACTTAACAAAAAAGTTGTAATCACCAATACCGATTTTGACGTAATCATTGACAACGTTGCAAGCGGAAAGCAATTCGACTGCGGTGCGGCAGGTATTACCATTACCGCAAGCAGAAAGGAAAAGGTTGACTTTACAAATCCGTACTTTACTTCCGTTCAGTACGTTATCGTAAAAACCGGTACAATGGAAAAAGCAGGTACTACCTCAGACGGCGTTGACTACGTGCTTTGGACTGATTTGGCAGGCAAAAAGATGGGCGTTCAAAGGGACACCACCGGCGATATCTATCTTGACGGCGAAATCAACGCAACCGAGTCCAATCCCGATTACGGCTTTAACGGCGCTTTGTACGGAACCAGCGCAACAAACACCCCTTACGACAATGCGGAAACCGCAGTAGCCGCACTTATGGCAGACTCTATCGACGCAGTTATCGTTGATAAGATTCCCGCACAATATTTAGTTAACAAAAACCAAGGTTTATCCTGCTTCGCGCTTTACTATGACGAGGAAACCGCTACCGAAGAACAGTACGCTATTTGCGTTACCAAGGGCAATACCGAACTTTTAAACGCTATTAACGAAGTTTTGGCGGAACTCGGTGAAGAAGGTATTAACCAACTCGTTTCCAAGCATCTTGGTTTAGGCGAATAATTAAAAATTCAAAACGGTAAAATGGGGACCGAAAAACGGTCTCCGTTTTTCCGATTTTAAGGAGAGTTATGACAAACTTTTTAGCAAGCGGTTTTGGGCTGTTTGTAGAAATTTTTACAAATTCCGAATACCTTACCATGATATTCGAGGGGCTTAAAAACACCCTTATAATTTCTTTGGGGGCGGCGGTATTGGGCTTGATACTCGGTTTAATCGTGGCAATGGTAAAAATACTTCCCAAAAACAAGTTTACTGTTGTACCAAAAGCGATATGCGGTGTATACACAACCGTAATCCGCGGTACGCCTATGGCTTTGCAATTATTTATAATGACCTTCGTGGTCTTTGCGATACGCGGATTTCCGCAAATAGTGGTCGCCATTTTGGCTTTCGGCATAAACAGCGGCGCTTACGTGTCCGAAAGTATCCGCGCCGGTCTTTTATCCGTCGATAAGGGGCAGACGGAAGCAGGGCGCGCCCTCGGTTTAAAGGGTAGCCAAACTTTATTTAATATAGTTATACCGCAGGCAATGAAAACTATGGTGCCTACCGTCGGTAACGAATTCATCGCCCTTATCAAGGAAACTTCCATCGTCAGCATGATAGGTATGTACGATTTAACCATGGTTTCCAAAATATTGGCAGGTTCCAAGTATTTTGCTTCCTATTTTATACCCACTACCGTCGTGGCGATTTTCTATCTGGCGCTCGTATATTTGGTAACCTTAATTATAAAACTTATCGAAAGGAGGCTTCGCAAAAGTGATAAACGTTAACAATATTTACAAAAAATTCGGCGATTTAAGCGTTTTGAACGGCGTTTCCTGCAAGATAGAAAGGGGAGAAAAGGTTGTTATCGTTGGCCCTTCCGGCGGAGGAAAGTCCACCTTTTTAAGGTGTATGAACCTTTTGGAATTCCCTACATACGGCGAAGTCTGGCTTGACGACGGGCTATTAACCCCAATAGACCCTTATTTACATAGGGATATAATTGTTTTAAGCAATACCTTTAAAAAAATGTTTGACGAAAGGTTTACCGACGGCGTCGATAGAGAACTTTTGACCGAAGAAATCATTGCGGAAATCAAGCATAAAGACCTTTTAAAGGAACACGGCGAAGGCAAAGATTATCGCAGCGCCATTAAAAAACTGTACAAAGAAAACCTTGTCGATATAAATCAAGCACGCGCAAAAATGGGAATGGTTTTCCAACATTTTAACCTTTTTAATAATATGAAGGTTATCGATAATATGATTTTTGCCCCCGTAAAACTTAAAAAACTAAGTAAGGAAGAAGCGATTGCGAAGGCACGCGCCCTTTTGGCGAGGGTGGGCTTAGCCGATAAAGAAAACGCATATCCGTCAACCCTTTCCGGCGGACAAAAGCAAAGGATAGCCATCGTTCGTGCGCTTATGATGAATCCGGAAGTCATTTTGTTTGACGAGCCTACCAGCGCTTTAGATCCCGAAATGGTAGGGGAAGTTTTATCGGTTATGAAGGATTTGGCAAAAGAAGGCATGACAATGGTCGTCGTTACCCATGAGATGGGCTTTGCCAAAGAAGTTGCCACACGTGTAATTTTTATGGACGAAGGCTTGATTAAAGAGGAAAACACCCCCGAAGAATTTTTTAATAATCCTCAAAACCCAAGGCTAAAAGAATTTTTGTCTAAGGTACTGTAAAATTTTTTGTCTACCTTTTAGGTTTTGATGTAACAAAAAAGTCGGTACATAGTGCCTAAGTGATTAAAAAACTTGGCCTATAAGCCCGTTATCGCTATTTTTTGCCCTTATGTTATGAGTGTTCGACTACACTATTTGATAGACTAAACCAATCTGTCCTGCCCGCCCGACAAACTAACAAAGGGGCAAAAAACACAACAAAAATTCCGCAGTATAACCACTGCGGAATTTTTTAATCTTACTTATCGTTTAATGGTAAAAGTTTTTTAAAGGCGTTTTGTTCCGTTCTGTCGACCGTCATGGGGGTTATAGAAATGTATCCGTGCATAACGGCGTCGACGTCCACGCTAAAATCCTTACCGTGGTGAACTACGAAATCGGTTGTTTGTTGGTATTCGCCGTTGTCGCAAAGGTCGAACCTTTCCACGTAATAAAAGCCGGCTTTACGGGTTATTTTGACGCCTTTTGGGTCTAAAGGTATATTGACGTTATAAATCGAGTTAACGCTTAAAAGGTCGTTATTAACTATGTAATCGTAAACGGCTTTGATATTTTCTTTTGCCGAATCAAAGGTGGTGTGATTAGTAGAAAAGGCTATTGCCTTTATGCCTCTTGCGGACGCCTCAAACGCCGCCGCAGCGGTACCGGAATACAAAATATCGTTACCGAGGTTAAAGCCGTGATTTACGCCTGAAAGCACTAAATCATATGTTTTGTTAAGCCCTGTAATGCCAAACCTTACGCAATCCGTGGGGGTGGAGTCCACCGCATAAGCCTCGGTTTCGTATGCGTACAGCATTTTTTGCACCGTAATGGTGTTTCTGAATTCCACCGACTGGCTTTTACCGCTCTGTTCTTTTAACGGGGCGACCACGGTAACTTCGCCAAAGGTTTTCGCAAAATCGTAAAGAACTTTTAAGCCTTCCGAAAATATCCCGTCGTCGTTAGTTATAAGTATCTTCATAGCCATCCCGTGTTTGTTTCCTTGTATTCCTTAAGTTGAGCGTCGGCGTCGCGCAAAAGGGAATTGAATTCTTCCTTATTGTAAACGTAAGCGCCTGCGGCACATTCGTGTCCTCCGCCGTGGTACTTTTCACCAAGTTTATTGATTGTGGTAAAGCGTGAGCGAAGCCTTACCCTGGTAGAGCCGTCGTCAAGTTCGATAAAGGCAATCCAAATAAGACAGCCTTTTATTGAATCCATAAGCCCGATAACCGCGCTGGCGTCTTCCTGCGAAAGATTAAACTTTTTCTGCATTTCACGGCTAACGTAAAGGTATGCGACGCCGTTTTCGGTAATCTCGATATTTTCCGTTATTTTAGCGTTAAATTTAATCGAGTCGAAACTTTCCAAGTAAAGGTTGGCAAACAAGGTTTCGGTATCGATATCAAACGTCAAAAGTTCGGCGGCGTTACGCAAAGTTTCGGGTGAAACTTCTCTGAATCTAAATCTTCCGCTGTCCGTTACCATGCCTGTGTACAGATAGGTTGCGGCTTGCTTGTCCATTTTCAGTTGGTCTTTAAAGGTCCTGTAAAAATCCACTATCATTTCGCAGGCAGAGGACCTGTAATCTTCCACCCAACTAAGGTCGCCGTAAGGCGCAACGTCGATATGGTGGTCGATTTTGATAAGTTCCTTGCAAAGCCCCATTTTTTTATTGGAAAACCTTTCTTTTGTGCCGGTATCAACCACGATACCCAAAGCCGTTTTATATAAATCGTCGGATATAGGGGAGTCCTCACCGCCCATAAAGGCAAGGTACTGCGAGCAGTCTTCGTTTAAAAGTAAAATTTCCTTTTCGGGAAAGGTTAGTTTTAAAATACGCTGTAAGCCTTTTGTAGAGCCTAATGCGTCGCCGTCGGGACGGTAATGGCGTGAAATTATGATGCGGTCATACCATTTAATTTTGTCTAAAATGTTTTGTTTTACGTTGTTCATACCGTTTCACCTCTTTCGACTAAATTATTAAGATCTTCAAGCATAGATAACGCTTCTTCTTTGTTTTTAAGGGTAGCGCCACTTGCCAAAAGGTGTCCGCCACCGCCGTATTTTACCGCAATTTGGTTAATATTGTATTTTGTGGAACGAAGTTCGCACAGTACGGAATCTTCCGTTTCGGTAAAGTTAACCCAAATATCAACCCCTTTGATTTCGGCCATAACGTTAACCATTCCGCGTGAAATTGTAAACGAACTTACGCCGTAGGTCTTAAATTCTTCATAATCGGTGTATATGTAGCCCACGTTTTTTTCGGTAAATTCGGCTTTAAGGGTAAAGGTTGCGCGCAAGCGAACCATTTTAAGGTCGTCGCTATATAGATTAGCGTAAATATCCTTAGTGTCAAACTGTTGTTCCATAAGATATGAAGCAATCATAAACGTACGGGAATTTGTCGAATCGTATCTGAATCTTCCGCTGTCCGTTACCATACCGGTAAACAGCGCCTTTGCCGAACGTTTGCTTAATTTAAGTCCGCATTCTTTGGCAAATAAAGCGATAAGTCCGGCGCAACTTTCCGCGGTGGAATCCACGACTTCCACGTCGCAAAATTTACCTATAAACATATGGTGGTCGATTCTTGCAGTTTTTTCCGCCAAAACGTAACGGTCATCTGAAATAAGTTCCTTTGCGGAACTGTCTAAAAGTATCGCCAAAGCACCGCTGTACGCAGCGTCGGGGATATCGTCGATGTTGCAACCTTCTATAAACGCGTACCTTCCTGCAGGGTCGCCGACGGCGTAAACGGTTTTATCGGGAAAGTTTTCTTTGATAAGGTATTTTAAGCCGGCTTGACTGCCGATAGCGTCCCCGTCGGGGTTGTAATGGCGGTGAATGATTATAGTGTCGTGTTTTTTAATTTCGTTTAATAGTTCGTTAAACATAATCCGTCCGTAAGTTAAAAAATAAATTATAGCGCAAGGCTTTTTTTGCTCGATTCAAGTTAATTACCGTCAAAGGCTATAAAAACAACCATACAAACCTAACGATAAGCCAAACCGCGCCGATTATTATCGGGGTTAAAAACAGGTAGGCGATAAAAGAATGTTTACCGAGAAGCATTAACGGCGTTATGGCTTTCGGCGGAGTTTTTACTTTTAGTTTAGAAGTCTTGTCTTTATAAAAATACTTTCCGAAAGCACCGCCCAAAAAGAAAAACCCAAGATGCGGAAGCAATGGTTCAAAGTTGTTGGGCGAAACCTCATATCCGTGTTTATTGTAAATTAAAAGGGATAAAAAGTCGTTTTTAACGTAAATACCGTTTGCCGAAAAGCGGTTAACAAAAAACAAAACCACGCCTGCGGCGGTTAACAGTGAAGCGACCGCTATTCTTATTTTCATCGGGCATTTAAGGGCGTCAACCAAATACCACAAAGTTATGCTTATCGCAATAATAGGTACGATGTTAAAGATTACGTAACCTGTTATAAGGTCGGGAACAATAAAATGAAGTGCAAGGTATCCGCTCATAAAAACAGCGGTAATAATCAAAAATTTAACCGACCGCCTCACACTGCTGCGTGAAAACTGACAACTTATGCCCGACATAAAGCAAAGGGACCATAAGCCTATGGGTTCTACAAATTTTCTGAAGTAACTATGTAAGTAAAATACCGCAAAAGACTCTAAAGCCTTTCCGAAAGCCGTCTTATAGGTTATAATGTTCCAGTAGTAGGAAAACACGCAAACGTGGTCTAAAGTTACAAAAAACATTATAATTCCGCGGATAAGGTCGAGTTCCCATATCCTTAACCTTTGCCCCGGTAGGTTGTAAGTAAAAAAGTTGCGGATTTTTTTGGTCAGGGTTGCAAAAAAACTTTGTTTTTTTACGGCGGAGTCGGTTGCGGTTTGTAAATTTTCGTTACTCATAAAGATTAAAAAGTTCCTTAAAAAATCGAAAGTATTTTTTACTTTTGTAGTTATTTATCCTTCTTTCGTAGTTTTGCTTTCGTTTAGCGGTTTTCTTTTGAAAAACTTTAACTTATTTATAATGCCGAATGCTAAACAGCGGTCGTTGGGCATATCAAGTTCTATCGAAAGTATCATAAGCATGGATACTATAAACAGTATGGGGTTGAAAAAACTTGTGTCGATTAAAGAATATGCGTCGAACAAAAAGACCGAAGCCGTAAGCGCTATCGCAGAGAAATTTTTTCTCATCGGAATAACGGTCATATACCGCCACATAAAGAATATTGCCAAAAATAGGATGCCGACTATTCCCATATTCGCCAAAAATTGATAGAAGGTTGAATGGAAAAAGTAAGGTTCCGGCAGTCCGGATAAATTGGTCGACAGTTTGTAGCCCCAACCTGCACCGAAAACAGGATTATCTTTAAACAGTTGTACGGCTTCCGGATAGATGCTTTCTATACGGTTGCTTGACGACATGCCTTTTTGCAAAATGGAAATGATTATAGGATTTAAAAGTTTGTTAAACTTTAAAATAAGCAGGGCAAACAGCCAAAATACCACCGTCATCGAAATGATAAAGGTCGGTTTGCTTTCCGTTTTACACATCGCGTAAAGCAAAAGGGTGGGTAAAATCATTACCAGGAATAAAATGCTTCCTCTCGAACCGGATAAAATAACGAGCGCAAATTCCAAAAAGGCGATAAACACGCACGCCGGTATTACAAGAAAATTTATATCTCTCTTTTTTATGCACAGGCTGAGCGCGCAGGGAATACCCAAAGATATAATGGAACCTGTGGTGTTTGGCCCCGTCCAACCTATCCAAAAAGTCTTATTTATGATATTTGCGATTATTGCGTCAACGTTGCCGATTCTTATGATAGCCAAAATAAACTCTAACGAAGTTATAACCGAAAGCGCCAAAACGCACTTAACAAGATAATTCGTAAAATTGCCGTTTTCACGCTTTGCGCCTACGTACAAAAGCAAATACAAAAGGGTTATAAGTATAACTAAACCTGCCGCCACCAAGGAAGCGTTTTTATTGCCGACCTTGCTTCCGACGCCTGCAAATAAAAAGGGAATTATCAAAAGAAGGTGCGATAAAGTATACCCCTTTATTTTTTTAGGATGTAAAACCGTCCAATTGCGCTTGTAAATTACAAGGTTTGCAATAAGCGCACCGACTACCGCAAGGGAAAATAAAAATATCAAAAGTATGTCTTTATCGGTTACCGTTTGATTGCCCATAGTCGCCGCACAAAGGACTAAAAAGGAAATTAGGGGCTTCAGCGTTGCCGTTAAAAGGGTTCCGATTGCGGTAAAGGCAAGCATTACCAAAATCATTTCCACCCAACAGCCGAAAATCCAGCCGGCAAGAACGGCGGTGCATAAAAATAAAATGTAAAGGTCGGATTCAAATGCTTTTTTTAGAATGCCTAAAACTTTTTGCGTTGTGTTTCTCATGAGTTATCTCTAGTGTTCTTTATATTAACACTTTATATACTCCTTGTCAAGTATAAAGTATCTTAAAAATATATACGTTTATGCATCTAAACGTTTGACTGTTATGCATCTAAACGTTTGACTGTTTTTGCCAAAATTTGACAAAAAATATAATTTTTCGTAAATTTATTAGATTTTACGTAAGGTAATTGGCAAGGCGTTCTTAATACTTTTTTTAAAATGCTACCTTTTTTAACCGTATTTTCGGAAAATTTTAGCCTTTTATTTACACTTTGTATTTGTCGTAAAAAATAATAAAATATAGCGATAACGGGCTTATACGCCGACTTTTATAATTGCTTTTAATTGAATTTACCGACATTAAAAACAACAATTTTTAAAAGTAAACGGTTTACTGTTGACATGAAAAGTCAAAAATGATAAAATTTATTAAATAACAAACTAAATTACACAGAGGTATTATATGATTAAAATCATTGTTGACGCAATGGGCGGAGATAACAGCCCTAACGTTAACGTTGAAGGCAGCGTGTCGGCGTTATCAAAAATAAGCGATATCGAAATCACTTTGGTTGGGCCGGAGGCTACCCTCAATGACCTTTTAAAAAACTTCGACTACGATAAAACAAGGCTGAAAATAGTCAATGCGGACGATGTTATTACCTGTAACGACAAACCTACCGAGGCTATTCGTACCAAAAAGGAAAGTTCCTTATACAAGTCCTATGAACTTTTGCGCACGCAAGATTATGGCGGAATGGTTTCAATCGGCTCTACGGGTGCTATTTTGGTCGGTGCAATTACACGTTTGGGACGTATAAAAGGCGTAAGCCGTCCCGCGTTGGTGCCGGTTGTTCCCACAATAGAAGGCGACGGTATCGTTGCCCTTTGCGACAGCGGTGCCAATGCCGAATGTTTCAGCAATCAAATAAACCAATTTGCCACAATGGGCAGTTTTTATTTGGAAAAGGCTTTCGGCGTTAAAAATCCGAGGGTTGGCTTGTTGAATATCGGCGCAGAAGAAAATAAAGGCGATAACCTAAGAAAGGAAACCTATCAACTTTTAAAGGGAAACAAACATATAAACTTTGTCGGTAATGCCGAAGCAAGAGAGTATTTGTCCGGCAAGTTTGACCTTATCGTATGCGACGGTTTTTCGGGTAATGTTTTATTAAAGGCTATCGAAGGCGCTTGCATGGGGGTTATGAAACTTGTCAAGCACACTTTTTTAAAGAACTTAAAAACCAAGATAGGCGCGCTTTTGCTTAAAAAGGATTTGTACGCCGTTAAAAACAAAATGGATTACAATAATTACGGCGGTGCCGCCTTGTTAGGGGTTTCCAAAACCGTTGTTAAAGGACACGGCAACAGTAAAGGTAAGTCGGTATTCAAGTGTATAGAACAAGCCTATACTATGGAAAAATCCGGTTTGCGCACTGCCATAACGGAAGGGCTTAAAGAGGAAACAAAAGAGGACGACGAAGGCTAAAAGTCTGCCTATAAGCCCGTTATCAGCATATTTTTAAAATATTTTTTAACACTTTTATGAAAAAATCAATTATGACGGCTGAAGAAAAGGCCGCTCAAAAACAATTAAAAAAAGAAAAGTTAAAGCGTAGGATTACCGAAATCGACTTTGCTCGCGGTATAGCAGTCCTTCTTATGATTTTCGATCATATGATGTTCGACTTTGCGTATTTTCTCAGGTACCTTTTCGTTGATTATCCCGCTAAAGAGGAATTCACCCAAAAACTTTGCAAATTTGCCCGCGACTTTTGGGAGTGGGACGTAAGAATTTACTTCAGGTATTTTATACTGTTTTTGTTTATGGCGCTTGTAGGTATAAGTTGTGCGTTTTCACGCAGTAATTTAAAGCGCGGTTTACAACTGTTTGCCTTTTCGCTCGGTTTAACTTTAGTTACGTTTATCTTTGCAAAAGTTACGGACGATATAGATGCGATGATAACCTTCGGCGTTATACACTGCATTTCGGTATCTATTATTTTGATTGCTTTGCTTGAAAAAGTTACTTCAAATAAATGGGTTTATCTGGCTATCGGCATAGCGATGATGGTGATAGGTGCGTATATTACCTTTGTCCTTCCGCCTAAAAACAAGTTTGTTTCTTATGAATCGGGCAATTTTTTCCTAATCTTACTTAAATCGGTGGTTGGGCTTGTTACAACGGGAAACGACTGTTTCCAACTTCCTTTCTACGGCGGTCAAATTTTTGTAGGCGTATTTTTGGGCAAACTTTTATATAAAGACAGAAAATCTTTAATTTTCAAAGGGGATTACAAAAACAACGTAATAACTTTTGTCGGTCGCCACAGCCTGTTTATATATCTTGCGCATCAAGTCGTGTTACCGCTTATTTTCGGCATAATACTTCTTATAATGGGCTTTAAATTAGCCTTTTAAATGAGTTAAACGGAAAAATATTTATTTTGAAATTGTAAAAAACCTGCGTTTTATCCGCAGGTTTTTTGCTTAGTTGTCGTCTGTTTTTTTCAAATTTCCGTTTTTGCGTTTTTTAACGGACTCCGTTAAAAGATATTCTATCTGACCGTTTACCGAACGAAACTCATCCTCAGCCCAACGAGCAAGTTCTGCGTATAACGATGCCGATACTCTCAGCGGAATCTGTTTTTTATCGTCAGCCACTAATATATTGAACCTGAATTAACTATCGGCTGAGCGTCTTTATTACCGCAAAGGACTACAAGCAGGTTAGAAACCATTTGCGCCTTTCTTTCTTCGTCAAGGGTTATGGTGCTGTTGGATTCCAAGCGTTCAAGCGCCATTTCAACCATACCGACTGCGCCGTCGACTATCATCTTTCTGGCGTCGATAATTGCGGAAGCCTGCTGGCGTTGTAACATTACCGCGGCGATTTCGGTTGCGTAAGCAAGATAGGTGATACGCGCCTCGATAATCTGTAAGCCTGCAATTTCCACTTTGGACTGTATTTCATCCCTTATGCGGTTGGCAACTACTTCCGACGATCCCCTTAAACTGCCTTCGTCAAAAACGCCGTCGCCGGTGGTGTCAACGTTTGGCGCAACGTCATACGGATAAAGGCGAACAATGTTACGCAGTGCGCTGTCCGACTGCAAGGAAAGGTATTCCTTAAAGTTATCAACGTTAAATACCGCTTTTGCCGTATCAACGACGCGCCACATTACTGCGATACCGATTTCTACGGGGTTACCCAAACAGTCGTTTACCTTTTGACGATTGTTGTTTAAGGTCATAATTTTTAAGGAAATCCTTTTATCGACAGTCGCTACGCTGTTTGTATCCAATTTAATGTGTGCAGCCGCCTCTACGGAAGCATTAACGTCTCCGCTTTGTTTAAGTTTGGTGGACGCCGCCGGATTAAATCCTATACAGAAGGGGTTTACAAAGTAAAAACCTTCGCCTTTTAAAGTGCCTACGTATTTACCAAACAGGGTAAGGACTAAGGCTTCCTGCGGTTTTAAAACCTTTAAACCGGCAAAAGATAGGGTGCAAGCAATAAATAAAAGCACGTCAAGTATCATAAGTACCGCCGTTAAAGCGGAAGATAACTTTCCGTTTTCGTTAGCGATTCCCACAGTCGGGAACATCGCCACCGAAAATATCGTCAGTAAAATAATAATAACAAGGGCAAGCCCACCGTGTTTTCTATTAGATAAAACTTTTTCTTCCATTATAAACACCTCGTGATTATTTTGATATCATAATGATATCATTTATAGAATCCTGCGTCAAGCGTTTTTGTCGGATTTTAAAAATATTTTAAAAAATAATGTTAAGCACAAAGGGGACAAATATATATATTATATAATAATGAAAAAAGCGACGCCGTTAAAAGCGTCGCTTTAATGTTTAGTTTAAAACCTTGTTTAAATTACAGATTGTTTTCGGGGTTATCGTAATCGTAAGGTTTTTCTTCGTTTGCCGTTTCGGTTTCTTCTGCCGAAGTTTCGTTATTTTCGGTTTCTGCAGGTTCTTCCTGGGCAGTTTCTTCCGTCTTAGCGGCTTCTTCCGCAGCCTTTTGTGCGCGTTTTGCTTTGTTGGCATTGATTATTGCTTGCGCTTGTTCACGGCTGTTACGGTTGTAATAGTTGTTTGCCGCAACTTCAACCTTTTTATTCTTCTTAACGACAATTCTTATAACGACAACGATAAGTACGATAACCAATACTGCCGCGATAATGATGGAGGCTAACTGTAATCCCCAGTTTGCCGCTTCGGGATTAACTTCTTCAGTGGAAGAAGAATCGTCGGAAGAGCCGTCGTCATCGGTAGCGGTGGTTTCGTCGATAGTCGTAGGTGCGTGGATTGCTTCGTAAGAAGCGATAATGCTTGAACCTTTTAAGTATTTGGTGTAAGCAACCGTAGGTTCATAAGTGCGTTCATAGGTAACTTCTTTTCCGTCAGCGTCGGTGTAAGTTACGGTAGAAGGCGCCCTTGTATAAGTCTTAGTTTCCAAATCTGCGTCGGAGGCAACAAAGTCGGCGTCAAGTTTTGCCTTGAGTTCGGTCGCGTTTGCCGATTCGGAAGTGGTTACGTTATTGAAAAGTACGGTGCCTTGGCTCTGGACGTTGCCGTCTCTCGAACCGTTCCAAAGTTCAACCCTGTAAGTAATTTCTTCGTCGCCGGTGGTAACCAAGAAGTTAACCGTTACCCATTTGCCTGCGTCGTCGGGACGGGCGGAAGAGTTAATCGCTACTTCCATGGGTTTATCGGCAACTTGTAATACGCCGAAGTAAGAAAGGGGATCTGCGTTTGCAAGGTATACATAAGCCTGTGCATCGCCCAAAACTTTAACCTGAACGGTTACTAAGTTAGTGGTGTTTGCAGCAAAGGTTAACTGTGTTCCCAAGTAACCGTAACTGTTCATTGCGGTGTTTTTAATGATAAGGGGCTGAATGTTGCCGTCGGATAAATCGAGTACCGCTTGCTTTTCTTCGTCGGTTAAGGAATCGTAATTTGATACGTACTTGCCGGAAACGATACCGGAAATAACCGATTGAGCGGTATATTCGTTCTTATCACCGCCGACCATGGTGTGATTGCCGATAACGCCGGTGTAACCGCTAACGCCTGTAGCAGGTTTGGTTTCCAAATCGTATTTGGTGGAACCTGTTGCGGTGAAAGCGAAATCATCTTCGTCATCTTCGTCGTCCGAAGGTCCGTTGGGATATTCGTAACCTAAAGTGATGGTTGATTTATAATCTGCTTGAGAAGATACGATGTTGTATTCCTTTTCGGGTAAAGACCTTTCGGTAAAGCCCGTAAACAGTGCGTAACCTCTAGTTAAGTGATATTCTGCCGCGTCGAATACGTTGTCGGTGGTGCCGAGGGTTAATTTGAAGCGGATATATCTCGTTGTGCCAAGGTCGTTCTTGACAAATACGCTTACCTTCTTCCAAACGTTTGCATTGTCCTCTGCGGAATAGGTGTTATAGTCGGTTGCAACCGAAACGGTGCCGTAAACTTCGGAAGCGGAAGCGTCGCTAACTTCTTCTACTTCGATTTTAGCGCCCGGTTGACCTGCAACTTCAACGTTTACGTTTGTCAAGAAGTTGAACTGCTTGTACTCGCCGTTTGCAATGGCAAAAGTTCCGGAAGTCAAAGTGTAACTGGAGTGAGAATCTAATTTGATGAAAGCGGTCTTTTCGTTTTCGCCGTAAGGATTGGTTACGCCGTTGATATTGACTTCACTATACGCTTTATATCCTGCGGTTGCGCCGTTTGCGTAAGCGTCCGGATCGTGTTGGTAAACCTTGTTATAGTCGCCGTTAAATTCACTTGTGAAAGCGGTTGTTTCCATTAAGTGAGAATAAACATATTTAACGGTAGTTGCTACGTTTTGTGCGTTTTCTACGTAAGTTTGACCTTCTTGAGAAACTTTAAGGGCTTCTGCTTCAACTTCATTTCCGTCTTGGGTAAACAAAGCATAGTTGTTGTTTGCTTCAACGTCGGCGGTTTCCGTTTCAAAAGCCTCTTTATCCATTTCTTCGTAGTGGATATCGTCAAAGTAAGCAAAACCTTCTACGTATTCCGCTTTATAGGTGTCAGAACCAAAGCCTAAACCGACCGTTACGGTGAAGGAAGATTTTGCGTAATCGCTGGTCTTTAAGTAAATTACGTACTCTGCCCAAACGCCTTTGGTATCGATATTCTTTAAAAGGAAGGGACTTCTTGTTGAAGATAAGGTGTTGTTTACGGAAATGTAAGCGCCGTAAGGTTGGTCTTGTTGGATGCTCTTAAGATCCTTAGTCATAACCCAAACGGAAATTTTGCCGTAGCCGGTTTCCGAAGTCAACGAAGAAGAAGATACAAACTTTTGCGCAGTACCTCTTCCGGCAACGCTTGTAACGTTGTGTATCATAAGGATTTTACTGCCTTTGGTGCAAAGTTTGTCCTCGTTGGGGTTATCCTGGAAGGTTTCTTCGTCGTAAACATACCTGTCTCCGCCAAGCCCGTAGGATTGCGGGGTTTTGGGGTTCCAATAATTATCGTCGCCGTCTTTGGGGAAGTTATTGGATTCGGCTATCTTTTTGTACGCTTCGTCTTCCGTGTCGATTATACCGGAGTTCTTAGTGGAAGAAACTGCGGAAGTCGGATAGGAATTGTCGCGGTATCTTGTCCAATTTATGCCCGTGTATACGGGATAGGTAACGTCCTCTTTGGAAGTGCCGAATTCAAAGTCGCCGTTTTTAATCGACTGGTAATCGGTTACGGTAACGGTTGCATCGGAATCGTCCTTTCCGGAAGAAGAGGAACTGCCGTCAGAATCACCGCCGCATGCCACGCAGAAAGTAAGGCAAATAACCATACCGAGCGCAGCGATAAGCGTCAAAGTTTTTTTCAAATTAAACTTTTTGATTTTGTTCATATCTCACCTTTTATATGTCAATTTATATTTTGCCGATTGACTAACATTTAAGATTATACAATACTTAAAAACAAAAATCAATCTTTTAAGGCAAGTAAATAAAAAATATTACTAAAATTCCGCCTTTACGACAAACATTTGACCTTTTTTTTCATAAGTTCGGCGGTTTTTTCGCGGTGTAAAGACGACTGCTTTTTAAATTTGACGGTTACAAAGACTTTTTTCGCGCTTTTAAAGGAATAATTTTAACGGCTTTATTTAATATTTGCGCCAAAACTTCACATTATAATCGTATGGACAAAAAGAAGATTTGTTTTTTACTGTTATCCGGCGCTTTGGCAGGGATGATTAACGGATTTTTCGGCGGAGGCGGCGGAATGGTTATCGTACCTTTGCTTATTTCTGCGTGCGGTTTTTTACGTAAAAACGCTCACGCCACCGCCCTTTGCGTAATGCTTCCGGTATGCGTTATTTCAGCAATAATTTACGCCGTAAACGGTGATTTTGATTTTAAAGTCATTCTTCCCGTATCGATAGGGTTTGCCTTAGGCGGAATTTTAGGCGCGTTTTTGCTCAATAAACTTAATGACAAATGGGTTAAGTACGTTTTCAGCGTTATAATTTTAGCCGCAGGCGTTAAACTTCTATTCTTTTAACCGTAAAACTTTTTAGCGTAAAGCCTTTTATTGCAAAATTCAATCGCTCAGTTCGGTAAAAAAGCCCGTTTAAAAGAATTTGAAAAATGCTTTTTTGTGCAGGTTGCCGTAACGTAGGCCGTCTTACGGTAATAAATCGGTTTTGCCAGTTTGCAACAAATTGCCGTCGTCCGCTTTAACTTCCTTTATGTGCGTTTGTATTACGCGACTATTTTTTGCCTTGTCGGGGCGTCGGTCGGAAAATTCGACATAACCGCATTTTTTAAAACAAAATTAAAAAAGCAGGTCTATAAGTCGGTTTTCGTGATATTTTAGATAGTTTTAAAAGGTTGTCGGTTGCTTCATTTTTGGGCGGCGTTTAAATTGTAATTATTTTTCGGACGGCGTTTAATTAAATATGACGGCGCATTAACTACATATGAAAGATTTTATCATTTATTTGATTTGCGGGTTTTCTTCCGGCGTGCCTGCCGGCATGGGAATGGGCGGAGGAACTTTGCTTATACCCGTACTTACCATTTTTTGCAACGTGGAACAGCGTATCGCGCAAGAGGCAAACCTTATAAGTTTTATACCGATGGCGATAATTGCCGTAATCATTCATTTTAAAAACGGGCTCGTTAAAAAAAGGGGGCTTTGGGAACTTATTATTCCTGCCGCTTTGTTTGCGGTGGGCGGCGGATTTTTGGCAAAAACGGTGGACGGTTTGGTACTGAAAAAAATCTTCGGCGGATTTCTTATTCTGACCTCTGTATTCGCTTTTTTTGCGGACAAAATAAAAATCAAACAAAAAAATTAAACCATATTCCTAAAATATCCTTTTTTATTGCTGTATTAAGATGATCTATTGTGCAATATGCACAAGTTTGAAAAGTATATTTAAGTTTAAAAAGTCTAATATTTTAATAAAAATACCCATTAAAATTTAATATAATTGCAAACACATATAAATTTGCCTAATTTAAGCGTCAAAAAAATAAAAAATTGCACAAATATTTAAATAAATATGGAAAATTTAAAATTTAAGTGTTATAATCTACACGGAAATAATTTTTTTAACATAGTTAACCCACAAATACTATACGTGCAGTTTGGGTTAAAAGGACGACTTTAAAATGGAAAAAATAGGTATTATCGATCTCGGATCGAATTCGGCAAGACTTGTCATTGTCGAGATGCTCGGAGACGGGCATTTTATGGTTATTGACCAGATAAAAGAAAGCGTTCGTTTGGGGCAGGATATGGAACGCGACGGTTTTTTGAAACCGCAACGTATTGCCGAAACAATGAAAACTTTAAAAATGTTCCGCAAACTCTGCGACGCTTACGGTATCGAAAGAATTATCGCCGTAGCCACCGCAGCCGTTCGCCGCGCCAAAAACCAACGCAGTTTTCTCGATGAGGTAGCAAATAACTGCGGTATTAAATTAAAAGTTTTATCCGCTGAAGAAGAAGCAATGTACGTTTACCGCGGAATTATCAACACTATGGATATCCCCAAGGGCTTAATCATAGAAGTATCCGGCGGCGGCACGAAGATCATTTACTACAACAGGCGCAACTTACTTAACTTTGCCACCCTTCCTTTCGGCGCGATAACCTTGACCGAACTTTTTGCAAGCGACGGTCTCAGCGGTGAAGAGCAAGCCGAAAAGATTGAAAAGTTTTTCGATCAGCAACTTCAATGTATCGATTGGCTTAAAGATATCGATCCGGAAACTCAACTTATTTTGGTTGGCGGTTCTTTCAGAAGCCTCGGCAGAATAAGTAAGATGATGCACAAAAGCCCTTATACCATAGTTCATAACTACAGGGTTTCCGCCGATGAGTTCCAAACAATTTATGAAAAACTTTGCGGTATGGAACTTGACAAAAAGAAACGTATCAAAGGGGTATCATCCGCTCGTGCAGACATATTGCCTTCGGCTTTGGCTGCAATCAAACCCCTTCTTTCAAGGTGCAATTTTAATGAAATGGTTATCTCCGGCAGCGGTTTAAGGGAAGGCATTATGTTTAATTACGCTATGCCTACCACCTTTGAAAAGCCTATTTCCGACGTTTTGGCATACAGCCTTAAAACCCTTGTTAAGTATTACCGTTGCAACGAAAACCACGTCGATCAGGTTTTGAATTTGTGCATACAGTTATTTAAGCAGTTAAGGGTTTTGCACAAATTTCCGCGCCAATACATGCGTATTTTAAAGGTTGCGGCGTATTTGCACGATTCGGGTACAAGTATTAAGTATTACGACTATCAAAAGCATTCCGCATACATTATATTAAACTCTGCGCTATACGGCATTTCGCAAAGGGAAATCGTACTTGCGGCATTGGTTGCTTCCGTCTATAAAAACGACGACTTTTCTATGAGCGAACTTGTTAAGTATAAAGAATTCGTTACGGAAGCCGACGTGGAAGTCATCCGTAAACTTGCCATCATTTTACGTATTGCCGAATCTTTAGACAGAAGTATGGCAGGCTCCGTCGACGGGCTTTCCTGTGATATTTTAGGCGATTCAGTCATTATGAAGACGGAACTTAAAGGCGACGCGTCTTTGGAAATCAAAGAGGCAATGACCGCTTCGCAGGATTTCAGAAGAATCTTCAAAAAGAATCTTGATATACTGTAGTTTTTAATGTGATTTTCGGCTGATTCCAATAATTATCCTTTATAAATTATCAAAAAAACGCGCCTTGTTAAAAGTGCGCGTTTAATAAAGATTTTTTTAAACATTTATAAATGGTTGCAAGTTTTTTGCAATCATTTTTTTATGTCGTAAAAGGAAAGGGCATCTATGAACGCATACGCATATGTCCGCGTTTTCGTGTGCAATCGTAATTTAAAGTAAAAAATTACTGCGTTTATCGAGTATATAACAAATGACTGTGCATTTATTCCGAATACTGATTATCTTCCTTTTTGATTTCCAAAACTGCGGTTTTGGAAAATCTTTTAACCGATTCTATTGCGCTTTCGCATACCGATTTTGAAGAATACCCTTCCGAAAAGCACAAAAGCCTTGTCGAAGAAGAATAAAGTTTGAAAAAGTAATTTCCGTTTTTATCGACCGAGATAGCAAAATTGTTTTTTGCAATATTGTTTTTAACCGTTTCTATACCGCTTTTAATACCGGATAGGGCAGTGTAACTTTCCGTTCTTAATAGAATTTCGCCGTTAGAGGCAACAAGATTTGCCGCATATTTGCCGTTTTCGGTATAAATAAGCCACTTGCCTGCGTATTTTGTGGTTTGGGGGGTGTTTCTTTTGGGTTGGAATTTTTCCTTTGCGTCGGAAGTTTCATCGGATATAGTTGCTTTGACCTGTTCGCTTTTTTCTGCGTTAACATTACTTTTATTTACTTTTGTTTCATTTTCAGTTTGACTGTTAACGGGCTTATAGGCAGACTTTTTAGTAACTTCTTCCGATTTTTCTTCATCGGTTTTTTCTTGTTCGATATTTTCGTCTGCGGCAAAATCTGTTTCCGCGCTTTCGGGTTTTGCGTTTTCGGTCTCGCTTTCTTCCATAGCCATATTAGCAAGTTTAATGGCTTCCTCGTTTTCCTTTTGAGTTTCCTCATTTAAAACGGGATCTAAAAAAAGTTCGCTTTCCGCGTCGGTGTACGGAAGATTAGATAAAACTTCGGTTGCTTCCATAAGTTCTTTTTTGTGCGCACGATTGCGCTTTATGTATTTTCTTGCCAAAATAATTGCAAAAACGGCTATAGCCGAAATTATCAAAACGACCGCGGTAACCGTCAGCAGTCTTTGGTTATTCTTAAAATATTCTATTAACTGAGTCATATTAGTCACCTCTTTGCATTTATTTTATCTTATTTATTTGATTTAGTCAAATAAAAAGCAAAAATTGTAGAGTTTTTAAGTAATTTGTGCTAAAATATAAAAATAAAGATAAGGCGGTGGCGTATGGTTCATTCCGTAATAATAGTCGGCGGCGGATTTTCCGGTCTCGTTATTATGAACAAATTTATAGAAAGCGGAGTAGATTTTTTGCTTTTTGAAAAAAACGACCGCTTAGGCAAAAAGATACTTGCTACCGGTAACGGCAGGGGTAACATTTCCAATAAAGATTTATCTTTAAATCATTATCACGGAAGCAACCCTTCGTTTTGCGAGTACGCCATAAAAACTTACGATAATCGACATATAGCCCGCTTTTTTGAAAAAATGGGTATCATTTTGACAGAGGAAAACGGAAGATTATATCCGCTTTCGAAACAGGCGAACGCCATTCTCGACGGGTTAAGGCTAAGCGATAACGGAAGCGTAAGATTCGCTAAGGTTACCGACGTTGAATATAATGACGGAATATTTACGGTGGTTGCCGACGGTAAAGAGTATTTTGCTAAAAATGTTATTATGTGCGTAGGCGGTAAATCGTCGCCAAACTTCGGTACGGACGGTACGGCTTACAACCTTGTTAAAAAATTCGGACACAAAATAACGCCTTTGTACCCGTCGTTAGTGCAACTTACCGCCCCCAAAGAATCGATTAAAGGTTTAAAGGGAATAAAGGAAAACGCAAAAGTTACAGCCTACTCAAACGGGGTAAAACTTGCCGACGTTGAAGGCGACCTGCTATTTACCGATAACGGCATAAGCGGAAATACCGTTTTTTATCTTTCGGCATATTTGGTTAACGCAAAAAACCCCTTTGTTACGGTTGACTATCTATATAACGTTAATGAAGAAGTTTGCAAAAAAAGTTTGGCGTCGCGCCGTAACGCTTATCCCGACTTGACTGCGGAAAGTTTTTTAAGCGGTTTAGTGCATAGCAGGATAAGTTATAAAACGGTTTCAGACCTTTTCGGAACAGACTTTTTAAAGGTAAAATACAAGGAAATCGATGACGACAAGATAGATAAACTTATCGGTTTGCTTAAAAATACCGAAATTAAAATTACGGGCAACACCGGCTTTGCAAACAGTCAGGTGACAAAAGGCGGTATTGACGTAAACCAAGTAAATAACACCACTATGGAAAGCAAGTTACAAAAGGGCTTATACTTTTGCGGTGAGGTTTTAGACGTAGACGGCGACTGCGGGGGCTATAATCTTCAATGGGCATATTCTTCGGCAATGTGCGCCTATAAGTCCGTTATCGACCGATTTTTAAAAAATAAAGACTGATTAAAGACTAATGATTACCATAACATTATCACCGTTTGACGATGAAGAAGTCCTTTTTACAAAAGCCTCAAAAAAATTAGGAGTTGAAAAAAAGGACCTTCAAATTTTAAAAAAATCCATTGACGCGCGTCATAAAAACGATATAAAAATTATATATACCGTCGGCGTTAAAGAGGATTTAAAAATAGAATACGAAAAAGTGCACACCGACGAAAAGGTAGTAATCGCAGGGGCAGGTCCGGCAGGGCTTTTCAGTGCGCTGTATTTAGCAAGACACGGCATAAAGCCTATAATTTTCGAGCGTGGCGACAAAGTGGAAAACCGCACCAAAAAAGTGGAAGAATTTTTGTCGGGCGGAAGATTGAACGAAGATTGCAACGTGCAGTTCGGCGAGGGCGGTGCAGGTACTTTTTCGGACGGAAAGTTAAATACAGGTATCAATAACAGGCTTATAGACCGAGTTTTGCAAGATTTTGTAACTTTTGGCGCGCCTCATGACATACTGTATTTAAACAAACCGCACATAGGCAGCGACAAACTTAAAACAACCGTCATAAACCTTCGCAAGGAAATCGAAAGGTTGGGCGGAAGGTTTTACTTCAACACAAAAATAGAAGATTTACGTTTTTATAAGGGCAAGATAGAATCGGTAATAGCAGGCGGAAAGGAATACGAGGCCTCTCGCTTGGTTTTGGCGATAGGACACAGCGCGCGCGATACTTTTAAACGGCTTTACCAACTCGGGTTTTCCATGGAAAGTAAAGAGTTCGCGGTGGGGCTGCGTGTAGAGCAGTTGCAAGAGGTTATAAATAAGGACAGATACGGCAATTTATATAATCTAAAGACACTTCCGCCGGCTGATTATAAACTTGTCAGCCACGCTTCCGACCGCAGCGTTTTTACCTTTTGTATGTGTCCGGGCGGTATAGTCATACCGGCGTCAAGCGAGGAAGGCTATTTGGCGGTAAACGGCATGAGCAATTATTTAAGGGACGGCAAAAACGCCAACAGCGCGATAATCGCTCAAATAAAAAAGAGCGACTATGAATCTTCAAATCCTCTTTCCGGCGTGGACTTTCAGCGAAAGTTGGAAGGTCGTGCGTTTATGATGGGCGGAAGCGATTTTACCGCTCCGGCGGAACTATGCGAAGATTTTATAAACGGCAACCGTCCGACTTCGGTAAAAGGCGTTTATCCGACCTATAGCAGGGGATTTACCCTCGCAAGCCTTGATAAAATCTTCCCCGAAAGCGTTACCGACGCCCTTAAAAAAGGTCTTGTCGATATGGACGGAAAAATCAAAGGATTTGCTTCTTTGGGCGCGGTTTTAACGGGTGTGGAATCAAGAACTTCCTCTCCGTTAAGAATTCTTCGTAACGAAAATTTTGAAAGTTTAACCTATCGCGGTGTTTATCCTTGCGGTGAAGGTTGCGGTTACGCAGGGGGAATAACAAGCGCGGCGCTTGACGGCATTAAGGTTGCCGAAAGCATTTTCTATGATTTAGTAAAAGAAAAAGATATTCAAATAAATAATTTATGAAAAAGTGTGCGATAATTGCCAACGGATACTATCACGGCGAGCCTTTGACAAACCAAATAAACTGTATCACGGCGGAACTTGAAAAATTGAATATTTCGGTTGACAGAATTTACACCGACAAACTTATTGCGTTTATTTCAAACGGAGATGTTTTGACCTCTATCGGCGAGTATGATTTTATTCTGTTTTTGGATAAGGACCTTTATATTTCCCACCTTTTGGAAAAGGCAGGCTATACTTTGGTTAACAGCGCGCGCTCGATAGAACTGTGCGACGATAAAATGAAAACATATATAGCCCTGTCGTCAAAGGGCATTTTAATGCCGGACACCATATCTTCACCCTTAAATTACACGGACGCCGAAGATGAATTTTACGTAGAAGTCGAAAGGATTTTCGGTTACCCCGTGGTGGTTAAAGAGGTCTACGGTTCCATGGGTAAAGGGGTGTACCTTGCGCGCAACCGTGAAGAACTTAAAAGCCTACGTACAAAACTCAAAAATCTTCCGCACCTATATCAAAAATTTATCGGAAACGGCGGAAGAGACGTGCGCGTCATAGTAATTAACGGCAAGGCTGTTGGCGGTATGGAAAGGGTAAACCCAAATGATTTTCGTTCCAACGTGCAGTTGGGCGGAAAAGGCAAAAATATAGTCCTTTCCAAAGAGGTCGAAAATTTGGCGGAAGAATGCGCAAAAATTCTCGGTTTAGATTATTGCGGTGTAGACGTTTTGTCCGACGGCTTTAAAAATTACGTTTGCGAAGTCAACAGTAACGCCTTTTTTAAGGAGTTTCAATCGGTAACAGATATCCACGTTGCCAAACTTTTCGCCAAACACCTAAAAGAAAGATTTTATAAAGATAATTAACTTAGGCGCTTAAAAATTTTGTCCGAAATTCAAAGCGTAAATTCATTCAAAAATATAAATACATTCAAAATTAAGTTGCTTGTTTTGTCCTAAAATGATATAATATGACAGGAAGCGACTTTTTTCGAGCAATTTTTGACGGGTAATAGATGAAGATAAGTTATTTAGGACATTCCTGCTTTTTTATAGAAGGTAAATATTCGGTGGTAACCGACCCCTTTACGGATATCGGCTATCCCTTAAAAATGGTAAAGTGCGATTTCGTTTTGTCCTCGCACGACCATTTTGACCATAACGCGGTAGACGGCGTGGACTATAAAAAAGCGGTAACGTTAAATTCCGACCTTTCTTTGGCAAAGGATATCGATTTGGTTGCCATAGACAGTTTTCACGACCAAGTTTTAGGCAAAAAGCGCGGTAAAAACCGTATTTATAAGTTTACGGTGGACGGAATAAACTTTGCGCATTTAGGGGATTTGGGGGAGGATTTTTCCAGTTTTCTCGTAAACAAAATAGGCAAGGTCGATATTTTATTTATTCCTGTCGGCGGTGTTTACACCATTGACTGCAAAACCGCCTCAAAATTCGCAAAAGCCGTTTCGCCCAAAATAATCGTGCCTATGCACTATAAAACACCGCGTTCAACCGTGGGCGTCGGCGGATACGAAGATTTTATTCGGGAATTTTCAACCGTAAAATTTTTGCCGAAAGAATTTAATTTGGACCTATTACCACAAGATACTGCCGTCTATGTTTTCGACAGTAAGGATTTTTAATTTAAGGTTAATATAATTAAGGGCTTTATTATGGAAAAAGAACAATACCAAAGTTATACCGTGGGCGAACTTCGTTCGTTGCTTTTTGAGCTCGGCGGTGCTCCGAGTAACAAAAAAAAGGACGTCCTTATAGATGAAATTTTAAAAATTTCCTGCGGTCAAATTACGCCTACCCGTTCAAATCGGGGAAGACCTGCCTCGCGTACAAAACGGTTGACCGAGGCTTACGTTACACCTACGGTAAGCGCAACGGTTTCAGACAGCGGCAGTAAAACAGTTTTTGTTTCGGGACTGTTTAAGTCCAATCAAAAGGGCGGTATATTGATAACCGAAGGATATTGCCATACCGATTGCGACGTGGCGGTTAGCCCTAAAACAGTTCAGCAATACCGCTTATCCTACGGCGATTTTGTGGAAGGCGAGTGCGTAAACGGCGCTAAGCGCGAACTCGTTTTTGTCAAAAAAATAAACGGCGCAAATTATGATTCGGCAAAAGAAGTTTCCGGCGATAAAGCCATTTTGCCGATTACGGACAGAATCCGTTTTGAAAAAGCCTCTAACGAACTTAAAGTTTTGCAAATCTTTTGTCCTATCGCAAAAGGGCAAAGGTTGGTTACAATAGCCCCCAAAAACAGCGGAAAAACCACCCTTTTTAAAGATATCGCATATTCGGCTTCACTAAACGGCGAAACTAAGGTCATGTTTTTATTGTTAGACCAAACTCCCGAAGATATCGCCTACGTCAAAGATAAAACAGGTTTAGCGGAATTTATTTCAACTTCATTTGACGGCGATTTTAATAAACATGCAGAAGTTGCCGAAACGGTTATAAACAGAGCCAAAGTCCTTTCCGAAAAGGGGGACGTCTTGCTTATAATCGAGTCCTTGTCAAGGCTTGTAAAAGCCTACCGCAACCTGTACGGCGAAGATTTGCAGACCTCTATTTTAAGGGCGAAAAAATTGCTTTCTTACGCAAGGCGTTTTGAAGGCGGTTCGTTAACGATAATCGCTTCCGTCGACAAAACTTTATCAAAAGAAGACGAAGCCATTTGCGAAGAGTTGTTATCCGTTTCAAATGCGGCAATAACTCTTGACGGAAGTTTGGTGCAAAAAAGAATTTTCCCCGCGCTTGACATTAGCGGAACTTTTTGCAAAAACCAATTCGGCCTGTTAACCGAACAAGAACTAACCTTGTTTGACGTTGTAAACAAAATACTTTCCGAAAATCCCGACTTAAAAGAAAGGGTTTTGCGCATTTTATTAAAGCACATTAACGATGAAAAGTTGCTTGAAAAACTTAACGAGGTTTTGCTTGTAAACTGTCAATAACCGACCTATAGGCGGACTTTTATAGTAAATCGGCAAAATACTCGAAGATTTCAAGCCCTAAATCGCCAAGCCTTTCGGGGTGAAACTGCGTTAATAAAATATTTTCGCTGTAAAGTCCTTCTATAACGCCGTCTGTCGCAAAGCAAAGGGGTTTTAAAGTTTTTGGAAAGGCGTTTACCGCTTGATGATGCGCGCTGTTTACCGTAAAGGTTTCGCCAAAAAGCCTATAAAACACCCCGTCTTTTTGGTTTTTGACAAGGTGAAATCTGTCATTACCTTCTATTTGGCTGTGACCTCGCAGGTTTTGATTAAGGCTTCCGCCCAAAAACACGTTGACAGCCTGCATGCCTCTGCAAATTCCAAAAATCGGAAGATTTAACGAAAGGTATTTTTGCAGATAGTAAAATTCCGTTTGATCTCTTTCAAGGTCAATATCTTTACAGTAAAGATTTGGCATATTGTAACTGCAGGGGGAAAGGTCTCCGCCACCGGTTAAAATAAGTCCGTCGCAAATCGCAGATTTGTCGCATACGGGGATTAGTCCGATCTTTTTGACGGCGTTTATATAATTTTCTTTCGGGTACAATATTAAAACTTTTTTACGCACACAATACTTATATGAATATATTAAAAAAAAGGTAACTATGAAAAAAATCGGTATTATGACGGCTCTTGACGTAGAGGGCGGTCAACTTGAAAATTATTTGGGAAATCCGCTGAAAACCGACCTATACGGGCATATTTCGGTAAAAACTTTTATCCACGGCGATAAAGAAGTCTGTTTTGCAAAGTCAGGCGTCGGCGAAATTTACGCTTCGGCATGTACGGAAATTTTAATTGCGATATACAAGGTCGATGTGATTTTCAACTACGGTTTTGCCGGCGGTTATTTGACAAGAAGCATCGGTGAAGCGGTACTTGTAAAAGGCGTAGTTCATTACGACTTTGACATTTCAAAATTAGACGACTGCAAACCCGGCCATTACCCGATGCTGTTCGACGGTCCGATCATACATACGGATGAAAGTCTTTTAGACTATGCAAAATCGCTTGACGGCGACCTTACTGTCGGTTTATTGGCTTCCGCAGATAAATTTATTGCAGACGAAGATTTTAAAAAGAGTCTTTACAACCTATACGGAACCGACGTTTACGATATGGAAGCGGCGGCGATACTGATAATAAGCCGTAACGCCAACGTTCCTGCCCTTATTATAAAAGTGATTTCTGATAACGGTAATGCCGACGAGTATTACTCCTTTAAAAAACTCGCCGCCGAAACTAAAATCAAATTTGCGGATATTTTGCGCAAAATCATTGATAACATTTAGTGCGTAAAAAAAATGTTGCAAACAAACGGTTTCAAAAAAACAAACGATAAAATAAATTTCTACTATTTAATTATAAAATGTTAATATCGGTTATTATTGCGGTTTTAACTTGCGTCGGGCTTATGGTAACGGTGCTTGTAAAACCGCAGATAAAAATTTGGGGGCACAATTTAAACCTTTACGCTTTTATTCCGCTTATTGGCGCCGCATTTGCGGTGATATCGGGGGTTCTTCATATAGAAGAAATTTTCGGCGAATTCCTTTCCGATTCCCCATCAAACCCCGTAAAGATATTGATCTTGTTCATATCGATGAGCCTTATGTCCGTAATTTTGGACGAAAGCGGATTTTTTGAATACATAGCCCAAAAAATTGCGGAAAGGGCAGGGGAAAGTCAGTTAAGGGTATTTATAGCCTTTTATCTTACCGTTTCCGTCCTTACCGTATTTACCTCTAACGACGTGGTAATACTTACCTTTACTCCGTTTATTTGTCAGTTCTGCAAAAAATCGAAGATAGACCCCCTTCCTTACGTGGTTACGGAGTTCGTAGGCGCAAATACGTGGAGTTTGTTTTTTCTAATCGGCAACCCCACCAACGTATTTATTTCACAAGCCTACGGCGCAACATTTTTCGAGTATTTTTTAAGAATGTGGATGCCCACCCTTTTTTGCGGAGCGTCGTCCTTTTTGACGCTGTTTTTGATATTCCGCAAAAAACTTAAAAAACCCATCTATAGGTCGGTTAACGAGGTAAAATTAGAGGATAAAACCACTGCTTTCATAAGCATTTGTTATCTTGCGGTCTGTACGGTTACAATATCTGTTTCATCCTATTTTAAACTTGAAATGTGGCTTTTAGCGCTATCTATGGCGACCTTTTTATACCTCACGGTAATTATCGTAAACGCCTTTTCACATAAGGGCGAGGCGATAATATTACACTCGCTCAAGCGTGCGCCGTGGCAGATGATACCTCTCGTTTTAGGAATGTTTATAATCGTTTTATCTTTGGTAAACACAGGTGCGACGGCAAAAATAAGCGGTTTTATCGGGGAAGGTTTTCCCATAATAAAATACGGCGTGCTGTCGACGTTGTTTTCAAATCTTTTAAACAACATTCCCATGAGCGTTTTGTTTTCTTCCGTCGCAGGGGAAATTTCAAATCCCGTAATACAAGAAATGGCAATGTACAGTACGGTAATAGGTTCTAATATCGGCGCCTTTTTAACGCCGTTGGGTGCTTTGGCAGGGCTTATGTTTATCTCTATCGTCAAACGTTATTATAGTGATTTCGGCTTTAAAAAGTTTATAAAATACGGGGCGATTGTTGCGGTAATTTCCCTCGTTTTCGGGCTTATAGGCCTATATTTGAGTTATTTGGCGTTTCCGATTGCTTAGTTAAAATTACCTTTTAAAGGTTGGACGTTTTTTCATATTTCAAAGGCTTTTATAATACTTTATAGTATAGGAAGTTTGCGTATGAAAAAACTAACTTTAAAGGGCGTCAGGGTTTTAGCCTGCTCGGTCTGTGTTGCACTAATCGTTTTATTGTCGCTATTTTGCTTTTTGCAAGATCCTGCCGTTTCCATCGTCAGCGGAGAATCTTACGCCCCCATTTATAAAGGCAGCGAAGAAAAACCGCAGGTTGCGTTAATGTTTAACGTTTACGAAAACACCGATATCGTAAACGGAATTTTAGACCTTTTAGACGATTACGGCGCAAAGGCTACCTTTTTTGTGGGCGGTTGTTGGGCTGACGACAATAACGAAACCCTTTTAAGAATTCTTGACTCAGGCCATAGTTTGGGCAACCACGGTTACTTTCATAAGAACCATAAAAAACTTAGCGAGGCCGAAAATATTTCCGAAATTTCCAACAATCACAGCCTTGTGTTTGCGATTACCGGGTACAATATGACGCTGTTTGCACCGCCTTCCGGCGCGTACTCTAAAATCACCTTGCAGGTTGCCGAAAAGTTAGGCTATAAGACGATTATGTGGTCAAAAGATACTATTGACTGGCGTGATTTAGACGTAGATTTAGTGGTAAAAAGGGCGACGGCGGTTGAGAACGGAGACTTTGTTTTGATGCACCCCAAAGCCCATACTTTAAAAGCGCTTAAAAAAGTGCTTGATTTTTATAAGGAGAAAGGCATCGCCGCCGTAACGGTCGACGCCCTGATTAAAGATGCTTAAAATTTTCACTTTGAAAAACGGAATAAAAGTGGTTATAAACAAACTCGACGGTGTGTTCTCGGTATCGTTCGGTATTTTTGCAGGCGCAGGCAGCGCTTACGAAACCCCTAATGAAAACGGAATATCCCACTTTATCGAACACGTTACGTTTAAGGGAACAAATAAACGTTCCGCTTTCGATATTTCCAACGACGCCGAGATGATAGGTGCGGATATAAACGCTTACACCACAAGAAATTTAACCTGTTATTATATAAAATCCACCGCCTATCACACAGCGGAATCTTTTGAGATTTTGTCCGACGTTTTCCTTAATTCGGTATATAAAGAAGAAGAGTTGGAAAAGGAAAAAAGCGTTATCGTGCAGGAAATAAACATGTACGACGACACCCCCGACGACTTTTGCGCCGACCTTTTGACCGAAGCATATTTCGGTAAAACAGGTTACGGGGCAAGGATACTCGGCACTCAAAAAACGGTGCAGTCTTTTACGCGCGACGACGTTTTAAATTACAAAAAGAAGTATTACACCACCGATAACATCGTAATTTCCGTTTGCGGTGCGGTTGAAGAAGCAGAAGTTTTAGACTTAGTTAATAAATATTTCGGCGATATCCCTAAGTCCGTCAGCGCGCAAAAACCGCAAATAAACAGGGAAAATCTTTGTCAAAGCATGGCAAAAAGCAAGGATATTTTGCAAGCGCATATATGTGTCGGGTTTCCTGCGGTAGGGCTTTCAAACGACGACGTCGACGCTTTCAATATTGCCGTTTACGTTTTGGGCGGCGGTATGAGCAGTAGACTTTTTCAAACCGTACGTGAAAAGTTAGGGCTTTGTTACAGCGTATATTCCTATATGACAGCCTACGTAGATTGCGGATACGCTATGATTTACGCAGGGGTGGACAAGGATAAAATTTTGCCCGCATATGAGGCTTTAATAAACGAACTGCAAAAATTAAAGGCTGAAAAAATCAGCGAAGAAGAATTCAAAAAAAGCAGTGAACAAATGAAAGCAAGCCTTGTTTTTGCACAGGAAAGCATTTCTTCTCAGATGCAGATTCATGGTAAAAGATTGCTTCTTTTAGGTAACTGTATGGATTTTTCCGAACGCTTCGACAAACTTAGCAAACTTACAAAAAATGACGTTAACGGGCTTATAGACCGACTTTTTGATATCTATAGTCTTTCAAAAGCGGTGGTGGGCAAAAAAGTTAAGCCACTTTAAAATAAACCAAACCGTTTATAAAAGTCATAAAATTCGGGCAAAAATGTTTTTTGCGGTATTTGCTTGACTTTTCGATTATTATTTAATATAATTTGTAAGGTAATAAAATTTTTATCGGGTTTTTAACCTGTCGGTAGACTGTATGAATATTGTTGAACTTTCTGAAAAAAATATCGTCGAAGCAAAAGGGCTGTTCGTTTTGGCTAAGCGCAGTTTTTACGAGGCTTTAGGGCAGGACGTGGAGTCCGCGGATTTTGAATCGGCTTTAAAAATCGAAGACGCTTCCACGTATATGTTGGCGGATAAAGGGGTTTACCAAGCGCTTGTTACCGTAAACAAATCGGCTTCCACAATAGAAAATCTTTGGATAAACTTCGATATCGTAGAAGAACAGTATCTAAGCAAGTTTATGGAATTCGTCATAAAGCAGTTTTCCGCAATAACCTTGGTTTTTTATTGGGTGGATTCTACCGACGATAAAGTTACGCACCTTATCGAAGATTACGGCTTTGAGTATACCGGCGAACAAAATTACGTCAATAAGGAAAACAACCTGCTTTCCTACCGCTACGTTTATAAACGCAAAAAATGATTTTGTGCGTTAAGCACAAAAATACAGATTAAGCGCAAAATATAATTTATTTTCAAAAGGTTAATTTGGAGGTAAATTGTTTTTATCGTTTCGGCGCGTAATCGTTGTAAAAGTTGTTGCTAAATTTATTTATTTGTTGTATAATGTTTAGGCTTAGGAAGTTTAAATTCGCTTTTCGTACGTTTTTTAGCGCGAAGCGGTTTTAATATCGTTTAGCCTAAGTAATATTGTACGGAGAGTTATCGAAGTGGTTATAACGGCCCGCACTCGAAATGCGGTACACAGGTAACTGTGTCAAGGGTTCGAATCCCTTACTCTCCGCCA
>CALZDP010000002.1 GCA_945638575.1 uncultured Clostridia bacterium | reverse complement strand
CCGATAACGGCAAAGAACTCGTTATATACGTAATCCACCTTTCCGCCTATACTTCCGACGGAAAAATCGCAGACGAGCAGTTTGAAATGTTAATCAACGATATGAAAGGGGAGTACCAAAAGGGCAATTACGTCCTTTGCGGCGGTGATTTTAACAAGGACTTGTTAGGGGACAGCAGTAAAATTTTCGGCGTCAGCGGTAAAGATTACACTTGGGCTCAGCCTATTAAGGAAGATCTTTTACAAGACACGGGTTTATCCTTGGTTAAGGCTTTGTCGCTTGAAAACCCCGTTCCTTCCTGCCGTAACGCAGACGGCCCGTATAATAAAAACCAGTTTGTAATCACTATCGACGGCTTCATTATATCGGCAAACGTAACTTTAAAGTCAACCCAAGTCATCGATACGGGCTTTGCTTATTCCGACCATAACCCCGTAACCATGACTTTCAGCCTAAATTAACGTAAAACCACAAGATTGCAACCGAGCCATAGGGGAACTTGTTATATAGGCAACTTATTATATAGCCGTCCCGAAATAAATCTTATAAAAGTCGCTTATAACAAGCAATATACATAAATGACAGATGATAATAAAAAACGCCGTCAAGGCGTTTTTTCATTTCTCGAAAACAAAATTTTGAAATTTTTTTTCAAAACGCTATTGACAACAAGGGTAAAGGGTGTTAATCTAAAAATAAAGTTTTATTTCAAAAAATGGAACTTAAGGGAGAATTATGAAAAAATTTTTAACATTGTGTATGGGCTTTGCCCTTACGGCAACAATTTTGTTAACAGGTTGCACACCGACCGTAAACGGCGGTTCTGACAGCGGAAGCAAAGACACCGAACCGCCGACTCCGCCCGAAGTTATACGAAACAT
Organism: uncultured Clostridia bacterium; assembly: GCA_945638575.1. GTDB lineage: Bacteria > Bacillota > Clostridia > Christensenellales > Borkfalkiaceae > UBA4636. Next base: position 165,806 of record CALZDP010000002.1, on the reverse strand, counting down.
TTATCTTACCGAAGGCGAAACCTATAATTTAACAAAGCAACTGGAATACGAAGAAAAGCCGCTTGCAACTTGCATATTGCAGGCAGGCGAATCTACCTTTTCGGTTACGGAAGGCGAGTACGATTGTACCGATTTCAGTTACACTAAAGGGGTAATAATAGCAAAAACCATTAATCAAGGTATGGATACCGAAACTTTAATGGCAACGTCAACCCTTGCCTTGGCATACGGCGACCAAACCGAAACCGTTAATATTTCCGTTGTCAATTACGAAGAGTACGGCAACACCTTATCCGCGCCGGACGTGGGTAGGCTTTACGGCAAAAGAGTGGTATTTTTCGGCGATTCCATTACCGACCAAAACGCCGAGTGGTGGAAGACCAACACTTGGTGGGCGGTTGACAAAAACGGTAAATACCAATATGAAAACGGCAGGCCTAAAACCATAACTGGCATTACCAAAAATTACGTAAATATGCTTGACGAAATCTGCGATTTTGCTTTATGCACAAATCCTGCAATCGCAGGTGCGCTTTGTTCCTACTATAACGCGGCCTATGCCAATAAATCAATTTCCATTCCCACGCAGATTAAGAACAATTTAAATGCCGTCAAAAAGGCAGACTACGTTTTCGTAATGGGCGGAACAAACGACAGTTACGAAATCAACAAGAGTGATTCCGTACTTAAAATGGGCGTAAAAACCGACCTTGCCGGCGAGGATGCTTTTTCGGACGCCGTTTATAACAAGCCTGTAAGCACTTTCTACGGCTATTACAATTATATTTTAAAGACCTTGCGTGAAACAAATCCTAATGCGACCTTGATATGTTTAAGCAACATACCTTGTCAGTCCACTTACGGTTATACGGGCGGTTTAAGTAACGGCCATAATAACCAAGGTATTCAAGGCGTTAACGAAGCCGTTAAAACTTGTGCGGAAACTTACAAAGCGCGTTACGTAGACATTTATTCGGCAATACCCATTTCCAACAAAGGGCAATATACAAGGGCTTGGTTTACTAACGACGAACTTCATCCGAACGAAACTGCGTATCAACTAATAACCGATAAAATTCTTTCGGGCAAGTAATCGGCAAACATAAAAAGCAGGCGAAAAAACAACAGGCAAACATAAAGTTACTGTCAAATATTACGAATTATAAGTATCTCCTCCTTAACATAGAAAATCCCCGTAGCGGTTTTTAGCCGTTACGGGGATTGCTTTTTTTAAAGCCGTATAGTAAGCCTATATGTACAGGAAGCATATATGCACAGTAAGTCTATATGCAAATAAGCGCATATATGAAATTTAAAAAGAAAGGTTTATTGGCGAACACCGAAATTCACTTAAAACGATCTAAAAAATTCTTCGCAATCTTTTAGCCAAACGCTGTTTTTGTTTAGGTACGGGTAAGGGGGATTAACGACTTCGGTGCAACTTGACAACCCGTGTTTACCTGTCGGGTAGATATGAAGTTCAAATTTAACCCCGTTTAGCGACAGCGCTTGTGCGTACATTAAAGAATTTACGGGGGGAACGCAGTCGTCGGAAGCCGTCGCCCAAATAAAGGCGGGCGGAGTGTCTTTATTAACAAGTTTGTTAAGCCTCATTTTTGATAAAATTTCCGCCTTTTTGGCGTCGTCGTAACCCTTTAAAAGGTTGTTAAAGGTGTCCGTATGTCCGCCTTCGGGGGTAATGACGGGATAGCAAAGCCCGACCGCCGTCGGCTTGCAGTTTATGCCGAGTTCATTTTCAACCTTTTCATATTCCACAGCCAAATCGCAAACAAGATGACCGCCTGCGGAAAAGCCCACGCAAAAAATTTTATCCTTATCAACGTTCAGGCTGTCTGCGTTTTTCCTTATATAGTCTACGGAAGCGGAAAGTTCGTAAAGTTGTTCGGGGTATTTGACGCCGTCGGGGGCGCACAGATAGTCAAGGGTAAAAACCTGATAGCCAAGATATAAAAAGTAATTGCCGACGGGTTCCTGTTCTCGTTTACTTACAAAATAATAACCACCGCCTGCGACAATAATAACCGCAGGGCGTTTATAGTTTTCCACGGGATCGTCGAAAGGGGGACCGGATACATAGGCGTTAAGGGTTCCGCCCGCTAAATTATATAACTTTTTAAGTTCAACCGAAAAAGTACGCAAAATAGATACCTCTTTTTTTTCTTAATTTTAGCATGTAAGAATTTAAAAGTCAATAGGTTAGCAAAAATTATGAAATTTTACTTCAAAATTGAAGTGCAAAAAGCAAAATAATAAAAAAATCTTAAAATAATCATATAAATAAAAAAACAGAAAAATTATTATGAAGTTTTTTTTCATTTGCTATTGATATTCCCGTAAAAAGATGTTATAATATAGTCGCGGCAAAGGGTATAAATGAAAAATTTTTTCACGCCGTACCTAAAAAATATATGAATAGGAGATTTTTATGAAAAGGTTTAATATTATCGTAACGACAATTCTATTGGTCGTTTTTGCACTTTTGTGCACAATGTCTGCGTGCACACTCGTTTCGCCCGAAAACACCGGTAACAAACCGCCCCAAACAACAGGCGATACGGCAAGCGATACGGGCGGCGGAAGCGAAGAACCCCCAACCGAAATCACCGTAACTTATCGTACCGATTACGCTCCTACGCGCTTTGATAAGTCAAGCGTAAGTTATGAAGCGGAAAGGCTTACCGACGGTTTGATTTTGGTTAAAAACACCTTGACTAAATCTAACGGTCAAACCACCGTCGTATATACTTTAGAAGTAGATTTGTCTGCCGTAAACATTGTTGCAGGCACCAAAAACAACACTACCGAACTATCTAAAATGGCTAAGGAAATACCTTCGAAACAGGCTTCCGCGTACGAAACGGCAACAGGTAAAACCGTTTACGCCTACTTAAATGCAGACTTTTTCGGTTCCATACCCGTAAACGCTTTCGTTAAAGACGGCGTAATCGTAAAGGACGGACATAACGACAACGGAAATTACGATTATCTAAATACGGCAAGCGACGTACCTGCCTCCGCACCGATGCTATTCGGGGTTAAAGGCAATACCGCGCAGGTTGCCCCAATCGTTAAATATACGGGCGACGTTACCGATTCTTTAATAAAGCAGCAACTTATTCAAGCCAAACTTTCATATAAAATCGGCAGTGAAACTTCAAATAAGTCGTATAACGTAGAAGTCGAAAAAGATTCAATCGACAACGGCGTGGTCTTTAATACCGGTAAGACAGCCAAAACCTGCAAAGCAGGTAGTTACGCATTAAAGGTTGCGTTGGGCGGCGGATATTCGCATATGCGCGTTTCCGAAAAAATCAACTGCACCGCAGACACTCAATTTACGCCGGAAGGCAACTTCGGTTACGTTTTCGTAGGTAAGTCAAGTTCGGCTTTCACGGAATTTTCCTCCCTTAAAGGCAAATATCTTTCCTATAACATAACTTCGCCGGACGACACGTGGAAGGGCTACACTACAATTTTGGGTTGCCGTCAATCATTGGTTGAAAACGGAAGCGTTGCAAAAACCGTTACAAAGGAAAACACCAACGGCGCGCAATCTGCAGACGTTCCGAGAAGTGCCGTAGGCGTTAAACAGGACGGCACCGTAGTAATATTTGCGGTCGAATCCATGTATTACGGCAAAAAGGCGCAGGAAGGGGACACTCACGGTATGAGTTTGCCCGACTTAGCCGACTTTATGGCGTTTTACGGCGTAAATAACGGCGCCAACTTTGACGGCGGCGGTTCTACCCAACTTACCGTTAATAAAGACGGAACAAAAACGGTAGTAGTTCGTTCAAGCGATAAAGGCACTTACGGACTCGACGATTCACGCGCGGTAATAAACACAATAATGGTTGCAAGTAAATAATCGTAAATAGCAAACATAAATTTATTTTAGCATACTAAACAAATTTATTTCAAACCGCATATAGCCCCTTTTAGGTAAAACGGGCTATATGCGGAGCAATTTAAAAAAAGCGGAAAAAAGTCGAATAATCGACCTATAGCCCGACTTTTATATATTTTTCAATCTATAAAATTATGAAAGTTTACGATTTTGACAAAAACATGACGGCAAAAAACGACGCCGACTGCAAACTTAAATTTTACGACGCAAAATGCGGACTTTTTTCCGTTTACGGCACAAAGGCTTTATATGAAGAAGGTTTTTGCCGTTTCACAAAAGCCCAACGCGATTATTTAAGACCTGTAAGCGACGGCGAAGCATTTTTTTCCGAACATTCAAGCGGAATACAGTTAAAATTTATCACCGACGCAAGCGACATTTTCGTTAAAGTTGGGTTAAACGGAACTTTTGAAATGACTAATATGACCCTTGTCGGGGCGTGCGGAATGGATTTATACGTGTACGATAAAAGGTTTTCTACTTACATTTTCCACGGCTCGACAAACGGAAAAATCAACGATATCTTCTATGAGGGCAGATTGGGCGATTTTAGAAGTTCAAAAACCGCACAGCGCAAATTCATAATCGATTTACCCCTTTATATGGGGGTAACTTCCTTGCAGATCGGGGTAAACGAATGGGCGACGGTTACGCCCGACCCCTTCACGGCAAACCGTAATATTGCAATATACGGTTCAAGCATAACCCACGGCTGTTCCGCATCACACCCGGGAATGTCATACACCAACATTTTGTCAAGAAGGCTGAACACCGAAGTATCGAACTACGGTTTTTCGGGCGTTTGTATGATGGAAACGGAAGTTGCCGAAATTTTAGCGGAAATAAATCCGGATATGCTTATCGTCGATGCCGAGCCAAACGCCGGCGTCGATATAAGGTTAAAGCAAAATTGCGAAAACTTTTTGGACAAATTTTTATCAATCCGCCCCGATGTTCCCGTTATACTGCTGTCAAGGATGAAATTCGCCCTTGACAATTACGATTATGAGCGTGTAAATCTGAATTCCTTTTACGTTGATTTTTTGCGTAACGTTGCAAAAAAATACAGTAAAAAGGGCTATAACGTTTACTTTTTCGATCAATCAAAGGTTTTCGGCAAGGAATTTAGCGACTACACGGCGGACGGCGTACACCCAACCGATCGCGGAATGTTAAAAATAGCCGATTTTTACCAAAAAGCGATAGAAAAAGTAGACTTTTCTATGAATAAAAGCAAACTACCGAAAAAATAACGGCAAATCGAAAAAACGGCAAGTTAAATTAAAAACGGTAAGTTATAAACGTTAATTAACAGGTTTAAAGTGTAATATGAAAAAAATAATAATGGTTCCGCTTGACGAAAGACCGTGTAATTACAATTACCCTAAGATGATGCCAAAGGCGGACTATCAACTTATTATTCCGCCCAAAAGTTTAATGGGCGATAAAAAAAGGGGCGGCGACACGGCAGGATTAGCCGAGTGGCTTATTTCTAACGTAAGAGAAGCCGACGTTTGCATCCTTTCCATGGACACGATAATTTTCGGCGGTATAGTACCGTCGCGGCTTCATCACGAAAGTTACGAAGAACTTTTATCTCGTGCAAAAATCGTGGAAAAGTTGCGCGCGATAAACAAAAAAATGAAACTTTACCTATTTGAACTTATCATGCGTTGTCCAAGTTATTCGCTTTCCGACGAAGAGCCCGACTATTACGACGAGTGCGGAGAAGAAATTTTTCTTTACGGAAGATATACTCACCTAAAAATGGCCGGCAAACTTACCAAAGCGGATGAATCGGACTTTGAAAGAGTAAAGTCAAAGATAAAGTCGGAATATTTGGATGACTACTTAAAAAGGCGTAAGATAAATATCGATTTACTTATGCACAATCTCGAATACGTAAAAAACGGGGTATGCGACTATTTCATTATTCCGCAGGACGATGCCGCCGAATACGGCTTTACCGCTATGGACCAAATGAAGGTCAGAACCTTTTTAAAATCCAACCTTTTGCACATGAAGACGGCTATGTATCCGTCCGCAGACGATACCGGTTTGATTTTATTGGGCAGGGCTGTCGCTAATGACAACGCAAAGCCCAAAATCTACGTTCATTACGCTTCGGTAAAGGCAAACGCGGTCATTCCTTGGTTTGAAGACAGGGCGCTTGACGAAACGGTAAAATATCATATTTTGGCGGTAGGCGGAATCCGTGTTTATTCTCTTTTGGAAGCGGATATCGTTTTAATAATCAATATGGGCTCGGGTATGTACCACGAATGGCAGGCGGAATACGCTAAAGCCTATGACGTGGAAAGAAATCTTGCGGAAATCGTAAACTACGCCGAGTACGCCTTAGGCAAAAACAAAATCGTCGCAATAGGGGACGTAGCAACCTGCAACGGTGCCGATACTGAACTTTTCGATATGCTGTACAGTAAAGATTTGTTGTTCAAAATCCACGCATACGCAGGTTGGAATACTTCTTCAAACACCTTAGGTACGGCGGTTTGTCAGGCGGTAATATACCAAGTCGGCAAAGACAGACGGGGTACGGATAACTTTTTATTACACAGATATTATGAAGATTTCGGTTATATGACGCACGTGCGCAAATACGTTACCGACAACATATTGCCGAAACTTAATTTAAACTACTTCAAAGTCGACCAAGACGGATTGGCGGCGGAAGAAGTCAAAAAGGAACTTGTTGCATTTATGTCGGGCTATCCCAAAATTTCAGACAGAGTAAAATCGGTAGAAGTACAAATGCCGTGGAAAAGAATGTTTGAATCGGATATACGGCTGACGGTCAAATAAAATACAGGCAATCGTTATGTGTAAAATAGGAATAGATATCGGCGGAACTTCCGTTAAAGGAATTCTTGTCGAAGGTAACAATATAATAAAAACGGCGTCAAGCCCGACAAACGCAAAAAGCGGCCGCAAGGGTATCGAAACCGCTATGTTTTCGGTTATAGAACAACTTATGTGCGAAGGCGTAAGCCTTATCGGGGTATCGTCGGCAGGCAATATCAACCCTTACACGGGCGTTTGCGTTTACGCAACCGATAATTTGCCGGAATGGACCGATTACCCGATAAAAACTTCGGTGGAAGCAAAATTTAAAATTCCCTGCGTTGCCGATAACGATGCTATTTGCGCGTTAAAAGCGGAAATCGCAAACTATAACGACTGTCAAAATGCGGTAATGATAACCTTCGGCACAGGCATAGGCGGAGCGGTTTTATCGGGCGGTAAAATAATTCGCGGTAAAAATTTTGACGGCGGAAGGTTAGGCCATATGATTTTGGTCCCCGACGGCAAAAAATGTAACTGCGGAAAAACAGGTTGCGCAGAAGCCTACCTATCGTGTACTGCGCTTAACTACGAGGGCAAAAAACTTATTCCCTCTTTATCCGGCGTAAAGGGACTTTTCCGACTGTACGAAAGCGGTAACCAAAACGCCGTAATGGTATTAAAAAGATTTTCCTTCTATTTAAATATCTTTTTAGACAACGTCCGCACCGCTTATGCGCCCGAAGTTATCATTTTGGGCGGCGGATTAAGTAAAGATAAAGAGATTCTTTTAAGTCTAATTGACAACAAAAGCGATATAACTTTTGCTAAGTTTGGCAACAACGCCGGCGCTTTAGGTTCGCTTATCAAGTTGTACTAATTAAACCGCTTATAAAAAATAATAAAGGTGATTAAGATGAAATTCAATCTAAAAAACGAAAGGGTTAAAAAAGCAGTTGAAAATTTAATCGGCGATTACGGTTTCGCTTTAGCCTCGGACGGCGTCGAAACTTACGTTAATTTTATCGAAGAAAAGGTTGTAAAAATCGATTACAGGGATAAAATTCTTACCGTTTCGGTCTTTGCTCCGTCGCACGCCCTTTGGGCTTTAAAGGAGTTTTCCGATTTGTTTTCGGACGCTCCCGATAAAGATTTCAACAAAAAATACACCCCTCGTTTCGAAGATTTAACATATATGCTCGATTGCTCGCGCAATGCAGTGTACAAAATCCAAACGGTAAAAGAAGTAATATCTCAAATCGCCATCTCAGGTTATACTTCTTTCATGCTTTATACCGAGGACACTTTTAAGGTAAACGATTATCCTTATTTCGGTTATCTTCGCAATCCGTACACCGAAGAAGATATAAAGTCAATCGATGACTACGCAAAAAGTTTGGGCATAGAACTTATCCCGTGTATACAAACGCTCGGTCATTTTAATTCGGTTACACGCTATCCTTCGATGGATTCCCTTTTCGACATAGGCGAAATTTTGCTCGTCGGCGAAGAAGAAACTTATAAATTCATTGAAGCCATGATTTCATTTTGCGCTAAATCTTTCACTTCGCGCCGAATAAATATCGGTATGGATGAAGCCTATTTGCTCGGTAGGGGAAGATATTTGGATAAAAACGGCTACAAAAAGCATTTTGAAATCATGAAACAGCACTTAGACAGGGTTTACGCAATCTGTTGTAAGTACGGCTTTAAGCCCATGATGTGGTCGGATATGTTTTTCTCGCTTGCCATAAATTGGAAGTACGATAACGTAGAAACTTTAACCGATCTCGTGCCGGAAGGTATCGAACTTATTTATTGGGATTATTACCATACTTATAAAGAACATTATGAAGAAATGCTTAAAAAACACAGCGTTTTCAAAAACAAAATTTCATTCGCCACGGGGGCGTGGAAGTGGCTCGGTTTTACTCCCGACAACCGCTATTCTTTTAAGGTTATAGAAGAATCCGCTAAGGCTTGTACGGAAAATTCCGTTAACCATTATATAGTAACGGGTTGGGGGGACAACGGTGCCGAAACCTCTTGTTTTGCCACTATGCCGTCCGTATATTATGCAGGATATATCAATTTTAACGATTATAATCGGGGCAAAAAATTCCAAAAAGGTTTTAAAAACTTTTCAGGCGTCAGCCTAAATGACTTTTTAACCGTCGATTTAGCCAACCGCATTACCGACCATGACGACGTTGACGAAAAAAACAGCGCCAACAAATATCTTTTGTTTAACGACCTTCTACTCGGTACTTTGGATACCATAATCGAAAAAGGGCAGGGGGATTTATATAAAAAGCACGTTAAAAGGCTGCAAAAGGCGGAACCTAAGACGGGCAAATGGGCTTACCTATTCAACACACAAAAGGCGCTTTGCAAAGTTCTCGCAATTAAAGCGGAAATGGGCGTAAAATTAAGAGAGTCTTATAAAAATAATGACAAAAACGCCCTAAATTTGATTTTAAAAGATCTGAAAAAGTTGTATAATCTAATCGAAGTATTTTACCGCACCTTTATGGCGCAGTGGAATAAAGAAGCGCGCCCCAACGGTTTTGACGTTCAGGACCTACGCTTCGGCGCCTTAAAGCAAAGGATAGTTATCGCAACCGAAAAGTTGTCCGATTATCTTTCGGGCAAAACTTCAAGCATACCGGAATTATCCGAAGATCTTCTTTGCTTTATGGGACACGGCAAAGATTACGAAAAGGATTTGGATCAGTGCGAATACAGATGGCTTAGGATGTCGTCAGTAAACGTAAACTATTAAAAGTCCGCCTATAAGCCCGTTATCGGCACATTTTACAAATTATTAAAAAAACATAAATACAAAACAACAAAAACTTACATGGATAAAAAATGATAAAAAAATACCGTTTCGGAACCCCTATAGACACAGGTGCGGTTCTAACTGAAATCGAAGTTTTCAACATAACCGAATTATCGCCGTTTACCTTTAAAAAGGATTCGCAAGGATACGAGTTTAATCTTCAACTTAAAAAGTTGGACGTGGTTTACGGGCTTGGCGAACAGGTACGCGGAATAAACAAGCGCGGATGGATTTACAAAAGTTATAACGAGGACGACTGTATTATCACCGAATCGCGCACGTCGCTGTACGGTTCGCACAACTTTATTTTGGTTAACGCAATAAATAACTTCGGGGCATTCTTCGATTTCCCCGGTAAAGTTACCTTTGACATAGGTTATACCGACAGTCGCTATATGAAGATTACTTGTTGCGGAGACGGATATTTATACATAATCACTTCAGACGACAACGACCTTAACACTATCGTTAAAAATTTCCGTGAAATCATAGGTCAAAGTTATATTCCGCCAAAGTGGGCTTTCGGTATCGGACAAAGCCGTTGGGGATATAAAAGCCAAGAAGATATTACCGAAGTAATAGAAGGTTACAAGCAAGCGGGGTTTCCTTTGGATATGGTTTATATGGATATAGACTATATGCAGGATTACGAAGATTTCACCTTGAACGAAGAAAGGTATCCCGATTTTTCAAACTTTGTCAAAAAGGCGAAGAAAGAGGGTGTAAGGCTTATACCCATCGTAGACGCCGCAATTAAGGTTAAAGACGACTACTTTGTGTATCGGGAGGGTTTGGAAAGATCGGCATATTGCACCGATGAAGAAGGCAATCCCTTCGTTGTCGGCGTATGGCCGGGGGACAGCGTGCTTCCCGACGTATTAAACGAAGAATCGGGCAAGTGGTTTGCCGAAAATTACAAATTTTACTTAGACTACGGCATCGAAGGTTTTTGGAACGATATGAACGAGCCTGCGCTTTTCTATTCCAAAAAGCGTTTGCAGGCAAATGTGGCAAAACTTAAACGACTGAAATCGGAACTGAATATAGACGAGTTTGAAAAAATGCGTCATCTTATTTACGCTTTGCAAAACAACGTTGCCGATTATAAAGATTTTTACCATAATATCAACGGTCAAAAGGTTCGCCACGACTTAGTGCATAACCTCTACGGCTATAAACTTACAAAGTGTTCGGCAGAATACCTTAAAAAATACCAACCGGAAAAACGCCATTTGCTGTTTTCACGTTCTTCCTATATAGGAATGCACCGTTACGGCGGTATTTGGACGGGGGATAACGCTTCGTGGTGGTCCCATCTGCTGTTGGCGTTTCAAATGCTTCCATCTTTAAATATGTGTGGATTTTTATACGTCGGCGCGGACGTAGGCGGTTTCGGTCAAAACACCACGCAAGACCTGCTTTTAAGGTGGATGGCGTTAGCGGTTTTCTCTCCGCTATACCGTAACCATGCAACCCAAGGCACCAGAAATCAAGAGCCTTACAGGTTTAAAGCGGAGGAAAAATTCCTTCAACTTATGAAGACAAGATACATGCTTTTGCCTTTCATTTACAGCGAATACGTAAAATGCGCCTTAAATAACGATATGTTGTTTAAACCGCTTGCTTTCGTTTATCCCGACGACGTGCGCGCACGCACCGTAGAAGATCAACTTATGATGGGCGACGCTATTATGCTAGCGCCCGTTTACACCCAAAACGCCGTCGGCAGGTATGTTTATCTTCCGGAAGATATGTTGGAAGTTCGTTTTACCTACGCAGGCATTAAAACAAAACAGCGTAAAAACGGCAATCACTTTATCAATATTGCATTAGATCAGGTGTGCGTTTTCTTAAAGAAGGGCAAGGTTCTGCCTATCGCCAAACCGGCTATGCACGCCGAAGACGTCGACTTTAACAATCTTACTTTCATTAAAAATATCGATAAGGAAACCACTTATACCCTTTGCATGGACGATGGCGAAACCACCGAGGATTTGCGTAACTACCTTGTCGACGTCAAAGTTATGCCGTAATATGAAACCTATTTACGAACTTTTGGATTTTTCCGTGCAAGAAAAGCAAATTCTATCGTTGACGGACGACGGTTTAACTAATGAAGAAAGGCTTGAATTTTCAAAAACTTTAACCGACCCAAATTTATATAAAACTGCCTTTAATCGGCTTATAGCAAGACTTTTGTCGGATGACGACGGTTTAAAAATGCTCTCTCTTATGCTGTTTTCGGCAAAGACTTCTTTACAAAAATACCAAGCGTACGGTATACCCGAAAATATCTTTATCGACACCTTTAATTGCTTTAGCCGTTTTACAAAAGAGTATAAAAAACAGTACGGCAAATTCGGTTTCGACCGCGGTTTTTGGACGGGCAGGCAACTGTCGTTAACCCTTTTTAGGATAGGCGAACTCGAATACGAACTATCCCGTTCGCTAAACGGCGAAAGAGAAGTCGCTTTGCACGTTCCTTCCGACTGCGATTTGTCTTCGGATAAAATAGATTTGTCTATAGAAAACGCAAAATCTTTCATTAAAAAATTTTATCCAGACTACGCCCAAGCCCCTTACTATATCACAAGTTGGCTTAATTCCCCGTTGCTAAAAGAAGTTTTGGATGATTCAAGCAAGATACTTGCTTTTCAAAACCGATTTACGGTTATATCCGAAAGACCTTCCGACGAATATAAGTTTTGGGTTTACGGGTTTCCGAATCTTAATCCCGAAGATTTTTCCGAAAATACTTCCCTTCAGCGCCGTTTGAAAAGTTTGATTTTAAGCGGTAGGGTTATGACCGAAGCGACTGCAAAGTTAAAGGTTTGACGGGATTTGAGTATTTTGAATCTTTTACTCAGCAAAAAATTCAGTCAAACAGCATTTTTTTAATAAATTTTGCAGTTTTTTAAGATTTTTTTTGTTTGAGCGTTGACAGTTTGCAATTTTATTGATATAATATTCAAAAATTAATCGCCGAACATTCGGCAAAATTCGGCGCTATAATTTCAATTTCGCAGATTTTATAAATTTAGCATTAAATTTGGCGGTATAAAATGAGTGATACTATAGCAACGAGAATAGTACGTGTAAAACAAAGTAAAATAACCAAATCGCAACGCAAGTTGATTGATTTTTTGGAAAACGCGGATTACAAACAGATAATGTACTTTACCATTACCGAATTTGCCAAGGCGACGGGAATAGGTGAAGCGACGATTTTAAGATTTTGCAGACTGTTGGGTTTTGACGGATATCAAGTTTTTAAACTTCAAATTGCCAGAGAGTTAAGCAGTCAAGAGGATTTGACTTTACCCAAGGGCAAAGAAGATTTCCGTTCCTACATAGCAAAAGCCTATGAAAACGCAGTTTCCATCTGTATAAGCAGCGTAAGTATGGAACTTTTGGAAAAGGTTGCCGATTTAATGTTGGCTTCCGACCGTATAAGTTGTTTCGGCGTAGGCAATTCTTACGTGGCGGCGTTGGAACTGCATAACAGGTTAATGGCAATGGGAATACGTACTCTTTGCGAATCGGACGCGCACACGCAAAACGTAATGTCGTCGACTTCGTCCGACTCCGATTTGGTAATCGTATTCAGCGTTTCGGGCAGTACCAAAGACGTTGTCGAAGCCACAAGATTAGCCAAACACTACGGTGCGAAAATCGTTTTAATCACGGCGCACGACGTTTCGCCTTTAACTAAACTTGCCGACCTTGTAATTTCCACGGGTGAGCCGGATATCTACCGCGAAGTAAGCGCAATGACCAACAAAGTAGTTCAACTTTACGTAATCGACGCCCTTTGCGAATCCGTCCGCCGTAAGGACGAAGCCCGTTTCGACGGCTTTATCTTCAGAAGCCGCGGCGCTACCGTCGGTAAACTTATTTAACCTTATATAAACTAATTTATCTGTCGGCAAATTTGCTCGGCGACCTTATTTTTAGTCAATAAAAATGAATATAATTAAAAAAAGACAGGCAAAACCTGTCTTTTTTTGTCGCAATTAGAACTTAACGATAGAATCCTGCATATAAACAAGGATAGTAAGGCGTTTTTTAATCTCCTTGATATTTTTACTTAACTTTTTGCCCTGTTTAGTTTAGAATATCAAGCTAGCAGAGGGGGAGGCAATTTCCCCCAGTGCTTGCCGCCGTCCGAGCGTTCCAAAGTTAGGGCGGCTTTTCTTTTACCTTTAAAGTTTTTTTAGCCTTGTCGGCATTATTTGTTCAAACTTACATCAGCAAACTAAAACAGTTTTGCCTTATTTTGTTGTTTGCTTGTTTCAATAATAGCGGAAGCATTACCTTAATTAGAACAACCGTTATTTGCGGTAAAACGCTTATTTAACAAAGGCAATCGACGGTAAACGCTCAAAGCGGTTATCAAAAAATTCTGTAAACCTATTCGCTTGTACTTTTAAAGCCTATAAATCACCGAAATTTAACGTTAAATGTTAATTAGGTCGCCAAACCTTGCAACAGACCGTCGCAGGGTTTTATCTTGTCGTTTTGAAAGAAATTTTTAAAATTGCGGAAAAACCAACCTTGAATTCCGATTGAAAGGGGAATATTTTAAAAAAAAATGAAAAAAATTTTCAAAAACCTATTGACAAACGAAATTTGAGCGTTATAATTGAGTTGTGATTGTACTAAAAAAGGCATAATTTTGTCTAAAACAGTCATATCACGTAGAATTTTTTACAAAAAAGGGGATATCCCCTTTGCGTTTGTCTTCGCCAAACGCAAATACCATTAATGGCTGCATATATTAAAATTGTCATGAAAATTCGGGCGATTACCGATATGATTAACCGTTACGGTTATAAGTGTTCGCTAAGCCCCGCAATAAATTTCGGTATAGAGAGCGCTAAAAAAGCGTTCAAAATATAAAAAACATATTTTTTCAGGAGGAAAAGATGAAAAGAAAGATTACTGTATTTATCGTCGCACTTATGTCGGTAATAATGGCTCTTACAATGGTCGTTGCCTGCGACGGTCTCTACAAACCGACCGGCAATGATAAAAAAGTGCCCGACCCCCGTACACAGGCTGAGACGCGTATCGACGCTTATACGGCTTATAAGGCGGACGGAACCCAAATCGGCTCCTATAAGTCAATAGGCGCTGCAATCAACGCAGCGGTTGCAACCGATACTTTCGGAACAGACAACGCCGTAAGAGAAACAGGTAGTTACGTTGAATACTTAGGCACGACCATATTTGAAAATCATAACGGTTATGCCGAAGCGTCCGACGATATGTTCTATTTCTATTTAAACGGCAATCAGTGGGAAGCATATGACTGCTTCAATAACACCATGTATGCCGATTACCTTAAAAACAGCAAGGTAATCACTCACGAAGTTACCGCAAGGGGTTCTTTGTCAAGACAGTATCATAACGGTTACGCTATGTATACCGCAGACGGCGTTATGGATGAAGATCCTACACGTGCCGCACAGTCTTGGGAACTTTCCGCAACCATGGACGCAGCCGCCCTTACTTTCCCTGCAAGACTTAAAGGTATCACCGGTTTAAGCCACCAAATCGACTTAACCGACGTACAGATTAAGCCCAACTACGAAGGCACTGACGACACTTATGCGTTTATCGGCTACTATGCTTGGCAGGATTACTATGTAATCGTAACAGGTATTGCTTGTAACGTTCAAACAGGTGCTTGGTATCCGTTTGAAGCAACCTCTCGCGACGACTCTTTCTCCGACGCTTCTTACAACATCGGCGACAAGCCCTTGATGATTTCCAACTGGAATGAAGAAGGCGGATATTGGACGCCTGAATACGCATCTTTAAAGATGAACATCCAAACCGTACGTAACGATGAATACGATATCGGTTTCTGCACTGAATCCAACTATGAATTCTATACTGCCGAAGGCAAACTCGACAATCAATATTCCGTAATTATCGACGAAGCGGTTGTTAACGATATGTTTAACGGCGCAGCATACGGTATCGAAACTTCTTACGTATTCGTAACCGGTCTCGATGTCAGAACGCCCGAAAGTTTTGCACAGTACAGTTTAAACACCGATTACACCAACGGTGCCGAATTCAAGAACCTTAAAGTAACCGCCGCTACCGCTCACGTTCCTTCCGAAGAAGAAATGAGGCAAGGCGAATACGGTTTCCCCATTGATGAAAATTGGGTAGGCAAAGATTTCAACATTTTGATGGCTTCCGGCGATCACGAAGAAGGCATCATCGATTACACTTTATTAAACACTTACGCTTGCGCCGAATATAAACCTGTTGACGGTAAAGACGTATATTCCTTCAGTTATGCGGGAAGCAACGTTGCCGAAACCGCTATCGGCGGTATTGCCGGCGAATATCAGGCTAAGATCGACGCTTTAAAAGAAGCAACTGCCGAAACCGTTGTCGGTATGGAAAAACAGATCGAAGAAGTAAACAAAATGTACAATAACGGCGTTGTAGAAAACGGCGCAATCGCTCAAAAATTCTACCTGTTATTAAACTTTGATCCTTTGTTTGCCGCACAGGAACTTTTCAGTGCAAATGCTCCGTTATCCGAAGTCGGTCAAGAATTCGCAACTGCGTTTAACGCTCTTCCCGGTCTTCTTTCTTACAACTATGTCGGTTGGTATACCGAAGAAGAAGAGACAACGGGATATCTTATGAACGACGTTGCCGCTTTCACGGCTCTTTACACCGAATATTACGAAAAACTCACCAAAGACGATCTTGCTCGCTTAAAACACCACGTAAATATCGACAGTTTCAATATGTACGTTGACCTTATGAACATGAAGCCTTTTGCCGAAGATTTTGCAGTTTCCGCAAAAGAAATGGGCGTAGGCACTAAGGCAGTAACCTACACCGGTGAAGAAGCGCTTGCCGAAATCGCTAATACGGCAAACTTAATTAAGTCTGCGCAAGGTTGGGATAACGCTACTCAAAACGACGATCCTAACAATGGTCACGTATCAAGATTCAACTCCGATAACAACTGGATGCCTGCTTATCACGTATTATACTTAAAGGCTCGCCTTGAAGAAGCAGGATACACTCTTCCCGTTTACTTAACCGCTATAATCGAATCTTGCGGTGCAGATGCCGGTTTCTATGAAGATTTTGCTTACATTGATACAGTTTTAACCCTTGCAAAAGGCATTGAAGACGGAACTATCAAAGCCGTTGACGAAAAAGTGGCTAAGATGGTTAACGCAGTTATGGTTGGCAAAACCGCTTTCGGTGAAGCAGGTCTTAACTGGAACTGGAACGCTTCCGGCGAACCTAAGGATTTCTTATACAGAAACAAAACCTATCACGTATATTACGGTTTAAGCGCAGGCGTTCAATTACAGACATATGTTCAATCGGTACAAAACTTCCTTGCTAAACGTGTCGGCGCCGAAGCAACAACCCTCGGCGTTACCGAAGAAATTTCCGCTCAGGACGTAACCATTACCGACGAAGCGGCGGCTGTAATCGCTATGTTCGATTTGTCCAAGATCCACGGCGCCGCTTTTGAAGCCTATCAAACCGCGCTTACCGAATACAACAAATTAAGTGAAACCGATAAGATTTTGGTTGCTACCTTCTCCGACTATGAAACCATAGTTGAAACCATGGAAGGCCATAAAAACGCCCTTGAAGCGGTTAAGATCGAAAACGTTGCTCCCATCACCGTATATGAAAAAATCTACTACGGTGCTGATACCCCGACCAAACAGATGACCGCACAGGAAGCTTTATATCAGTTAAACGAACTCATCTGCAAGATTCAGGCTAACGTTACTTGGACTCCCGGTGTTGATTCCGACAACAATAGTGCTTTCGCTGATATGAACTATGACAATACTTGCTTCCAGTCTATCAGAATCGTATCTTTGAGACAATATCTTGAAGGTGCAGGCGTAACTCTTCCCGAATACTTTGGACCTATCTTTGAAGAAATTGAATACGAAGACTTCTTCACAGCATACGATCCTATTTATCAGACAGTAAGATTAACCGCTACTTATGCAGTAGATGGTAAGACCGTTGCCGATATGACCGAAGCAGACAAAGCTATCTTCGAAAAATATTGGGGTCCCGCTTATGAAATCCACCATCACCTTACTTGGAACTGGAATTCCGGCAACAAGTTCGAATCCTATTTTGGTGAACGTGTTCGTGCAATCGCACTTCAGTATCAACTTGCTTCTCAGACCGTTTTAGGTCCTCAGTTCATGGACGTTCAGACAAAGCAGTGGATTTACGGTCAAGTATTTGAACAGTATTCATACAATGGTAACCTTTATTGGGCATACAAGTATGAAGACGAAGCAGTAGAAGACGGCCGTGTATTCGGCGCACTCTCCGTATTCACCGAAAAAGACAATTGTATGTGGAAATATGCTCCCGTTTACATTGATGCTAACGGCGCAATCTGTGAATCCACCGTTGAAGGTGCTACCATGCTTATGACCACTACTGCAGGCGTAACTAAGACCGAAATGGCTCCTTGGGCTGAAAACTGTTCTAGTTTGAACGCTCCTATGTATAAAGCAGCCGACGGCACCATCGTTTATAAGAAACTCGTTTGGAC
The DNA here is from genome assembly GCA_945638575.1 of uncultured Clostridia bacterium. Classification (GTDB taxonomy): domain Bacteria; phylum Bacillota; class Clostridia; order Christensenellales; family Borkfalkiaceae; genus UBA4636. Next base: position 147,650 of record CALZDP010000002.1, on the reverse strand, counting down.
TCCCGAAACTGGTTCTTATATTACCACCGAAGAAATCTACGTTGACGAAAACAACCGTGCTCTTCCCGATACAGTAGATCTTTCTACAGTTACTCCCATTGGTACCGTTAAGGTATTCAAAGCTTATGACGTAATGTGTGCTTGGCTTGAAGGTCAAGGCTACGTTACCAAAGCAAACGGCTGGGGCTATGAAACCGCTCCTACCACTCAAGCCGCTCCTACCACTCAAGCATAATTTTGCTAAAATAACTGCTATTGGGGCAGAGAAATCTGCCCCAATAACTAAATTTTACGAGAAGTTTAAAAGAATCAAATTTAGGGCTTGCTGATTTTCACAGAACATAAGTAGCAAAAGCAAGTTCCGTTACTCTTAAAATAAAAGGGGACAAATTATGAAAAAAGTTATTGCGCTTTTAGCAACCACAGTTTTAACGGCGTCATTATCGCTCGGTTTATTAGGTTGCCACGGTGAGGAATACCATTACGAGATAAATTGGGACGCCGATTTATCTAATCCTATTCCTTTGACCGGTCTTTATCCGGAAACAAGTCTTGCTTCTTTCGGCGATGACGATACGGCAAGAATCATTGAGGATACCACAGGCTACAAGATTACGTATAGAGAGGTTACCGGCGGTACTGCCGATAACGAAATCAACTCTATTTTGTCAATACAAAATCCCGACTATAACTTCCTTAAACTTACAGAAGCACAGTATCATCCATATTTGGAACAGGGTGCTTTTCTCGATTTAACCGAACTTTTGCAAAAAACAGAGTCCGGCAGGAAGATTTATGACATTATAGACCTTATGGATTACGGCTGGGACGCCGCAACTTATGTTGATTCCGAAGGTCAAAAACACATTTACGGTATTCCCGACTTCGGTTACTGCGTTATGGAAGATACCGCTCTTATTTGGAACGTAGATCACCTTAAAAAGATAGGTTACGTTAATGAAGACGGTACGGTTAAAGTTCCTAAAACCGTTTCCGAGTTCACAGACGCCGTCAATAAATGCCAAAAAATGTTCGGTTCAAACCCCAGTTATCACGCATTCGATATTCCCGGGGAAAACTCCGTTTTGGTAACACCGCTCGTTTCCGCTTTCGGCGTTCCTTTGGAATTCTTCGTTGATAAAAACAACAAAATTTCACAATACATTTTCAGCGACCAAACTTCCGCTTACGTAGAGTATATGAACAAACTTTTCAAAACCGACGTTGACGGTAAGGGCACTGTATTATCTAAGGCATGGACGCAAGGTTCCAGCGATACTTCTTTAAACAACTTTGCAAACGAACTTTCTTCGGTAACCTTCCAGCCTTATTGGTGGGTAACGCCCCTTGTTAAAGCGGTTGCCGCAAAGGGCATTATTCCCCAAAAGATGGGTGTTGACAAAAACGACTTCCGCGCAGTTCACGATCAATGTATCGCTTGGACTACCCGTATTCAGGGCGACGGCACCAACGGTTCGCCCGTACAGGAAAAACCGATGCTTCACGGCGGCGACGCAGGCGTATCTTATTACACGGTTATTCCTAACTACATGGCGGAAAAGGCTTTGTACATTATCGACTTTTTAGGCAAAAAAATGGAAAACTTCGATCTGTTCTATGGCGGACGCGAGGGAACCCATTGGAACGCTACGGCTACCCCAGAAGGCGCTGAGGACTACTACGAAGACGGCGACTACGGTTACCAAAAATACGAAACTTACGCAGGTGCGGACTCTGTAATTTACCTTCGCCCGTACAGTTATTCGTATAGGGTAGGCGAACAAAAAGCCGACGGCAGTTACGACCGTAAAACGGTAACAGGCGGCGGTAAATGGGTAAAGCTTACTTCACGCTACTTAGATCACATCGTTGATAACTCGCAATACTGCAACGGTACAAACCGTGTTTCGGCAAACGTATTGTTCCACTTAAGGGAAACGGGTTTCGACGCATGGCAGGTAACCGTTCCGATGGACGATTCCATCATAACCAACCCCATGACAATGACTCCTCCGCATAAACACTGGTCGGTGGTATCCATTTTGTCAAGAACGCTTGCTAAACGCGGAGTAAGTCAGGCAATCGTTACAAAAGGCTCTCCGACGGAGGCTCTTAACATTACCCGTGAGTCATTGTGGAATCGTAAAGTATCCGGTGCCGACGGCAACACCTATTACTATTGGTCGGACGATATCGTAAACGAAATGACCGATTGGTACGTTAACACAAAAATCAACAGGAAATAATTCGCTGATTTTTCCCTTTTTGCTTCTCACCCTTACCTCGTATTTTACGAGGTAAGGGCAGAGTAATCGGATAGACAGGAGAAGATGATGAAAAACAAACAAACCCCGATGAAAGATAATTCTTTCAAAACCTCCCCAAAGTTGGGCGAAAAAAACGGTTATTGGAAGACACAGGGACGAAGGCTTGTAAAGCATCGCCGTATTTTGCCGTTTTTAATTCCTGCGGCATTATTCACCTTAATTTTTTCGTACATACCGATGCTTGGCGTTTCATTCGCCTTTAAAGACGGGTTTAACCTTATGCGCGGCGACGTAATGTGGAATATGTCGCATTTCGGTTGGACCTTTAAAAACTTTATCAACATTTTTTATTCCGACAAATTTTTGAAAGCATTGGGAAACACTTTGTTAATAAACGTTTTAAAACTTGCAATATGTTTTCCGCTTTCTATAATCTTGGCATTGCAACTTGCCGAACTTAAAAATCAAGGGCTTGCCAAATTGGTACTTATAATCGTTTGTATACCCAACTTTTTGTCTTGGGTTATCGTTATAAGTATTTGGAACGGTGTTTTGCATCCCGATACCGGCTTTATCGGAAAATTATTTTTCCCGGGCAGGGTAATCATGGGTGAAGACAACTTGTTCAAAATATTCGTTATCCTTTTGAATATTTGGAAGGGTATAGGCTGGGGTTCTATTATTTATTACGCCGCTATAACCTCTATAGATAAATCGTATTACGAAGCCGCAACCATCGACGGCGCAAACAAACTGCAAAAGGCGTGGAAGTTAACTATTCCCGCAATAATGCCTACGATAGCATTAATGCTTGTAATGCAGTTCAGCGGTATGATGGCGGCAGGCTTTGAACAAATTTACACTATGATGCGCGCAAATCCTAATTTAGAGGACACTCAAATAACGATAGATACTTATATCTACGATATTTCCGTTGTTCACCGTACCGACATACCTTTTGCAACGGCATTGGGCGTGTTTAACGGGTTGGTTGCCTTATTGCTAATGGTTGCAGGCAACAAAATAACGACAAAGACGCTGCACCGCAGTTTGTGGTAGGAGGGGATTAAATGAATCAAGCAACTTCAAACGTAACCGAAGGTTATATCCCTAATCTGAAACCTAAAAGAAAAAACAGAATTAAGGAAGGTATCTTAGACAGATCTTTAAGCGTATTGAACATTGCGCTTTTGTTTGCGCTCGTCTTAATTATCGTCGTCCCTTTGCTTTCTTACTTCTCGCTTGCTTTTTCCGACCCTTATTTTAACGACGAAATCACCATTTTCCCGACCCACCTTTCCACTAAGGCTTTCGAGTATATTTTGGTAGGCGGTCAATCAAAGGTTTTCTGGCGTTCATTTTTCAACTCCATAATAATCACCGTCGTTGTAACAGTGGTTTCCAACTTGGTTGAAGCGCTCGCGGCCTATCCGTTGTCAAAACCCGATTGCCCTTTCCGCGGCGGAATAATGATGTACTTTATCATTACCATGCTTTTCTCGGCAGGTATTATTCCGTGTTACCTGCTCATGCACCAAATGAAACTACTTAACACCATTTGGTCGGTAATACTTATCTCCATAAGCAACGTAGGCAACCTTCTTTTGTTTAAAACCTTCTTTGAAGGTGTTTCCATGGATATTCAGGAAGCCGCAAAAATAGACGGCGCTTCCGACTTTCAGATGTTCTTCCGCATTATGGTACCGATGGCTTTACCGGTTTTCGGCAGTTGCTGTTTCTTTACCATAGTCGGAATGTGGAACGGCTACGGTTCGGCGATGATGTTCATCGAATCTTCCGCCCAAGACGCTTATCCCTTGGCATACTATATCTATTTACTTTTAGCACAGGCTTCTTTGGACAAGACGGACGATTACGTAATGATGGCGGCGCACAATATAGAGGCTGCCGCGATGTTACTGAGTATTATCCCCATTCTGTGCATTTACCCCTTCGTTATAAGATACATTAAAGGCGGTATCCAAATAGGTTCCGTCAAAGGTTAAAATATGAAAAAAATATTGATGCTTCCCTTGGACGAAAGACCTTGTAACTATGGCTTTCCCGCTATGATGCCCAAAGCCGGTTACGAAGTCCTTATGCCTCCCAAAGAATATATGGGTTTAAAAAAACGCCCTGCCGACGTTAACAAATTAGCCGAATGGCTAATATCCAACGTTGACGGTTGCGACCTTATGATTCTTTCAATGGATACTTTAATCTACGGTGGACTTATTCCGTCAAGATTGCATCACGATGCGGTATCCCTTCTTAATAAACGAGGGGATATTGTATATACTTTAAAAAAACTTCGCCCAAGCCTTAAAATATTTGCTTTTCAGACCATAATGCGCTGTCCTTTTTATTCCCTTTCCGACGAGGAGCCCGACTATTATGCGGACTACGGCGAGAAAATCCATAAGTACGGCAAATACAATCACAAACAAAAACTCGGCATATTAACCGAAGAAGAAAAGTTTGAACTCGAAAGTTTGTCAAAGGATATACCGACCGAAGTTTTAGCGGACTTTGAAACACGCCGCGCCACCAATATAGAAGTGCTTTTTAACACTTTAAAAATGGTTAAGGAAGGATTAATCGAAGGTTTTGTTATACCGCAGGACGACAGCGCGCCATACGGATATACTTCTATGGATCAGGAAAAAGTGCGCGCCTTTTTAAAAGAAAAGGGGTTGACTTTAAAAGTTCCCGTATATCCGGCGGCGGACGATACGGGGCTTACAATGTTAAATCGCGCCGTTAACGAAGTCTACGGTTCGCCCAAAGTTTACTGCTATTACGCCTCGACAATGGGGGCAACGGTTATACCTTCGTTTGAGGACAGAATAATCGATGCCACGGTAAAAAATCAAATAATATCCGCGGGTATGACAAGGGTGTACAGTTTGGCGGAAGCAGATATTCTGCTTGCCGTCAATATCGGGGGCGAAATGCTTTACAATCCCACGCCCGAAAGTTTGACGATACCTTACGATATCAACCGCAATTTGGCGGAATATATTACGCAAATAGAGTACGCTTTGTCTTTGGGTAAAGTTGTTGCCGTTGCCGACGTAGCCTATCCTACCGGTGCCGACCACGAACTTATGGGGCTGTTACGGGACAGCGGACTACTGCTTAAAATCCATGCCTACGCAAGTTGGAATACTTCGTCTAACACCTTAGGTACGGTTTTATGCCAGTCTGCGTTATACTTTCACGGTAAAGACAGTAAGGGCAATCTTAAATTTTTGCTTCACCGATATTATGACGACGTCGGTTACTGCTCGCACACACGTACCTTTATAGACATAACCGCCGTACCCGAAAACGGTTGTACAGTCTTTAAACTTGACGGCGAAAACGGCAAGTGCGTACAGTCCGCAAGAAAGGAACTTTTGCGCTATATGGCTGAAACTTATCCGCAACTGAGTTACTACGTTAAGGACGTTAAAGCGTCCTCGCCGTGGAACAGAACCTTTGAAATGGAATTTGTTTTGGAAACTCAAAATTTATGAAACGAATAGACGATTTATTTATTGAAAATAAAGAGGGTTTTACCCTTGTGCTTTCAAAAAAATACAATGCAGTTTACGGTTTGGGGGAAAAGTTTGACCGCCCCAACCAAAAAGGACTGTATGTGCGCGCAACGGTTAAGGAAAAGTGTTTTTATCAAGGGGAATTTACATACCTTTCCATGCCGTACTTTATGACGCCGGACGGATTCGGCGTTTACATCGACACATATACCGAAGTGGATTTTGATTTTACCCTAAACGATAAAATCACAGTTTTTTGTCATAAGGGAACGTCGGGTAAAATGCCTAAGGCTTACCTTTTGGAAGGTACTCCGAAACAAATTCTTTATGAATTTCGAAAACTTACTTCCATGCCTCGCGTTTTTCCCAAATGGGTATTGGGCGCTTGGATGAGTTCCAACCGTTGGAACTGTCAACAGGACGTCGAAGAGCAGTTGGAACTTACAAAAAAGCACAAATTTCCGCACAACGTTTTGGTTGTAGAGCCGTGGAGCGACTTAACCACCCATTACCTTTTTGACGGAACGACTATTCCGCCAAAAAAAGGCGATGAGTACGCAAAAAAAGAGGAAATCGATTTTAAAAATTCCGCAAGGTGGAATAACGCGCAAGGTTTAATCGACCAACTGCACGATAACGGCATAAAAATTTTACTTTGGGTTGTGCCTATTTACGCTCAAGGCGTAAACATAGAGGGCAAAACCAATATAGAACAACTTTTAAGCGACAACGAATACGTTAAAAAGACGTCGGAATGCGTTCTTAACGCAGACGGCAGTCCTTATGAAATTCCTCACACTTGGTGTATAGAAAGTATGGTGCCGGACTTTACCGATCCTATCGGTACGAAGCATTGGTTTAACAGGTTTTTATACCTGTTGGAAATGGGCATAGACGGATTTAAAACGGACGGCGGAGAGTTTATCCACGATAAAACCGTAAAGTTTAAAGACGGAACTAGCGGAATAGAAGGGCAAAACGCTTACCCCGAACAATACACCAAAGCATTTTCCGATTTTGTCGGAAAAGACAGAATAGTTTTCTCTCGCGCGGGCGGACAAAATTCCCCATCTTTTTCGGTAATTTGGGCAGGCGATCAAGAGTCCACTTGGCAAGAATACCGCTCGGTGGTAAAAGCCGGCATTTCCGCTGGCACGTCGGGTATAAACTGTTGGGGCTACGATATTTCGGGGTTTTCGGGATATCTTCCCACAGCGGAACTATACTTGCGCGCAACCCAAACAGCGGCATTTTTACCCATAATGCAGTGGCACAGCGATCCTGTTTCCAACAACCGTTGCGACTTTACGGGCGCTTGGAAAACAAACGACAGAAGCCCCTGGAACATTTCCGCTTTTCACAAAGACGAAAACCTTTTAGACCTATTAAGATTGCAGTTTAATCTTCACTACAATCTAATGCCGTATTTGTATTCTTTAATGAAGGAATCGGCTGAAACCGGCGTTGCCTCGGTAAGAGCGCTTGCCATAGAATATCCCGAAGATAAAAATGTCTACGATATAGACGACCAGTTTATGCTCGGCAACGCTTTAATGGTTGCCCCCGTTACGGAAGATTACCTCGAAGAAAGAAAGGTTTATTTGCCAAACGGTATTTGGTACGACCTGTTCAGCGGTGAAAAATTTTCGGGCGGAAAGGTTACCGTCAAACTTACAAAAGAGCATTGTCCCGTTTTCGTTAAAGAAAACACTTGCATACCGCTCAACCTTACTAACCAAACCCTTTGCTCGGATGTCGGCAACGATTTGGACGAATATAAAGAACTTACTTTTTTAATCTCGGGCGAAGGAAGTTACCGTTTTACCGACGATTTAGGTAACGATATAACCGTTATGTGGGACTATAACGGCGAAAGGGTTACCGACAACGCCAAAAACCTTAAAGTCTATTTTTACAGAATAGACAAATTACAATAGAATATAAAAAGGGGGGATCTATGAAAAAACTTTACTTATTAGCGATTATCACCGCTTTGGTGTGCGTATTTTCGCTTTACGGCTGTACTCCTACCGAGGGCGGCGGATCGGATACGCCTGCGCCCAAGCAAGAGATAACCCTTACAAAATCCGAAGTAACTTTGGTTAAAGGTCAGTCCGATACCGTAACCGTTGTTTCGGAAAAGAAGTTGGACACTTTAAGTTTGAAATGGTCGTGCAGTAACGATAACGTTGTTTTCTATAAAAAGGAAGGCGTAAACTTACAACTTAAAGGTTTAGCGGAAGGTGAGGCAATCTTAACCCTCAAAATGTCGGGTAAGGAAATCGCTACTTTAAAGGTTAACGTCGTTATGGCTGATTTAACCGTAAGGCTTCCCGAAGGCAAAATCGTATTATCTAAAGGTAGTACCGCAACCGTACAGGCGCATTCGATAAAAGAAGGCAGCGGCGACTACGTTTGGCAGGTTTCCTGCGACGGCATCACCGTTGAATCGCAAGGTAAAATCGCAAGAATTACCGTTTCGGATACCTGTCCCGACGGCGAATATGACGCAACGGTAACTTATAGCGGTAATACCTGCACCTTTAAAATTATAATAGGAAAATAGGGGTGAGTTATGAAAAAGAATATTATAGCGTTATTTCTAATCCTTGCGATAATTTTTATTCCTTCGGTAACTTTAACAGCAAACGCAAGGTCGGTATTTTCTCAGTACACGACGGCGCGCACCCTTACAAGCGGACTTAACCTTCAGCCCACCGCCGTTTTGGAACCGGAAAACTACTCGGATATACCGTCAGGCAGTCAGGTGCAGTCGTCCGGTATAACGAGCGTGCTTGTAACGCCGAATAGCGATATGGACGTGGAGTTTAAGGATAAGACGGTATCTTTTACCGACCTATTCGATGCAAAACTCAGAAGGTTGTTTATACCCGTTTTAAGACTTACGGCCGAAACGGTGGAACCTTTTATTCAAATGCTGAAAAACACTTATTATATCGCCGATATAGTAGTTCTTTCTTCGGACGTTAAGGTTTTAGACGCTATCCGCAAAGACTCCGTCGCCACGGTGGCAAACAGCGTTTACGACTTAACGGACGTTACCCTTTTATCCGATAGGTACACTAATTGGCAGTATATTGCCGAGGCAAACAAAGTCTACGCAAATACCGTTATGTTTAACGGCTCGGAAGAAAATTTCCCCGTTGCCGCCGAATATCTTTCGGCAATGTGTAAGGTTTGTTGGGCGAAAACAAACAGCCTAACCGAAACCGTAAGCGCAATAGCAAGCGGTGCAACGGGCGTCGTGGTTAAAAATGCCGATTACTTTAAAGACGCCATGGCATACTTTTCCAAAAAAGGTTTTGCAAAAGCGCAAAACGTTGCCGCGCACAGGGGAATAACCTCTTATGCAAACGAAAACTCTTTAACGGCGGTGTCCTCGGCGATTTCAGAAGGCGCAACCCATGCCGAAATCGACATTCAGTTTACGCACGATAAAAATATCGTAATAAGCCACGATTCCACCGTAAACAGGACGACAGGCGTCAATGCGTCGATAGAGCCCACAACCGTTTCTCACTTAAAGACCTTTACTTTAAAAGATTACAGCGCAAAATACGAAGAAGCCATTCCCACTTTGGAAGAAGTTATCGACGCCGTTTCCGATACCGATTTGATTTTGATTATCGAACTCAAACTTGAAGACGGCAGAACGCAGGTCGTTAACAAGGGCGCTATCGAAAAATTCCTTGAAATTATGCGCGCTCATCCCGAAATGGACGGCAAATGGTTCTGTATAACCTTCTTTAGACCTTACGCCGACAAAATGCGTGAACTTGCACCGGAGATTTCCGTCGGTTTCTTGGGGGCGGGCGCTTCCGGTTATGAAAACGACCAAGGCATCCGAACTTGGGACGGAGAATGGACGGGTATGTCGAATATTTCTTCCAAAATCGCCTTTATGCACAAATTCAGAATGGTTTTGGACGAAACTTATACTTCCGAGTTAAACACCACTGCGCAGGATTATCTTGCAAGGGGATATTTGCAAAACAGTTGGACTTTTAACAACCTTAACCACTTTAATTCCAAGTTAAACATAGCAACTTCCAACGTAGCGGAACAATGCTCGATGTTAATTAAGGAATTTACTCCGACTGAATATCAAATCACAAGTCAAGAACTCGCAAGCGGAAAGTTAAAGGTCATGACCGAAAACTATTGCGGTTGGCGCGTAGAAAGAACTTGCGACGTTATCACCGTTTCTAAAGAAGGTAATAAAGTGCAGATTTTACTTTATTACAATGAAACGGCAGGTAGCGTAAGTTACGGTTTGTATAGTCAACTTATGACTTATGAAATAATATAATTTAAGGATGGAAAAGAGAATGAAAAAATTAATTGCATCGCTTTTATGCTGTTTATTGACCGTACCGCTGTTTGCATGCAACGGTGCAGGCAATAGCGGCGACTCAAACACAGGCAGTTCGGGAGGTTCACAAGAAGTCGTGGGTAACGAAATAATTAAAGATCAAGAATCATTAAAGTTTGCTTTTGAAGTAGACGATCAAATTAAAGATATAGACAACGGTTTTACTTCCGCATCCGACTTAACGGGCGCAAGATTCAACGTAAACGGCGAATACGTCGGCATGTTCAAAACCGTACAAAGATCTAAAGACTCTAAATTAGAACTTTATAATAAAGACAGCGTTCGTATAGTTAACTTGTCCGGCGGCGTAGCCTACACTTTGCCCACTACGGAAATCGAAGTTGACTATACCATCGCCAAATATCGCACGACCATCGCTTTCGAAGATTCCATTTTAAATGCCAGCGTAGAATCCGGCAATCCTTACGGAAACCTTCCCAATCCTTGGCAAACTTACGGCGACGAATGGCTTTTGCGCCGTCTTATGAGCAACGAATACTATAAAAATCAAAATCTTACCCTTATCAAGGGAACGGAGTGCACGTTTAATGTGTCCAACAGAGAACACGCTTACGGCGATACCACCGTTAAACAAGGCTTCGACGTTTACCGTTTTGACGTAAAAATCGAAGACTCCGAAAACATAGAACGTCCTTATTATAATATTGCCGTTGTTCGTGAAATCAAAGACGAATTGCACTTCAATTTATTTGTAATGAAGTCAAAATCCAACAAGTCCGAACTCATGGATAACTTAGTGCAAAGCATGAAACTTTTCAGGGCCAAAGGCATTCAGCGTAACGCCTTTAACGCCGGCGCCGCCGTTGAAGATAAACATTGGAGTAAGGAAACCCGTGATTACTTCCGTCAAATTTCCACTTCAAAAACCCTTAATTGGGGCGTGTTCAGTTATTCCATAAGCGGTACAAGTATCAATCCCGAAGAAGGCGAATATCAAACCAATTACAACAACGCAAGAAGAATGAAAAACGGCATCGAAACTGCTATGGAACACGGTTACGACATCTACCCGACTTACACGCATATCAGTTGGGGTAACGCTATGCATCGTTTCAACACCCCCATGTCTACTGCGTTAGCCGGCGGTAACGGCATAAACAAACAGCCAGTTTTACAGTTTACCTACCAATTTACCACGAATAACAATCTTGTTGCGCAAAACTTAACGCCGATGTTCGATATTCTTCGCGGTAAATACGACGACCACTTCAGACAATTAGCGGCAGATATTAAAGCGTACAGCAAACCTATTTTGTTTAGGTTAAACAACGAAATGAACACCGACTGGACCAGTTACTGCGGTATGATGACTTTACTCGATCCGGATATATTCGTTATGACCTGGCAAAGACTTTACAATATCTTTATCGAAGAAGGTGTAAACAACGTTATCTGGATTTGGAACCCGATAGCGACTTCCTGCCCGTATTCTTCTTGGGGCGAAGACCTTTGTTACTTCCCCGGCAAAGAGTACGTTCAACTTATCGGCGCAACCGATTACGAAATGAACAACTATCCCGCAGGTTCGCAAAGTATCTCTAACTTCAGCGACAGATATTCAAAACTCTATTCCAAAAACTGTAAGAGCGGTTTTGAAGATTGGGGTGTAATAATCTCTGAATTCGCGTGCGGAAGCGGCGGCGACGCTTCGGGCTCACTCGGCAGAAATGCGGCAACGCAGGCTAAATGGGTTGAAGGTATGTTCGACGAATTCTGCAAAGATCCGCAACCCGATTACGTAAAACAAATTAAAGGAATGGTTTGGTTTAACTGCAACGATTACAGCGGCAGCCTAATCACGAACAGATTACGTATTTACGATCCCGATACCGACGCATATGACGATTTATCCGAAACCATTAAGACCTTTAAAGAAGGTTTCAGTCGTTTAGACGCTAAGTACGGAAAATAATAAACGGTAATTTAAAAAACGATTTTACTTTTTGACAAAATATAGCCGTAAAGACCTATCAAGGTCTTTACGGCAGAAAAACAGGAAGTGCCAAGTAGTGAATAATTCAAAATACGATAAAATTCAAAAAGGGCTTGTAGTATCATGTCAGGCTTTACCCGACGAACCTATGTACGGTAGGGATACTATGCCAAAAATGGCGTATGCGGCTTATTTGGGCGGTGCGGTGGGAATTCGCGCCAACACCGTTCGGGATATCAACGCCATAAATAAAAAATTGGCAGGAAGTTTGCCGATTATAGGGCTTATCAAAAAGGTATACGAAGATTCACCCGTATATATCACGCCTACCTTTAAAGAGGTCAAAGCCTTGATAAAATCCGAGTGTACGGTTATAGCGCTCGACGCAACTTTAAGAGACCGTCCAAAGGGGTGTAAACTTCAAGACCTTGTAAAGTATATAAGAGAAAATTCCGATAAAGCGATTATGGCGGATATAGCCACTTACGAAGAAGCCGTGAACGCCGAAAAACTCGGCTTCGACCTTATATCCACGACCTTAAGAAGTTATACCGAAGAAACACAGGGTATAACCATACCCGATCTCGAGTTTTGCAAAAAACTTCATCAGGACATAAAAGACTCTGTCGTCGTTGCCGAGGGCGGAATACATACTTTTAGCGAAGTCAACGCAATTTTGGATATCGGTATAGATAGGATAATTATAGGCGGTGCGATCACGCGTCCTATGGAAATTACCAAAAATTACGTTAAGGTTTTTTGCGATAATATCGTTTTTAACGGTTAATTTTGCTTGACCTACAAAGGTCTGACTTTTTTAAGCCCCGATTATGGGGCTTATTATAGTATTTACGACTTAAAAGGTGAAATTATTTATGATTACTTATCTTAAAGACAAAAAGGTTATAGAACTCAAAAACGGAAGTATTATGTATGCTGTCTATATAAATTGCGCCGGCTATTTGGAAACCGTTTATTTCGGTAAAGAGGTCAACGTTTACGACTACGACCAAATCCGAAACGACGTTACCCGTTCCATTACCTATTGGGATGTAAATAAGGGCGAATGTGTTTACGAGGACGGCTTTAAATTCGACGCCGCGCCGTTAGAACTTTCCTCCCATGCTTTGTCCGACAAACGGCAGTCTGCGATAGTTTTAAAAAGGGCTGACGGCAGTTATGAAAGTAATTTTATTTATCGCTCGCACAAAATCTATCAAGGCATAAACCCGATAGACGGTCCTCATGCACACGGCGACAATGCGGAAACGGTTGAATTCCTTTTAAAGGAAGCGACAAGCGAAGTTTATGTAAAACTCAGCATTACTATATATTTAGATAAAGATATAATCGTAAAAAATTTGGCAATAGAAAATTTAGGCGAAGAAGTTAAACTTTTAAGGGCGCACTCTATGCAACTTGCTCTTACCTCGATGGATTATTCGTTGGTTCATTTTAACGGAAGATGGGGGCGCGAAAGGGGATACAGCGAAAGTCCTTTGCACGACGGTACGCAGATGGTTTCGACAAACCTCGGCAGAAGTTCTCATATAGAAAATCCTTTCTGCTACCTTAAAAAATCCGACGCCGGATTAGACTATGGCGAAGTAATCGGTTTTAACCTTATTTACAGCGGTAACTTTTCGTTCAGGGCGGACTGCGGAGAATTTTCCAACGTAATGATTTCTTACGGCATAAACGACGAAGATTTTGAATGGACTATCCATAAAGGCGATTGCTTCGTTACACCGCAAGCGGTTATTTCATATTCATCCGACGGCGTCAACAAAATGTCGCAAAACTTCCACCGTTTTATCAAAGAAAACCTTATAACTTACGGTAAAGACAGAGAGTATAAGCCCATACTTTTCAACTCTTGGGAAGGTTGCTATTTTGATTTTACGACCGATTCCATAATTTCCTATATAGACGACGCTTGTAAGATAGGCACCGAACTTTTTGTCCTCGATGACGGTTGGTTCGGTAACCGTAACGACGATTACAGGGCGCTTGGCGATTGGTACGTAAATAAGTCAAAAATAGATGTTCATAAGGTAATAGCGCACTGCCGACAAAAAGGCATAAAATTCGGCATTTGGTTTGAACCCGAAATGATTAATCCGGACAGCGATTTGTTCCGTAATCACCCCGATTATCCTTTAAAAAGCGCCGACCGAGATTTTGTTTCCTTAATGCGGCATCAACGTCATCTCGATTTTGCAAACCCCGATGTAGTCGATAACGTTTATTTGCAGATGAAGAGTTTTCTTGACGAATATCCTGTCGACTATATCAAATGGGATTACAACAGGACGGTTGCGGAACATTATTCCGAGGTCTTAGGCCGTAGGCAAGGGGAGGTCTATCACAGGTTGATTTTGGGATATTACTCTCTTATCGACAGAATTCGTAAGGAATACCCTTCGGTTATGATTGAAGGCTGTTCTTCGGGCGGCGGACGTTTCGATATGGGTACTTTATATTACACACCGCAAATTTGGACGAGCGATGAAAGTAATCCCGCAAGAAGGGTTGTAATAAACTATAACACTTCGATAGGTTATCCCTTATCGACCATGGGTACCCACGTAAACGACAGCAAAATCGCTTCTTATAAAGAGAAGGCAATTTTAGCCCTTTTTGGTACTTACGGTTACGAAATGAATCCAAATTTACTTACCGAAGAAGAAAAATCCGAAATAAACGAAGTCGCAAAAGTTTATAAAAAGTATCATAACGCGGTAATTAACAACGGTACTTTATATCATATAACCAACCCCGATTTATCCAATTTAATTATTTTGCAGTCCGTTTCGAAAGATAGATGTTCTTCGCTTATTTTAGTCGCGAATAAGTTGAGCGAACAGGATAAATTTCGCTTTGTTAAGTTGAAAGGGCTTGATAAAAATACGTTGTATAAAAACAGTTTTGACGGCTCGGTAAATACGGGCGACTACTTTATGAACGTAGGCTTAAATCTTTCCCGAGAGTGGTTTAACGAGTTTTCATTTAAGTTGATTATTCTCGAAAAGGTCTGAGAATAATAAATATATATTCATCAATTTGCGATAATATAATTTATTATTAAACACATAAAAAAGGTGCGCCATCTCGGCGCACCTTTTAAAATATTGAGTAAAAAACGGCTTATAGGTCGATTATTGTATGCCGTCAAAAAGTTTAAGTTTGCTTTTTCTTAAAATCCAAGCAATAAATTTACCTGCGCTTTTAGGCATAATTTTGTATAAAAAATTCATAAATTTAGCGTCGACGCCGATAACCTTTCTTTGCTTTTTACGGTTAATTGCTTTTAAAATCTTTTTGGCGCACTTGTCTGCGGAAATCGAAACTTTATCTATAAGTTTTTTATCTTTCGCCGTCATATCTATAGAGCGCATAATGTTGGTTTTGCAAAAGCCGGGCATAAACAGGCCGACGTAATAATCTGCTTCCGTTTGCAAAACTTCGGTAAAACTTTTCACTGCGCTTTTGGTTGCGCAGTAACCGCTTTGACCTACGACAGGGCAAAGCGAAGATGAACTTGAAATATTGACGATACCTTTTTCACCTTCCAAAATGGGAAGTATATGCCTAGTCGAGTAGATTACGGACATAAGGTTTGTTTGCAAAATTTTTGTAAAGTCGGTTTCTGCGTAGTCTTTCGCTTTTACAAACGGTAACATTATGCCGGCGTTATTTATGATTATATTCGGTTTTAAGTTACATTCCGTAACATAATCTTTTAACCTTATCCACTCGCTTTCCGCGGAAACGTCGCAAGATATCGGGATAAATTTTTCGCCAAGCACTTTTTGCGCCTTTTCAAGTTTTTCGGCGTTTCTGGCTATTCCCAAAACGCAGCAGCCGTAATTTTGAATAAGTTGTTTAGATAGTTCGAATCCGATTCCGGACGAACCGCCCGTTACGATAACCGTTTTATTTTTTAAAAATTCCATAATTTGTCCGCACCAAAAGCCTCTAAAGTGGTTTAAAGTTGGTTAAAATGCCAATATCTGTAAATATAATATCATATCTTACTTGATTTAACAATTATTTTATGTTACAATTACCGTAAAATGAGAAATTATACCCAAACAACGAGGATTGAATATGGAAAAACAAGTATTTGAAACCTATCCGGTGTTAGTCATCAGGGGAAAGGTTTTATTTCCTAACATTTATACGAATTTTGACGTTTCCAGACAAAAATCCCTTGAAGCCGTAGTAAAGGCAATGTCAAACGGAAGCAAAATTTTAGTTGTTACTCAAAAGAACGCATTTGACGACGACCCTAAGCCGATAGACCTTCATCGCGTAGGGGTTGTTTGCCGTATAAAAAAAGTTCTTAAAATAAACGAAACCAACTTACGCGTTCACCTACAGTCGGACGAAAGGGCTGTAATTCAATATTACGAGCAGGAAGAAGGTTTTTACAAAGCCACCGTCCTATTGGCGCCCGACATACGGGATAACTCCGAAGAAGAAGCGGCCTATCTTTCGGTTGCAAAATCCAAATTGGCGGAATATACCGCTTCAAGAACGGGTTTTACCCCCGAACTTAAAGACGCGCTTTCCGGCATCGAAGATCCCGAAGAATTCGTTAACGTCGCAAGTTTTAATCTTCCTATAACGGAAAGCGAAAAGCAACGGATTTTAGAGGAAAGGTTTGTTTCAAAGCGTCTTGAAGAATTGCTTGTATCGTTAAGCGCAATCGTCGAAAGACAGGAAATCGAAAAGACCATACAGGAAAGAGTTCAGCGAAACGTCGAAAAGAACCAAAAGGAATATTTTTTGCGTGAGCAGTTAAGGGCTATCCATACAGAACTGGGCGACGATGAAAGCGAAGTCGAAAATCTTCGCGACAAAATAAATGCCAAAATTATGCCCGAAGAGGACAAAAACAAGGTTTTAAAGGAACTTGACAGGATGTCGAGAATGTCCTCGTCATCTCCCGATTACACCGTTTTAAGGACCTACATCGACTGGATAGTGGACCTTCCTTTCGGCGTAACCTCTAAAGACAGGGATGATTTAGGCGAAGCCATAAAAATCCTTAACGCCGACCATTTCGGCTTGGAAAAGGTAAAAGAAAGGATTATAGAGTATATCGCCGTATTAAAACTTACAAAAAAAGTTGGCAGTTCAATTTTGTGCCTTGTAGGGCCTCCGGGGGTTGGCAAAACCTCGGTTGCGACCTCTATTGCCCGCGCTTTAGACAGAAAGTTTGTAAGAATGAGCCTTGGCGGAGTAAAAGACGAGGCGGAAATCAGGGGGCACAGAAAGACTTATATAGGCGCTATGCCGGGCAGAATTATTTACGGCATCAAAAACGCAGGCGTGTCTAACCCCGTCTTTTTGCTTGATGAAATCGATAAACTTTCTTCCGATTTGCGCGGCGATCCTGCAAGCGCTCTTTTGGAAGTTTTAGACCCCGAACAAAATAAAACCTTCCGCGACAGGTATATCGAAATACCTTACGATTTGTCCGACGTGTTATTTATAACCACGGCTAACTCGCTTGAAACCATTCCTGCGCCTTTACTTGACCGTATGGAAATTATCTCTCTCGACGGCTACACAAGAGAGGAAAAGTCCGAAATTGCAAAACGTTATCTTATACCCAAACGCCTTGAAAGAAACGGCTTAACCTCTAAAAACGCATCTATAACGGACGACGCGTTAGAAGAGATTATAAAGGGTTACACCTTAGAGGCTGGCGTAAGAAATTTGGAACGTCAAATCGACGCCGTTTTAAGAAAAATCGCCACCAAACTTGCCGAAAAAGGCAGTATCAGAAAGCAAACGGTTAAACCTGAAAATCTTTCCGATTATTTAGGTTCGCCGAGGTTTTCCGACAGCGAAAATTTGCAGGAAGACGAAGTAGGCGCGGCAAACGGGCTTGCGTGGACTATGTACGGCGGAACTACTTTAACCATAGAAGTAATGGTTATGCCCGGTAAAGGTGAAATTTTGTTAACGGGTAAACTTGGCGACGTTATGAAGGAAAGCGCCCGCGCCGCAATAAGTTATATAAGGGCGCACGCCAAAGTGTACGGCATTGACGAAAAAGCCTTTACCGAAAACGATATTCATATTCACGTCCCTGAAGGCGCAACTCCTAAGGACGGACCGAGCGCAGGCGTTACCATGGCAACGGCTATTTTGTCCGCAATTACAGAAAAGAAGGTAAGAAAGGATATAGCCATGACGGGCGAAATCACTTTGCGCGGAAACGTTTTACCTATCGGCGGATTAAAAGAGAAGGCTCTCGCCGCATTCAGAACAAATATCTTTGAGATAATAATACCCAAAAAGAACTTAAAAGACGTGGAAGATATACCCAAAAACATAGCAAGCAAAATGAAGATTATTCCCGTTGAAAAGGTTTCCGAAATCTTTTCCATTGCTATTCGCGATATCAACTAAAGGTGTTTTATGAAAATAGTAAATGCAACCTTTATAACCTCGGCGGCGGATAAAAGGGGCTTTTTAAAGTCGGATAAACCGATAATCTGCGTTGCCGGTAAGTCAAACGTCGGTAAAAGTTCCTTTATAAACATGCTTGCAAATCAAAAAAAACTTGCAAGGACTTCTAATACGCCGGGAAGAACAAGACTTGTTAACTACTTTGACTTCGGCAATTTTATACTTGCGGACCTTCCCGGTTACGGTTTTGCAAAGGTAAGCAAGGGCGAAAAGGAAAAGTGGTCCAAAACATTAAGCGATTTTTTTGCTTTTACAAAAATCACTCACGCAATATCCCTTGTGGATATCCGTCATGACCCTACCGAGGAAGACAAAATGATGATACAACTTTTGTATTCCCAAATTATTCCGTTTACTTTGGTAGCGACTAAGGCGGACAAACTTGCAAAATCAAAAGTTAAGACTCAGGCGGCGGCGGTTGCCTCTAAGTTGGGGCTTGCAGGCGGTAATATAATAGCAACTTCCGCCGAAACAAGGCTCGGAAGAGAAGAAGTTTTAGACGCAATAGAAAAAGCCTTGCAGATAGGCTTATCTTTAAGCCAACCGCAAGAGGAAGATACAAATACAGACGACGGTGAATAAAATGATTCGTGAATATTTAGATAATTCTTATACCGCATATCACACGGTTAAAAACAGCAGAAACTTTTTACAAAATAACGGCTTTATACCTTACGATGAATCGGTAACCGCAAAAGTCGGCGGAAAGTATTACATTGAAAAAAACGGAAGCGCAATAATCGCTGTTAAAGTAGGCAATATCGATGATTACGCTTTCAATATCGCTTTAGCGCATACAGATTCGCCGGTGCTTCACGTAAAGGGAAGGAAACTTTTAGATAGCCCCGAAGGTAAGCGTATAAATGTAGAAGTTTACGGCGGACTGATAAGGTATTCGTTTATGAATATCCCTCTTAAAATCGCCGGCAGGCTTTTCGTAAAAACGGAAAACGGCATTAAAACGGTGCTTCTTGAAAGCGATTTTACCGTAAATATTCCTTCGCTGTGTATTCATCACAGCCCCGAAGTAAACGAAAAAGCTACTTTGACCGTTCAAAACGATATGTTGCCTTTAATCGGCGGAAATGAGAGCGATTTGTATAAAATAATTTATCCTGACGGCGAAGTAATTGACGGCGATTTGTACGTTATCCCTGCCGTAAAATCCTTCTATAGCGGTGCGGATAACAGATTTTTGTGCTCGCCGAGAATAGACAATTTAACAAGTTGTTACGGCATTTTAAACGGCATCGTAAACTCCGAAGCAAAGGGGATTGCGGTTTGCTGTCTTTTCGACAACGAAGAGATAGGCAGTCATACAAAACAAGGCGCTTGGTCGGACTTTTTGGCTTCGACTTTAAAGCGCATAAACAGTGATTTAGGAAAGGGCGGTGACGACTATTTGAAAGCCTTAAATAACGGTTTTGTGCTGTCTATCGACAACGGACACGCCGTTCACCCTGCTCATCCGGAAAAAAGCGATCCGCAGGAAAGGGTTTATATGGGCGGCGGAATCGTTGTTAAACATCATACAAACTACTGCACCGACGGATATTCTTCCGCGGTTATAAAAAGCATAATGGACAAGGCGAATATTCCTTATCAAGACTACTATAACAATTCGGATATCCGTTGCGGAGGAACGCTTGGCTTGATTGTAAGCGCAAATCTTCAAATGAATGCCGTAGATATAGGGCTTGGTCAACTTGCCATGCACGCTTCCGTTGAAACGGTAAGCGTAAAAGACATATCGTATATGTGCGATTTAACCAAAGCCTTTTATGAAACGGTTTTAGTAACAAAAGGGGACAACTTAATCATAAAATAACTTTATTTAGCTTGAAACGCGGACAATGTTTTTGAAACCTAAAATAAAAATGGCTGAAAAAAACGACGGTTGAAAAACCGTCGCCCCCGCACGTGCCGTATAAGGAGAAAATCAACCCGCTTAAGTGCAGGTGGGTATCAAGCCTAAATGTATCTGCCACCCCATGTAAATGACTCGCACAGAAGACGTAAGTCAAGGGTTCAACATAACAAGCAGGACTCCGATTCCCTATTTAGTGATTGCGGAGAGAATATATCCTTACCACGCACACAGCAGAAAAACTTTATTTATACATAAAGTTTAGCATACTTACGCAACTTAGGCAAGCATATTGTATTATTTTTATTTTACAAATTTTGGACAAAAGGCGGTAATATGTTCACATTACAAGTTTTAGGAACAAACGGTCTGTATCCGACCGAAAACAGTCCTACTTCCGGGTATTTGGTAAACTGTAACGGTTTGCGTTATTTGGTTGATATCGGTTGCGGAATTTTTAACAAAGTTAAAGAAATTATGCCGCCGGAAGATCTCGACGGAATAATCGTAACCCACTATCATTTCGATCATGTTTCCGATATAGGCGTTTTAAGTTATTATTTGCAAACCAAAAATAAAAGGGTTACCGTTTACGGCCCTGACGACGGCTCGCCTTACCAAAAACTTATATCCGACAGTCCTTATTTTGATTTTGTACCTATAAATTGTTCGATAGAAAGGGAAAATTTAAAAATCTGTTTTTACAAAATGAATCACTCGGTTTTAACTTACGGCGTAAGTTTTTACTGCGACAATAAAAAGTTTTCCTATTCGTCGGACGGTAACTTGTGCGATTCTTATTGTTCCCTTTTAACTAGCTGCGATTTGGCGGTAATAAACTGCGGTCTTTTGAATAAGGATTGGAACAATTCAAAGCCTGTGCTTTCCGCCTGTAACGTCGGCGATTTAGCGCAAAAATACGGGGTAAAGGCGTTAATTTCACATTTTAATCCGTCAATTTCTCGTTCGGAATTAATTAAAGAGGCGCAAAGTCGGTGTGAATCTTTGCAACCGGCAGAGTTAAAAGAGTACCTAATATGAAAAAAATTCTAAACAACAGGCCGATATTGTTTTGTGCGGTAACTTTGGCGCTCGGCATGATTGTTTCGATAAATTACGATAATTTGCCGTGGATATTATATGTTCCGCTCGGCGTTATATCGATTGTTTTCGTTTTAGCGTTTTTTCTGAAACCCCTTAAACCATTTAAAGTTGAAATTGCGGTCATATGTGCATTCTTTATCTTAGGTTTTTTGTACACGGCGTATAACATAAACCTTTATAACGGCGACGCCGGATTTGACGGCAAAACTTGCGCGCTTAGCGGAACAGTTTCCGAGATTGATTATTATAAGCATACAAACCGCGTAATTTTATCAAACGTCAGCGTCGAAGGGCAAAAGATTTACGGCGACGCTATCGTTATGACAGAAAACGATAGTATTAAAAAAGGGGACGTAGTAAAAGCCAAAGGGAAAGTATCGTTTAATAGGCTGTTACTTTCTAACTATTCGTCAAAACGTACTCTTTCGGTTGACGCCGAAACCCTTTATACCGTCGGCGAATCCAAAAATCCTTTTTATACCATTGCGGATTATGTAAAAAACAACATTTTGACAAACGTTTCGGGCGATGAAGGGGGTATCATGGCGGCGCTTTTGCTTGGCGATACTTCTGAAATAGATACCGAAACTTTAAGTAATTTCAGACTTTCCGGTATAAGTCATATCTTTGCCGTTTCAGGTCTGCACGTTGTTTTCTTTTCTTCGCTTATAGGCAGTTTTTTATCTCTTTTACGTTTAAAAGGTTATAAAAATACCGTTATTTCCACTATAGTTACCTTGTTTTACGCAGGCGTTTGCGGATTTCCGGTATCTGCGGTAAGGGCTGTTATAATGACTGCTACGTTAAATTTTGTTAAAAACGCAGGCAGAAAATACGATTCGTTAAATTCGACGGCGTTAAGTTTTATTATCGTTTTGGCAAATTTCCCCAATTCATTATTTTCTTACGGTTTCATACTTTCCTATTCGGCGGTTTTCGGAATAGCGTTATTTTCAAAAGGGTTTGAATCTTTGCTTTCCTTCTTGCCGGAATCGATTAAATCTTCCCTTTCGGTAAGTTTTGCGGTAAGTACCCTTATGACGCCGATATTGTTTAGGCTGTGGGGATATTCTTCGCTAATAGTCGTTTTTCTGAATTTGATTTTGGTGCCGATGGTCAGCGTATTATACACGTTGATTTTTGCCGTTTCCATACTTACGTTACTGCCCTTTATGTCCTTTTTATGGAAACTTCCGTATTACGTTGCCTATTTTATAAATTCCATTTTGATAGAGTTAAACGTATCGTCGTTTACCGTTTACGCTACGGCATCTACAATTTTTCTCATAATCTATTATCTGCTGGTATTTGTTGCGTGCGACAGAACTGATTTTAATAAAAAAGTTAAAATTTCTTGCGGTTTTTTATCCGTAGTTGCGCTTATACTTGCAGTCGGGGGTATACTTTGAAATTCGAAAATTTAAAATCTTCCTTAAAAGATGAAATTTTACCTATCTATCTACTTGAGGGTGAAGAGGATTTTTTCCGCGAAAGGGGAGAAGATATAATTAAAAATGTCGCAATTACCGAACCGCAACTTAATTTTGCCGCCTTTGACGGCACTACATTAAAGCAAGGTACCGATAACTTAGTGAACCTTTTATCTAGTTGCCCTTTTATGAGCGACAGACGTGCCATAACCGTTCGCGAATGGTACCCGACCGCGCAGGAATTAAAAGGAAGCATAAAAAACTATCTTGAAAATCCTTTCGATACTTCGGTTTTAATAATAAACAACGCCAAAAAGTGCGAGGCTTTAAAAAAGTTTAAAAAAGTAACGGTTGTTGACTGCGCAAGGGGAACGCCTGAACTTGTTACGAAATTTATTCGTTCCGAATGTACGAAAGAAAACCTTATAATTTCCACTTCGACCTGTAAACTTATCGCAGAATATTGTTTATACGATATGACAAGAATAAACGCCGAAGTGAAAAAATTGATATCATTTAAGTCGGGTAAGCAGGATATCAGCGATGAAGACGTAAATTTGTTGGTTTCAAAAACGTCGGACTATAAAATTTATGAAATGGTTTCCTATATAGCCAATAAAAATTACGCCGAAGCGTACAGGATATTAGAGGAATTAAACTCTATTTCGGATAGACAAATGCTGTTTGCGTCGCTTTATTATCACTTTAGAAGAATGTTTTTTGTTTCTATGTCCGATAAACCCGATGATGAACTTGCTTCTATTTTAGGGGTAAAAGAATTTGCCGTTACCATGGCAAGAAGACAGGCGAAGACTTTTTCTTCAAAAAGGCTTAAATTGATAATGGATAAGTTGGCGGAATGTGAACGCGGTTTTAAAAGCGGAGCAATTTCTTTTGACGGCGCTTTTTTATCCGGCGTATTCAATGTTTTGTGCGAATAATTAATTTTTGTCTAAATTAGTTAAAAATACTTTATTTTTGCTTATAATTGTGATAAAATTAACTTTAGTGTTGATATATTTTACGAGGATGCTATAATATGGATAAGTTGAAAAATGCTTTTGCTTCTTTTTCCACCCTTCAGGGCGGTATAACGGAAGCCTTGCAAATCCTTGCGATAGCGGTCATGATTTACTTCATGATAAAAATTATTTTTTCAAATAACGCCGCACCGCTTTTTTGGGTTTATCTATGCTTTACGTTGGTAGTTGGCGTTTGTCTGTTTCTTTCCGACTACGAATACTCCGGCGTAATTATGCTTTTGTTCCAACTGTTTTTCTACGTCGGCGTTGTATCTTTGTTTTCCACGGAAATCAAACGTGCCATTTGGCAGGGTAGATTCGGTGAGCATAAGCACGGCGACGGTAGCGCCAATTTTGACGCAGACGCCGCTATCGAAGAAATAATCAAAGCCATTCAAAATATGTCTAAAAACGACGTCGGCGCCTTGATAATTCTATCTAACGGCAATCTTCCGGCAGGGGTTTTGGAAAGCGGTGTTTATCTTAATGCGGACGTTTCCGCACAACTCATCGAAAGTATTTTCTTTCCCAAATCCGCTTTACATGATGGCGCGCTCATTTTAAAGGACACGAGAATTCAGGCGGCAGGATGCTTCTTACCGCTTGCGCAGGAATTTAATCTTTCAAAAGACCTGGGGTCCAGACATCGCGCAGGGATAGGTCTTACCGAAACCGTAAACGTTACCGCAATTATCGTATCCGAAGAAACCGGTATCATCTCTATCGCTAAAGGCGGAAAGATTATAAGGTTTGTCGATACTAACGTTTTAAGGGAAACCTTAAAAGACTTTTACTGGCAAGATTTAATTCGTTAAGGGGGACATTATGGCTAAAGAACCTTCAAAATTCGGCAGAGTATTTTTAAAGTACATACTTCCGGCATTCGCCGCAATCTTACTATCCCTTTTCATATTCATAGTTGTAAAGGGCGCTTAATTTAAAAGTGAAAGCGAGGCTTTTTGCCTCGCTTTTTGTATTTAAAGTTAAAATTTTCTTAAATCGCTGCCGGTAAAATTAAAGGTTAAACTGTTTTTGGAAGTTAACCTTGAAAACAGCCTGTCCCCGTAACGGGCGTTTATTTCGTTTAAGGTTAGGTTTGTAGTGATTAAGTAAGGCTTTTTTGCCTCTATCCTTGCGGAAATCAATATGTAAAGATTTTCCACCGTAACTTTATTTATAAGTCTTTCCGCTCCTAAATCGTCTATAACCAAAAAGTCGCAGGTTTCCAAAATGTCGTTTATCTTTTTGGCTTCAAAAGGGGATGAATACATATTTTCAAGGTAAACGTTATTAAGCGCCGACGCAGATAAAAAGAGTACGACGTTGTTATTTTTGGAAATTTTATCCGCGACCGCTTGCGCTAAAAAGGTTTTTCCTGTGCCAGTTTTGCCGGTAAAAATAAGGTTTAGAGAATCTTTTTTAAAATTTACGGCATATTTTAATAACTTTTCAAAGTATTTTGCGGTGCCGTTTTTGTTTGAAAGGGTATCATCTTCAAAAGTAGACAAATGCTGTCTGTTTATTCCAAGTTCCTTATAGCATGCGTCGGCTACTTTTTGGTAAAAGCAACTGCATTTTCCGTTCGGCAGGTCGCCTGTGTCTTTACAAATAGCGCACTCGTAAGCGGTGATTATGCCGTTATCAGCCTCGATTTTACTCTTTAAGGACTTTAATTTGTCAATCTCAAACTGTAAAGCCTCAGCCTTTTTTACGTCCTTGTCGAATTCCGCTTTATTGCAATCAAAAATTGCCGCGGATAGTTTTTTACATACTTCCGCATATTCGGGTATAAGTAAAAGTTTTTCTTTTTGGGTGTCAAGTTGAAATTCTTTCTCGCTTCTTTTCGATTGATAAGAAAATTCAACTTCGCCGATAATATCTTTACAACTAATCATTTTCAGTCAAAATCCACGTCGTCGATGTTTGAGATAAGGCTTTCCAATTCTTCTTTGGTGTAGGTTCTTTCGTTTTCAAAGCGAGCCTTATCATTTGTTTGCGTTGCCGTTTTACCTTCAAAAGCAGGGATATCGTCAACGGTAAAAATTCCTTTGTTCTTCCAGTTGCTAAGGACTGTATTCATATAAATCATCGGATTGACTCTTCCGCCGGAAATTTTTGCCGCTTCGGTAATCATCTCGTCCGAAAAGCCCCATTCGCGCCAATTAGAAAGATTTTTCCTGTCCCATTCGTTGGGGGAACGCATGGTTCCCGTGATATCGAGAAGGTTTTTAATAAACTCATCGTCTTTACTGCGCCGTTTGATATAGTTTGCGATGTCCACAATGGAAATAAGACCTTTTTTATAAAGGGTTTTAACCGTGTCGTCCATATCGTCGAGATTTCTTTTGCGCTTTTTAAAGCAATAATTTGCTAAAAACAAAAGAGTTTCGCCGTCATAACCCAACGCAAGCCATGGATTGAGATAGTTATCCAAAACAGGCTTTATTACTTGAACGTAAACGGAAAGTTCACGGGTAATCTTCTTTGCAAGTTCGATATTTTCTTCTTTAGTAGATAAATAACTCTGTATTTCGTTTTTGGAAAAGATTTTGCCCGAATACAGTTCGGTAATGGTTTCGTCAAGTTTTAATACGCTTTTAGCCTTAGTAGCCTTTGCAACGAAAATAACGGCATCCATTTCAAAGCCGAAATCTTTTACCCATTTATTGTAATAATTCAAATCTTCGATATCCGCTTTGCGTCTTAACCCCAAAGAAGAAAGAATTTTTTGAATTTCGTTACTCTTATCGAAGTAATCGGACAGTTCGATTTCGATGGCGTCTACGGTCGTAATACCCCTAAGCGCAAAGTCTTTTGCGACGGCGACTATATATTTTCCGCCGATGTTCGGACCTTTAATGTCAACGCAATACTTGCATATCATTAAAAGCGCTTCCGGCTTAATTTGATAATCTTCCATAAGTCCGAAGTATTCGGTATATTCGTTTGTGGAAATCATTCTTTCCGTTATAAGGCTTTGCAAGGATTTGTTAAACTCATCGTATTTGCCCGCCTTAAACTTTCTCGGCTTTCCGCTGTTTGTCAGCGCGTGATATTTTACCGTAAACGGGTCATCGGATATTATGGAAACGCAGTCAAAGTCTTCCCAATATCTAAAGCAGTCTTTAACGGTATCTTCTTCCATGAAAAGGTTTTTGCAAAATTCCGAAAACCCTAAATTGTATGCGGAATTTTGACAGATATAAAGCCCGTAAATATAAACTTTTACGGCTTGGTCGTCTGCCTCGGGCAGGTAATCGGATATAAAGACGTTGTCAAGGTTTGTGGTATAACTTTTTACGTCTTCTTTGGTAAAGGAACAAAATGCCATGGTTATTATTTAAAATGACTTGAAAAATTTATCTTTAATTGATATAATAGTCTTACTAAACATTTTAGTTTATTTTCAAGATTTTTTCAAGTTATTTTCCGTAAAAACCCAAAAGTTTTGAAAAGAAAGGTTTTTATGACTGAAATTATATGGGTTAAATCTTGTTTTTAAGTTGTTTAAGGAATAGTTTATGCGTATTTTACACACGTCAGATTGGCATTTAGGTAAAAAATTGGAAAACAAAAACCGATTAGGCGAGCAAACCGCCGTTTTATCGGATCTCACTCGCATAGTAAAAGAATACAAAGTCGACGTTGTAATAATAGCCGGCGATATTTACGATACTTATATGCCGTCTGCGGAAAGCGAAAAACTTTTTTACGACGTTATTTCCGATATAACCTCTTGCGGCGCTCAAATAATCATCATAAGCGGAAACCATGACGATCCGGTGCGTCTTTCCGCGTCAAAATCCATTTGTTCCAACGGCGGCGTCTATTTTGCCGGAAGCGGTTTAAATAATTCCGTACCCAACGGCAAAGAAAATTTTTCCGCGCGCCTTGTTGACTTGGGCGACGATTATTTTATCTTTGAAAAAGAGGACGAAACCGTTTATTTCGGCGCAGTTCCTTATCCGACGGAACTAAGAATGAAAGAGAATGTTAATGAAGATGAAACTTACACGGATAAAGTATCTCGTTATATTGGTAATTCGTTAAGTAAGGCAGGGGATCTTCCGGTAGTGCTTATTTCGCATTTATTTATGTTGGGCGGTGTTCCCACCGAAGCCGAAAGACCGATAGATCTCGGAGGCGCCAGAATTTTACCGCCGGAGATTATCCCCGATAACTGCATATATACCGCGCTTGGACATTTGCACAAACGGCAGGTCGTAAAGACTTCAAAAAACATAATCTACAGCGGTTCTATTATGCCATTTGCTTTTGACGAGGCAGGAATAGAAAAGTCGGTTACCCTTTTTGACGTTTGCAATAAAAACGTGAAAAATCTTCAAGTCGTTAAATTAACGGGCTATAAAAACTTACACAGAATAAAGGCGGAAAGTTTTGAAGAAGTCGAAGAAAAATTGCAGGGGCTTGACGGATATAAAGAAGTATTGATTACGCTTGACGCTCCGTCGGGGGATAGGATAAAAGAGTTTGTTCAAAAGTATCCGGACGCCTTTTTTCATCCCACTTTTAAGGGGGTGGAAAGTTCCGTTATCGGCAGAAAATCTTTAAACGATAGAGATTTATTTAAGCAATATTATTTATCGCAATACGGCAAAGAACCGCCCAAAGATGTAATGGAACTTTACCTTCGAATTCTAAGCGATATAGAGGTGGATGTATGAAGCCTGAAAGATTAGAGTTTTTCGGCGTAAAAAGTTACGTAGATAAAACAGTCGTACAGTTTGATAAACTTTTGCAAAACGGGCTTTTCGGTATTTTCGGTAATACAGGAAGCGGTAAATCAACGATTTTAGACTGTATTTTTTTGGCGCTTTACGGCAAACTTCCCAAAACCAACGGCAGGGAAGACTTTATAAACGTAAAAGTCGGCAAGTGTTACGTAAGGTTTAGTTTTAGTATCGTCATCGACGGAACAAGAAAAATTTACGAGGTCTATCGTGAAATGCAGTTAAAGGGGGAACGTAAAACCGAACCCCAGCCAATTGCAAAATTATACGAACTAAGCGGCGATACGAAAATACCCGTCGAAGATAACACATCCCGCGTAAACGATAAACTTGAAGAAATTATCGGACTAAAAATCGACGACTTTGAAAAGTGCATCGTGCTACCGCAAGGGGAGTTTTCGGCATTCGTTACCTTGGCAAGGGCGGAAAGGCTCAAAATGGTTAGCGGACTATTTAATCTTAATAAATACGGCGACGCTTTGCAGTCTAAAGTTAACGAGAAATTGAAGGGTTACGACGATAAATTGCAGTATATAAACGGAAGCCTTGAATACTATAAAGATGTTTCCGTATCTGTGCTTGACGAACTTGATTTAAAGGTAAAGGAAAGTAGACTTTTATATTTGTCTGAAAACGTAAAACTATCAAAAATCGAAGAAGAATTCAATAATTTTAAAGTTAATTACGAAAGACATAATGAACTTGCAAACTGCAAACAACAGTTAACGGAACTCGAAAACACACGCAGTAAAATCGAAGATTACAAAGTTATTATAAAGAAAGCAGAGCCTTCTAAGACCTATGTCGAAACCGCCGAAGAATTATCCGATTTGACGATTGAAATATCAAAAGCGAATGCCGAGTTAGAATCTTTAAACAAACTTTTAGGCGACATAAAAAAGGAACTTTCGGCTACACAGATAAGTTTGCAATCGTCAACCGACAAATCTGACAGAATAACTGCTATAACGGGCGAACTTGCAAACTTAGACCTGTTGTCAAAAGATAAAACGAACGACAGACGAGATAAAGAACTTGAAGATTTAAGAATAAAATACAAAATTGAAAACGAAAAATTCAAAGACTTAAATCAAAAATTAGCAATAGAAACTTTAAAGTCAGAAGAACTTAGTAATACTGAAAAGTTCAAAAATATCGACAAAAGAATCAGTTGTGAAATAGACAGATTGATAAGCGCGGCGCAAAATTCCTTTTTATGTGAAGAATTGCAGTTTTTGACCGATTTAAAAAAGGACTTAACTGACACCGCTAAAATCGACGCGAGAATAACTTTTTTGTCAAAATTGAAAAGCGACGACCGTAATGCGTTAGACAGCGTTAAACGACTTAACGAGTTGTATTCTGCTCTTGACGAATTTAATAAGCGGTCATCGTCCGTTAATTTTGAAATATCGGAACTCAAAGTTAAAATCGAAAAGTCCAATTCCGATTTGAAGTCCATAGTCGAAAGAGGTAACTTTATCCGTCAAGATGTTGACAAAATAAACGAAAAGATTAGAGCCATAACAAACGGCGAAGTTTTAGAAGTTAAAATTTCCAAATTAAAAAAGGAAAAAAGCGACATTGAAACTTATCTTAACAATTTAAAAGAGTCGGAAAAACGTTGTTTGGATAAATTGAACGAAACCAATTTGCGAATTGCTTCTTTAACTGCCGACGTTAAAAACAAAACCGAAAGTTATCTGAAACTTTCGGAAAAGTTAAAAGAATGTGCAAAGAATTTTTCCGACTTAGATCAAGCCAAAGAGATTTATTCTTACTATTTCCAAATTGCAAAATTAAAAGAGGAAGTCGAAAGTTTCGACGTTAAGCATCTATCGCTTACCGCTAAGATAAAAGACCTATCCGAAAAAATCGGAAAGGACGATTTTTCGGAAGAAGATTATGTTTTGCGCAAGAAAAATCTTGATGATTTGCGTGAAAAAGTCGATTCTTTAAATATAAATTATAATAATTTATTAAAAGAATATGAAAATCTCTCGCAAAAATTTGAAAAAAGGTGTACAATAGAAAAAGAACTTTCCGACCTTTCCAAAAAAAGAAAAGTCGTTTCCGAATTGAACGATGCCGTAAAAAACAAAAAGTTTTTGGCTTATATTGCGGAAGAATATCTTGTCGAGATAGCGCTTGACGCCAAGTCTATACTTTTGGAACTAACCGGCGGTAGGTTCGGGCTTATCTACCAAGGCAACTTTTTCGTCGAAGATTTTTTGTATAACGACGGAGGCAGACGAAGGGTAGACGCGGTTTCCGGCGGAGAACTTTTTTTGGTTTCTTTGTCGCTTGCGCTTTCCCTTTCAAAGTATATCTGCGCAAAATCTTCTAGGCCCATGGAATTTTTCTTTTTAGACGAAGGTTTCGGTTCTTTAGACAAGGAACTTATCGAAGTGGTCGTCGATTGCCTTTATAAACTTAAAAATTCGAGTTTTTCGATAGGAATTATTTCCCACGTCGAGGCTTTGAAAGAAAGATTGCCCGTAAGGATAAGCGTTACGGGGGCAAAGGACGGATGCGGTTCAAATGTAAACATTACAGCGTAAATATGGAGTATGTATGGAAAACGACAAATTACCGTTAATTATATCACCGGTTATGCTTTGGGAGAAATTCGACGCGTCGTTACCGTTAAAAGAGAGTAATACCGGCGAGGAAATTTTTGAGGATATCGTGTTTAGAGAGATGTACTTTTCCGGAAGGGAGACCGAAGGGGGAAGGGTACGTATTTTCGGCGTATATGCAAAAAGTAAATCGGTAGGTAAAAAATCCAATAAAGGCGCAATATTGATATTGCCCGATATGTGCGAAACCATAAATTACGAAATTATAAAACTATACGCAAGCCAAGGGTATTCTGTTCTTATGGTCGACTATCGCGGAGAATGGGAAAACACCGAAAACTTTACTAAATATCCCGACTGTGTTTCATATGCAAATTACAAAAACGTTTACGATAAGGTAAACAGGGTGCCTGTTAATGCGCTACATACCTGTTGGTACGAATGGGGTTCGGTTGCTAAGTATGCTGTAAGTTTTTTAAAAAGCCGTTTGGAAGTTGAAAAAATAGGCGTTTTAGGTATTAAGAACGGCGCTAACGTAGGCTGGATGCTTTGCGGTACCGATTTGCGCGTGGACTGTTTTGTTCCGCTTTTCGGCGCGGGTTGGCGCGGATACAAGGGCATTTTTAAAAACGGCGGAGAAGAATTAATTGCCGACGACGAATGTGTGCGCTTTTTGGCAGGGGTTGACGCCCATGCTTACGCGCAGTACATTAAATGCCCCGTATTTTTCATGACTGCGACTAATAGTCCAGATTTCGATTTCGACCGTTCGGTAGACACTATGATGAGGATTTCCGAAAACGTCATAAACTACACGAATTATGCTCCCTATTTTAGGGATGCGTTAAACAAAAATTGCAGAAGAAACGTAGATCTTTTCTTTGCAAAATATCTTTTGGATTTTAAATTGGTCTTTCCCGAAGAACCTGTGCTTACCTGCATGGTGGAAGACAATACCGTAACTTGCGAATTAGAACTTGACTATTCCGAACTTAAAAAACCCAAAACCATAAACGTTTACGTTGCCGAGGGCGGCGTTAACCCTGCAAACCGTGATTGGAAAACCGCTAAAATCGTTAAAGGTTTGCGAGAGGACAAGCGTAATTTTACCTATACTTTAACGGGAAACTGCGAATTTGTTACCATGTACGCGGTTATAGAATATCGCAGCGGCGTAACAGTTAGTTCTAAGGCGGTTTGCAAAAAGGCGAGTAACACTTGCGTGCTTCCGCAAAAACTTTTGTATTCCACAAAAGATAAACTATCGACTTTTACCGTTTTCAGCGTAAAGGATAAATCCGTCGGCGGACTTTTCTTTGAAAAGGAAGACGAAATCGGGTATCTTCCGGGTGCTAACGGAATATGCGGCATATCTTCGCCTTACGGGCTTGTAACCTATAAGATGAACAACCAAAACGTAGCGATAAATTCAAATTCCATACTTCTTGCCGACGTATATGCCGAAGAATTTACAAAACTTACCGTAACCCTTTTGGTTGAACAGTCCGTCGAAGAAACCGTAGATTATTCTGCTTTGGTAGAGTTAAAAGGCGGTTCCATATGGCAAAATCTTTCCATAAAAGCAAGCGATTTTAAAAACGCTTCCAGACTGTCCGTTAAAGATTTTACCAAAGTGGTGGGTATCCGTTTCGATGCGGAAAACAAATGTATTTTTAATAATATTTTGATAATTTGATGGCGAAATATGGCTGACTATTCAAATAAAAACTTAATAGAATATGAAGCCGCGGTTAAACGTGAAAAATTTACGAGTTTGATTTTTCTGCTGTTTATCTGTACTTTTTTGATTTTCTGTTTTTATCTAAGAACGGAAGTCTATATGCTTGTAAGTGTAAAAGGAAGTTCGATGTGCAATACTTTGTTTGACGGCGATTTGCTTCTTGCGGATAAGACTTCGACGGTTGACCGCGGAGACGTTGTAGTTGTTTTGAAAAACGAAGTAAAAGATGAAGCCTTAATAAAACGGGTTATCGGTTTAGAGGGCGATACTATATGGACGGAAGACGGATATGTGTACAGAAGTTACGTCGATAAAAACGGGCAGACGGTCTCCGAAAAATTAGAAGAATACTATCTTTACAGGCAGGGCTCGACAAGAATTTACGATAAGGTTACCGTACCCGAAGGCTGTATTTACATTATGGGGGATAATAGGGATATTTCTTCCGACAGCAGGTCCTTCGGCGCGGTGGAACTTAACTGTGTGCTTGGCATAGTTCCGCAATGGTCGATAAACATAAAAGACAGCAAATTTGTAACGTGGTATAAAGAAGCCTTAAACGGCTGAAATATAAATTTAAAATTTTATTCAGGAGAGACATATGGAAAAATTTATCATAACATCGGACAGCACTTGCGATTTATCTGAAAAACTAATTAAAGATAACGATATTCGCATAATTCCGCTTACCATAACTTTGGGCGCAAACAGTTATAAGGATAACGTTGACATTACTTCGCCCGAAGTTTTGGATTTCGTTGACAAAACAGGTGAGACGCCTAAAACTTCCGCTATATCCGTTTACGAGTATACCGAAGTTTTCAAAGAACTGACTTCTCAAGGCTACGGCGTGCTTCATTTCGATATTTCTTCGGAAGATTCCGCTTGCTATTCTAACGCCTGTCAGGCGGCAAAGGAATTCGATAACGTATACGTGGTCGATACCCGTCAATTATCTACCGGTCAAGGCCTTTTGGTTATGAAGGCTTCCGACTATAAAAAACAGGGTATGGGGCTTAAAGAATGTTACGAAAAGATAGAAGCGATCAAAAATAAAGCAAGAACTTCTTTCGTTTTGGACAGGCTCGACTTTTTGCACAAAGGGGGCAGATGCTCGCTTTCCACGCTGTTGGTTACTAAAATTTTGAAAATACACCCGTATATTTCTATGACCGACGGCAAATTAAAGGTAAAAAAGAAATACGGCGGCAGTATGATCCGTACTTGCGAACAGTACGTGCAAGATTTAGCGCAGGAATATTCTTCTTACGATAAAACCAGAGTATTTATCACGCACTGTATGGCAAGCGAAGAGATTTTTAACGCCGTAAAAAAGAAGGTTGAAGAACTTTTCGATTTTGATGAAATTATCGAAACCAACGCAGGAACCACCGTCTCCTGCCACTGCGGAAGAAACACCATCGGCGTTTTGTTTATTGAGGAATAATCTGCAAATTTTATGATAGATTCAAGAAATGACCTGCCCGAAAATCTTAAATGGAATACGGGGCACATATATAAAAATCAAGAAGAATGGGAAAGCGATTACTCTTTTGTGGAATCGCACATGGATTTTTCGCGCTTTCAAGGCAACTTGTCTACCGTACAGGGCGTAAAGGAATGTTTTGACGCGCTTGACGAAACTTCCGCCGTTTTGGAAAAACTTTACGTTTACGCTTCCATGAAGCGTGACGAGGATACAAGAAACGGTTTTTATAAAGGGCTTTTGTCAAGGGCTCAACTTTTATATGTTAAGTTTTCTTCGGCGTCGTCATTTATCATTCCCGAACTGACGTCCTTGGACGAAAAGACTTTAACCGCTTTATCCGAAAGTGCCCTTTTAAAAGACCATGATTACCAACTTAAATGCATATTAAAAAGCAAACCGCACGTTTTATCGGCGGAAACCGAAAGGGTTTTGGCGCTCGGCGGTCAAGTCTTTTCCGGTTATAAGGAAGTTTTCGGCATGATAAACAACGCCGATATAGAATTTCCCACCGTTGAAACGCCCGAAGGAGAAGTTAAAGTTTCTCACGGGGTATACGGTCTTTTGCTAAGAAGTAACGACGCAAACCTTCGCAAAGAGGCGTTTAAGAAGTATTACGCCTGTTTTGAGCGTCTTATAAACACGATTACGGCAACTTATTCGGGCAACGTAAATAAAAACGTATTTATTGCGCGTGCCCGTAACTATCCGTCCTGCCTCGATATGGCGCTTTTCGATGAAGACGTAAGTAAGGACGTTTATGAAAATTTGATTTCCGGCGTGCATGACAGTCTGCCCCTCCTTCACAGATATATAAATCAAAAGAAGGAAAATTTAGGGCTTGACGAAATGCATATGTGGGACGTCTACGTACCGATTGTTGACGAAGCGGAAATGAAACTCGACTACGAAGATGCTTTTAAACTTGTTTTAAAAGGACTTTCGCCACTAGGTGAAGATTACGTTGGTATGCTTCAAAAAGCCCATGACGACGGTTGGATTGACGTTGAGGAAACCCCCGGTAAACGCAGCGGCGCTTATTCAACGG
Source organism: uncultured Clostridia bacterium (assembly GCA_945638575.1). Taxonomy (GTDB): domain Bacteria; phylum Bacillota; class Clostridia; order Christensenellales; family Borkfalkiaceae; genus UBA4636. The sequence continues at coordinate 111,983 of CALZDP010000002.1, read as the reverse complement.
GTGTGTACGCATTCAAGCACCCGTATGTTCTTTTGAACTATCAAAAGACGACGGGGGATATATTTACCATTGCCCACGAATTAGGGCACGCAATGCACACCTACTATTCAAACGGCAATCAACCTAAAGGCAAGGCGGATTACACCATTTTTGTTGCGGAAGTTGCAAGTACGGTAAACGAAGTTTTACTTTTAAGGTACCTATTAAAAACCACGACCGACAATAGGCTTAAAAAATTCCTGCTTTCCTATTATACGGACATGATTAAGAGCACTCTGTTCCGTCAGACGATGTTTGCCGAATTTGAGTATATCGCTCATTCCGCCGCTGAAAAAGGTACCCCTTTAACAAACGACTTTTTGTGCGAGCAATATCTTAGTTTAAACAAAAAGTATTACGGCGACGGAGTCGTTTCCGATAAAGAAATTTCTTGGGAATGGTCCAGAATTCCGCATTTTTACAATGCCTTTTACGTCTACAAATATGCAACCGGTATAATCAGCGCAATTTCTATTGCCGAAAAGATTTTATCCGAAGGTAAACCTGCCGTTGATAATTACAAAAAATTCCTTTCGTCGGGCGGGTCCGACAGTCCTGTGGAACTTCTTAAAATCGCAGGCGTGGATTTAACCGAAAAGGAAGTGTACGAAACGGCTATGAAGTCCTTTAAAAATGCTTTGGACGAATTTGACAATATTAAACTTTAATTTTTAAAAAGTATAAAAAACATTAAAAATTGCGGTTTTAACCGCTTCTTAAAAATTGCGGCGCCGCCGTCAAAAGGTGATTTATGGCTAACAGCATGCCCTATAACCTTGAAGCAGAGCAGTCGGTCTTAGCGTGTATACTGCTCGATCAGGTTATTCAAATTGATATAATTTCACAACTTAAGGAAGACGATTTTTTAGTTGCTTCGCATAAAGTAATCTTTTCTTATATGAAAGAGATTATGGCGGATAATAAGCCCGTCGATTTGGTTACCGTTTCCGATATTTTGCAAAAGAACGGTAAACTTGAAGGCGTAGGCGGAATTTCCTATTTGACCGAATTGACAAAGGTAATACCGTCTTCCGCAAACTTTGAACAGTACGTTGCAATCGTGAAGCGCGACGGTATTTTGCGTAGGCTAATAAGAAGTTCCAATCTTATTATAGAGGATTCTACCAAAAGTACGGATAGCGCTCATTCGCTTGCTTATGCCGAAAAGTTGATTTACGATATAGCAAATACCGATGAAAGGCATAATTTGGAAAGGATAGGCGAATACTTCGATCCTGTTTTGGAAAAGTTTGAAAAACTTCAAAAGGATAAAAATTATTATACCGGTCTTAAAACAGGCTTTACCCAACTTGATTATACTACAAACGGTTTGCATAAGGGTAATTTGATTATTTTGGCTGCTCGTCCGTCTGTCGGTAAAACCACGCTTGCGATGAACATTGTCGAAAACGTTGCTTTAAAAGAAGACGCCGTTTGCGCTGTGTTTGAACTTGAAATGACTAAGGTAGAATTAGCGCAAAGAATGCTTTGTTCCGTAGGGGAAGTCCCTATGGACGCAGCCTTAAAAGGCAAACTTGACGAAAAGGACGAAAAAGGATTTAAAAAACTTTGGCAAGCCAAAAAATCATTGAATAACGCTAAAATTTATGTTGACGAAAGTTCAAATGTAACTCCGCAGGATATTATGAACAGGGCAAGGCGTTTAAAAATGCGTCAAGGCGGACGTCTTGATTTAATTGTCGTAGACCACTTGCAACTTATGCAATCCGCAAAAAAATCCGAATCCCGTCAACAGGAAGTTACCGATATTTCGAGAAATCTTAAAATGATTGCAAAGGAACTAGAATGTCCTGTGGTTGCGTTGTCGCAACTTTCCCGTCAGATTACTTCGAGAAAGGGCGGTAAACCTGTTTTGTCCGACTTAAGAGAATCCGGCGCCATAGAGCAAGACGCCGACCTTGTTATCTTCTTACATAAACCCGACGCAGATTCCGGCAACCGTCCGTCCACACAAATGACGGATATCATTATTGCCAAAAACCGTAACGGCGTTTGTACGGAGTTCCCGTTGCTCTTCAAGGGCGATTATTGCAAGTTTGTTAATCCTACTAATTTCAGCGGAGAACCGCCTAAATCCGAAGGCGTGTTTATTAAAGATGAAATGGTTCCGCCCGAACCTGAAAAGTATTCCGAAGAAGACCTTCAAAGTTTAGAAAAATTCGCACCGACAGAAGGTGATGACAATGACGTTTTCATGTAGTCAATCAAACGTAAAAATCTTTAAAATCACCGATAAAACGCTTGAAATTGCAAAAAATTACATTTTAAACGATCAACTTGTTGCTTTCCCTACGGAGACCGTTTACGGATTAGGCGCAAATGCTTTCAGCGATGAGGCAATACGTGCTGTATATACGGCAAAAGGTCGTCCGCTTGACAATCCGTTAATCGTTCACGTTCACAAAGATTACGATTTAAGCACGCTTATCTATGACGATAACGCTTACGCTAAAAAGTTGAGAGAGGCTTTTTTGCCCGGACCGCTTACCATAGTTTACAGAAGCAAGAACGCCGTTTCAGACCTTGTTTCTTGTGGGCTTAATACACTTGCAATAAGGGTTCCGTCTTCAGAAAGCGCTCAAAGATTTTTAAAATATTTAAATTTGCCGATTGCGGCGCCGTCTGCAAACATATCTAAACATACAAGCGCTGTTACAGCCGAGCACGTCTATGAAGATTTCGGCGATACCATTCCGATGATTTTAGACGGCGGAAGGTGTGAAGGCGGTATAGAATCAACCGTCTTAGACGCCACAGGCGAAGTCCCCGTCATTTTACGAAAAGGTCTTATTACCGCCGAGATGGTTTCTAAGGTTGTCGGTAACTGCGTTTATGCAGGTAACGCTTCGGAATTAAACAAACGTTCACCCGGCACAAAATACAGACATTACTGCCCTAAAACTACAACTTTTTTATTCGAAAAAGGCGATTATGAAGCAGTTAAAAAACTGTACGACGTTAGCGTTAATCAGGGCAAAAAACCGCTTGTCATGTGTACTAAAAAGGATGAACCTTACTTAGAAGGATTAAATCTGTTTTCTTTGGGTGAAAACGGTTGTCAAATGGCTTCACGCCTTTATTACGGGCTTCATGAAGGTGAACGTTACGATTTGCTTATAGGCATAAAATTTGATGTTAACGACGAAGTAACGCTGAGCGTCGAAAACAGATTTTTAAAAGCGTTTGCTTCGTCAGAGTCCTCTAATTAACTTCGGGTGGTGAAAAATGAGCAAACAAGAATCGTTGTGTTTCGTTTGTACGGGTAACACTTGCCGCAGTCCGATGGCGCAATTTATATTGAAAGGCAAAATTTTCGCGGATAACAGCGTAAATATTCGCGTAACCTCTTTCGGCACGAATGTTACGGATGACAAAATTAACCCTATGGCTAAGACTTCGCTAAAATTAAACGGAGTAAAAATGACCAAATTCGTACCTAAGCAAATCACTTTGGAAAAAGCAAAGGGGTTCGGGGCAATCGTCGCCATGACCGATTCCATTAAACGCGCTTTGGAAAAAGAAGGGTACGAAAACGTATATTCGATTAATCAACTGACTAAATGCGGTGATATTGGCGATCCGTACGGAAAATCACAACAAGATTACAACCTTTGTTTTTCCCGAATAGACGAGGCTTGTACGATAATTTTGGAAATGTTAAAAAAAGTTTTGTAAGTTTTCATACTTCAAAATTTTAAGAGATTATCTAAAAATAAGTTTATTTAAAAGGTGGCATATGAAAATAGCAATCGCTTCCGATCATGCAGGTTTTGAAGCAAAACAACAACTTATTCGTTATCTTACCGAAAAAGGCTGCGACGTAACAGATTTCGGTACAAACTCTAACGAATCTTGCGATTATCCCGATTTTGCGGTTAAATGCGCTGATTCGGTTGCCGACAAGTCCAACGACTACGGCATTTTGATTTGCGGAACGGGTATTGGAATGTCTATCTGCGCAAACAAAGTAAAAGGGATTCGTTGCGCTAATTGTTCGGAAGAATTTTCCACGCAAATGACGCGTGAACACAACGACGCCAATATTTTGGCACTCGGCGCGCGCGTAATTACGGTTGATAAGATGAAAAAACTTATCGATATTTTCTTGAATACGCCCTTTTCCAATCAAGAAAATCACATAAGAAGAATAAATAAGATTACACAGACGGAAAATTTGTATTAAAAAATATTCCGCAAATTCATATATTTTTTACAACAAAAATTTTATTTAACGATAGGAGATTTTTTATGAGTACATTTACCGTGGTAAACCATCCGCTTATCAAACACAAAATTACGCTAATGAGAAAGACCGATACAAGCACCAAAGATTTTAGAGAACTTGCAGATGAAATTTCCATGCTTATGGCGTACGAAGTTACGCGCGACCTTCCTCTGGAAGAAGTCGTTGTGGAAACCCCGATTTGCAAAACCAAGGGATATGAGATTTCGGGCAGAGCAATCGGCGTTGTTCCCATTTTAAGGGCAGGTTTAGGTATGGTTACAGGTATAACAAGGCTTGTACCCAATGCCAAAGTCGGTCATATAGGTCTTTACAGAGATCCGCAGACCCATCAACCGGTAGAATACTATTGTAAATTACCGCAAGACGCCACGGAAAGAAGAATTATAGTAGTCGATCCTATGCTTGCAACCGGCGGAAGCGCTATTGCCGCCGTTAAGTTTATAAAGGACAGGGGATGCAAGGATATAAAACTTATGTGCCTGATTGCCGCGCCGGAAGGTGTTAAAGCCATGCAAAAGGCTCATCCCGACGTTGATATTTACGTTGCCTCGTTAGATGAAAAACTTAACGAAAACTATTACATAGTACCGGGGCTGGGCGATGCCGGCGATAGGCTTTTCGGAACAAAATAAATTTTTAGAGTAAAATAAACAAGAATCGCTTGTAAATACCGTCCGCACGCAAACGCGGACTTATTGGTATCGCATATATTAGTTATGTGATATTTGGAGGGAAAATGAAAGTAAAAATCGCGGTAATACCCGTCGCCGGATTCGGCACAAGGTTTTTACCATATACAAAGGCAGTGCCTAAGCCGATGCTTCCGATAATAAACAGGCCTTCTGTCGAGATTATTGCGGAAGAAGCGGCGAAAAGCGGTATCGAAGAGATTGTTTTTGTAGTCGGTCATAAGAAAGAAATCATCGAAGATCATTTCAGCGAAAATACCCAACTTGAAAATCTTTTGAAGGATAAAAATAAGCCGGAATATCTTAAAGAAGTGAAGTATCCCGAAGGTTTGGCAAAAGTGCATTTTGTCCAACAAAAAACTCAGTTGGGTACGGCGGACGCCATTATGGCGGCTGAAGAATACATACAAGGCAAACCTTTTGCGGTTTTATTCGGAGACGACGTAATGTTTAACGAAAAGCCTGTTTTACGGCAACTTTTGGAGGTTTACGAAAAACACGGTAAAACGGTTATAGGCGTAAAAACCGTTCCGCACGAACAGGTGCCGAAATACGCTTCGGTAGAATACGATATAAAGGACGGCAGAGAGTATCGGGTTACTTCTATTGTCGAAAAACCGCCGATAGAACTTGTAAAAAGCGATATCGCTCCGCTTGGCAGGTACGTTTGTTCGCCTTACATGGTTGACATTATGCGCAACCTTAAACCGGGCGCGAATAACGAGTATCAATTAACCGACGCTTTGGATATCGAGGCAAAGACAAACGGCGCTTACGCTTACGAGTTTGAAGGCAAACGTTACGACATGGGCGACCGTCTCGGTTTTTTAAAAGCCAATGTGGAATACGCACTTAGAGATACCGAACTAAAAGAAAGTTTCAAAAATTATTTACTCGATATAATCAAAGAATAAACTAAAAATCCGTCGGTAATTTTGCCGACGGATTTTAAAAAATCAAACTTTCAGTCCCAAAAGTTAAAAAACAACAAAAATATTTGTAAAAATCGGAAAAAATTAATCAAAATGGTATTTACTTTTTAGGATTTAATGATATAATTAGATTGATAGAAAGTCAGTAATTATATGGTGTTATAAATGATTTGTCCCGTTTGTCATAAAAGAGAAGCCACCGAAGAAGTCGTAAGATACTTTGGCGCCTTTAAATCGCAAGGCTTAGTGTGTCATGAGTGTTTAAGTGCGGCGTATTCTCTTGATGCAAACGGTTTTTATAACGTTTTTTACGCAAATTTGCAAAAAACCTGTCGGCGTTGCGGTAGAAGTCTTAACGATATTTTAAACACCATGATAGTCGGTTGTCCTTACTGTTACACGGAATTTAGCGAAGAATTAAAACCGCTTATCGATAGTTTGCAGAGTGAGTAACGATGAATACCGACGTAGTTATTTCAACGAGAATTCGTTTAGCGCGCAACTTTCGTAATTACAACTTTCCGTCAATGATACGCGGAAGCGAGTGCGAAAAGGAAATTGTCAATTCCTGTCTTGCGGTGTTGAGCCATTTTAAAGGATTCAGCACTTACTTCATGTCTCAACTAAGCGAAACCGAAAAACTTTCGCTTACGGAAAGATATCTCATTTCAAAAAATCTTTGCGCCTCGCCAAACGGCGCGGTTGCTCTTTCTTCCGATGAACTTTTGTCGGTCATGATGAATGAAGAAGACCATTTAAGAGAACAATGCATCGTGAAAGGTTTTGATTTTGAAGGCGCGTTAAAAAGAATTTTGTATCTTGACGGCGTTCTTGCCAAAAACTGTCCGTTTGCGGTAAAAAACAATTTCTATTATACGGCTTGTCCTACAAATCTCGGTACGGGTATGAGGGCTTCGCTAATGGTTTTTCTGCCCGCTTTAACAAAAAACAACCGTATCGACGATTTGGCAAAACTCGGTTATACCGAATCGATAACCATACGCGGCGCTTTCGGTGAGGGAAGTTTTGCCGAAGGCTACTATTATCAGATAAGTAATTCCATAACTATCGGCGACGTCAATGCGATTATCGAAAAGGTAAAAAAATTTGCCGACAAGGTAGTTACCGAAGAAAAAAATTTACGTAATGCCGAATACCTTGAAAATCCTATCAAAATAAAAGATAAGTGTTTGCGTGCTTTGGGGACTTTGACGCACGCCGCCATATTGCCGTACGAGGAATTTTGCGAACTTATTTCACAGGTAAAATTAGGCATTTATTGGGGAATAATAGGTTGTAACAACAGTTCGGCGATAGACGATCTTGCAATTTCGGCAAGACATAATACTTTGCTTGTCAACTCATACTCGCTTGTCGGCGATTCGGTTGACGAAATTCGTGCCGTTTTTGTTAAAAACGCACTTAAAAAGTTGGAAACACAGGAACTTTAATTGTAATTTATGAATAATGTGTTGAACGAACTTAACGATAAATCGTTAAGCCAATGTTTTTCGATCATAAAACGAGCGGAAGAAATTGCTCATAAATATGGTGTTAAGTATGTTGCTACGGAATTTATAGTTGCCGCAATGATAAGCTATCCAAGCGAGATTAGCAGGATATTAGGCGCATACGGCGTTACACCGACTACGTACTATCCGTTGCTGAAGGGGAAGGCGGACCCGACGTATAATTTAGTCGGTTTCACCCCAAGGACAAAAGCTGTTTTGGATGAAGCCGTATCTATCGCAGCCGAAAACGGCTGTCCCTATATAGCCGCGGAACATTTGCTTCTTGCTATACTCAGTAAGGAAGTTTGTTACGGTTGCGAAATAATAGATACTATCGTGCAAGATCACGATGGCTTGCGTAAGGACATCGAAAAATTAGTTAAAAAATTAAACAAAGGTGATTATCATAATTACAGAATTAACGGTTTACATGAGGATATAAACCCACCGACGGCAGGCGAGCAAAACTTTCAAAACGATACAAATTACGAAGAAGAAGGTTTGTCGGAACTTGAATCTTTCGGTATTAACCTTACCCAGAGGGCGAAGTTAGGCAAACTCGATCCCGTTATAGGCAGAGATAAAGAAATCAATAGGATAATCGAAACTCTTTCAAGAAGGATAAAATCAAATCCTTTGTTGATAGGCGAACCGGGCGTAGGCAAAACTGCAGTTATCGAAGGACTTGCGCTTAAAATCGTTAATGGTAACGTTCCTATAACTCTAAAAAACAAGACCGTATTTTCACTTGATTTAAGCGGAATAATTGCAGGCGCTAAATTACGCGGAGAGTTTGAAGAGCGCTTTAAATCCGCGCTTAATTATGCTAAGGAACATAACGTAATACTTTTTATAGACGAAATTCATTCCATTTTGGCAGGATATTCTTCGTTTGCCATAAGCGACTTATTAAAACCTGCGCTGGCACGCGGCGATTTGCAAGTTATAGGGGCTACGACAACTGCCGAATATAATAAATACGTTCAAAACGATGCGGCGTTGGCAAGAAGGTTTTTAATCATAAAACTTGAACCGCCCAAAATTGATGATTGTATTGAAATTTTAAAAGGTTTAAGGGATAAGTTCGAGGCGCATCACGGCATAGAAATAACCGATTCCGCCATTAAAGCGGCGGTTATAATGTCCGAAAGATATATAACCGAAAGGTTTTTACCCGATAAAGCGATAGACCTTATTGACGAAGCGGCGGCAAAGGAAAGAATCTCGGTAGACACTCCGCCTGATTCGATAAGAGAAAAAAATCGCCAACTTGAAAGGCTTGAAAACGAAAAAAACTACGCTTTGATAAGCGGCGCTGATTTCCGTGAAATCGAGGAAAAGATTTCCGATTTGAAAGGGGAAATAGACGAATTAAATCGCTCGTATAAACGTTTAAGAGCCCGCTCAAGGTCTTATATAGACGAAGAAAATATCGCCGAAGTGGTAAGCGAAATGACAGGCGTTCCCGTTTCCAAATTAACCGAAGCCGAGTCCGATAGGTTGCTTAATTTTGAAAGCGTACTTCATAAGCGCGTAATCGGTCAGGAAACCGCAGTTTCCGCAGTCTCAAAAGCCATAAGGCGTTCTATGACCTGTATAAAGGACCCCAACAGACCTACCGGTTCGTTTATTTTCGTAGGTCCTACGGGCGTTGGTAAAACAGAATTGTCAAAAGCCCTTGCAGAAGCCCTTTTCGGAGATGAAAACTCTCTTATCCGCATTGATATGAGCGAGTATATGGAAAAGGTCAGCGTTGCAAAACTTATCGGCGCGCCACCGGGATACATTGGTTACGACGAAGAAGGGCAACTTACCGGCAAGGTAAGAATGAAGCCTTATTCGGTTATTTTGTTCGACGAAATCGAGAAGGCTCATCCCGACGTTTTTAACATCATGCTTCAAATTCTTGATGACGGCAGGCTTACCGACAGCAAGGGCAGAACGGTTGATTTTAAAAACACCATAATAATAATGACTTCAAATGAAGGCGCTTCGGAGGCGGAATCGGTTAAAACCATAGGTTTTGGCGATAATCCCGAGGAAACGGAGCGTGCCAAAGATAAAATAAACCAAGCGCTTAAACGGCGCTTTCGTCCGGAATTTCTTAACAGAATCGACGATATAGTCATATTCCGTAAATTAACCATGGAGGAATGCGGAAAAATTTGTGATTTACAGTGTGATTCGTTAAGAAAAAGGATGCAATCCATGAATGTAAATTTAATATTTACAGAAGATGCAAAACGCTTGATATTAGATAAAGGTTATGATAAGGAATACGGCGCAAGACCGTTAAAACGCGCTATATCAACCCTTATTGAAAATCCTTTATCCGAAATGATAATAAAAGGCGATTTGCACGCAAACAATACGGTAAAAGTAATCGTAGACGACGGCGAAATTGATTTTTTAGTCGCATAGTTTGCTTTTACTGCAAAAAAACTATAAAGGAGATTTATTATGAAGATTGAAATTGTTGCCAAAAATTATCAGGTTAAAGACCAATTAACCGAAGTAATAGAGAAAAAAGTTGCCCGTTTGGATAAGTATTTTGAAGAAGATTCCTCATGCAAAATTTATTTAAAAACCGAAAAACGGAATTGCAAAATGGAAGTTTCCATAAATTACAAGGGTTCGTTCGTAAGGGCGGAAGCAAACGCGGATAATTTTTACGACGCAATTGATATCGTACTGCCGAAAATCGAGCGTCAGATTTATAAATATCGTTCCAAACTTGAATCGAAACTTCGTCAGGGCGCTTACTTAAAGGATAGAATTTACGAACAGAAAGAGGATAACGACTTTAAACTTGTAAAGACCAAACAGTTTGAATTAATGCCTATGTCTTTAGACGAAGCAATCGAAGAATTCGAATTAACAGGTCATAGTTTCTTTGTGTTCTATGATAAAGACAACGACAAAACTAAGGTTTTGTACTTGCGTGATGACGGAAACATCGGGCTTATCGATCCCGTTATAAAATAAATATATAAGTTTTACAAATTGAATATGTTATTATTGCGGGCTGCCCATTGGGCAGCCCAAAGTATGAAAAAGGAATATATAATAATTTAAAAAACACTGCATTTAATCAACGATTTTAGAGAAAATTATGAATGTTGGAATTTCTACCGCATCACTATTTAACAGGGCTTTCAATGAGGACGCTTTACCCATAATCGACAGAATGGGCGCCGACGTAGTCGAGATTTTTTTGGAGTCTTTTTGCGAGTATACAGTTGAATTTGCCACTTTGCTTAAATCTCGTTTGGGTAATCTAAAAGTCCATTCCGTCCATACGGTAAACACCAATTACGAACCGCAATTATTTTCTTCCAATCCGCGCTCGTATAACGATGCGATTGAAACTTTTGAAAGCGTAATAAAGGCGGCAAATATATTAAACGCAAAAAACAATACCTTCCACGGCAGAATCCGTATAAAAACAGGTCGTTACGACAATTACGAGGACACAGGGAAATTTTTTAACATTTTAATTGATAAAGCGGAAGTTTACGGTGTAAACGTTTGTTTGGAAAATGTTCACTGGGCGATGTATAATTACGCCGGATATTTAAAAGAGATTAAGCCCTATTCGCCAAAACTAAAAACCTGCCTCGACATTAAACAAGCAAGGCTTTCCGGCTATGATTACCGTGAGTATTTAAAGGAAATGGCTGACAGTCTGCAGACCGTCCATATTTCCGACTATAATTCGGACGGTAAAATTCTTCTTCCCGGTAAGGGGATTTTCGATTTTGAAAAACTTATCGGTGAATTAAACCAAGTTAATTTTAACGGCGCAATCATTATCGAAGTATATAATAACAGTTACGATTCTTACGAAGAATTGGCAACTTCACTTGAATATATAAAAAATTTAGTAAAGAGAGGATAAATATAATGGCAACAAAAAGAAAAACGAATGCCGATTTACGTTTAAGATTTGATTTTAACAACATGATGGCTGAGTTTATCGGCGAAAAAGAGGGTATTACCCCTGCGGAATTAAAAAATTCAGCCTCTTTATGTAAGTCCGCTTTTCAAACCTTCAACGCAAACCGCGGAAGCGGAATGATGGGATGGAGCGAACTTCCGTACAATCAAAACGACGTCGTAGACGATATAGTGGAAACTGCTAAATCGGTAAGAAAGAACTTCAAATATTTTGTGGTTTTAGGTATCGGCGGAAGTGCGTTGGGACCTATAGCGGTTTTTCAGGCGTTAAAACACCTTCGTTACAACGATTTAAAAGACAGAAAGCGCGGCGGTCCAAAATTTTACGTAGAGGATAACGTTGACCCCGAAAGAATGTCCGCCTTACTTGACGTAATCGAGCCGGAAAAGACAATGTTTAACGTTATTACAAAAAGCGGTTCTACAAGTGAAACCATGTCCCAGTATTTGATAATTTGGAACATGCTCAAAAATCTTTTCGGGGACAAAGCGAAAGATCATATGATAGCAACCACTTCGCACGATAGCGGTAATTTGATAAAAATTGCCAAAACCGAAGGCTTAAAAACTTTCTATATACCCGACGGAGTTGGCGGAAGGTTTTCGGAATTATGCCCCGTAGGGCTATTTCCTGCCGCAGTTTTGGGTATTAACATAAAATCGATGCTTAAAGGCGCCGCGTACATGGATAAAGTCTGCTCGTCATCCGATTACAGAAGAAACCCAGCAATGGCGTTTGCGATTTTGCAGTACATCGCATTCAATAAAGGTAAAAACGTTTCTGTAATGATGCCGTATTCCGACGGTTTGCGTTATATGGCTGACTGGTATTGTCAACTTTGGGCGGAAAGTTTGGGTAAAGCCGTCAAAAAAGACGGAAGCGCCGCTTTTACAGGTCAAACGCCGGTTAAGTCTTTGGGCGTAACGGACCAACACAGCCAAGTTCAACTTTATACAGAAGGTCCTTTCGACAAGGTAGTAACCTTCGTTGCCGTAGATGATTATCGCAGTGAAGTGGTAATCCCCGACGGTTGCAAAGAATTCCCCAACGTAAACTTCCTTTGCGGTCATACTTTAAACGAACTTATTTCCACCGAGATGAAAGCAACCGAATACGCGCTTTGCCGTAAATCAAGACTGAACAATACCATTGTTTTGCCTGAAGTAAACGAGTTTACTATCGGTGAATTTATTTTTATGCTTGAACTTGCGACTGCTTATATCGGTGAAATGTTCGGTATCGATACCTACAATCAACCGGGCGTAGAAGAGGGTAAAAACGCTACGTATGCTATGTTCGGAAGATCCGGTTACGAAGAAAAGCGCAAGGAACTTGAAAACGCACCTAAGAAAAAGGAAGAATATATCTGCTAATTTAAGGCATTAAAATTCTTCGTTAATTATTTTGCGTAGGAATTATTTATAATGGTAACTTTATTATCTAAAATATTTATTAAAAACAGAAAGGATTACGAAAACCCTATAACAAGAAGGGCTTACGGAATGTTGTGCAGCATTATGGGAATAGTGCTAAACATAATTTTATTTGCCGTTAAACTTGTAATAGGACTTTTGACAGGCTCGATTTCCATTATGGCGGACTCTTATAACAACTTGTCCGACGCAGGATCCTCCCTTTTATCCCTTTTCGGTTTCAAATTTGCAGGCAAAAAGGCTTCCGACGACAGACCTTTCGGACATGGCAGAATAGAGTACATAGCAGGGCTTGTTATAGCGATTATCATAGTAATCGTAGGTATAACGACTTTGCGCGATTCGATTTCCATTCTTATAAACAACGAAACGCCCGACGCCAACGCCTATTCTAACGTAACGGCTATCGTAATAATCGGTTTAAGCATTTTGGTTAAAGTATACATGATTATTTACAATATGTATTACGGTAAAAAAATCAATTCACAAACTATGAAGGCTGTCGGTACAGATAGTTTAATGGATGTAATTTCAACTTCTCTCGTACTTGCGTGTGCTCTTATTTACAGATTTACAGGCGTAAACCTTGACGGTTGGTGCGGCGCGCTCGTTTCCGTCTTTATTACTTATGCAGGTATTTCCGCAGTAAAAGACACGATGGGCGATCTTCTCGGAAAGCGCCCCGATAAAGAGTTGGTTGACCAAATCTGTTCAATCGTTTTAAGTCACAGTGAAATTTTAGGTGTACACGATTTAGTAGTCCATGATTACGGTCCGGGCAGATTTATGATCTCACTTCACGCCGAGGTTTCTGGCGAAGAAGATATTTATCGCTTACACGACGTTATCGATAACGCCATGAGTGAACTTGATAATCAACTCGGATGCGTATCGATTATTCACCTTGACCCCATTTGTACAAGCGACGAAAGGGTTACGGAGTTCCGCATAAAAGTTGCCAAAGTGGTTAAACAGTTTGACGAGCGTATAACCGTACACGATTTCAGAATGGTCGAAGGACCTACTCACATAAACTTTATTTTTGACGCAGTCGTTCCGCATGATTTAAAAGTTAGCGACGAAGTTGTCAAAGTAGAACTTGAAAAACTAATAAACGCGAATTTTGAAAACACAAACTCTGTTATCAAAATCGAAAAATCTTATATTTAGCGTTGTTTTTAGGAAAAAGCCTTTGCTTACGGCAAAGGCTTTTTCTTTATTTACGATTAAGTTCAAGTGGGTTTGGGGCGACTTCGTATCTAAAATCTTTACCGTGCGCCAAAAGGTGCGCTGTAATCACTTTTTCGGAAGGGCACTCATCCTTATTTTTATATCGAATATTTTGAAACTCATAAAAATTAGCATTATAAGGAAGATTTTTATTCTTTATAAATTCGCCGTAAAACAAGTTTAACTCGGATTTTTCCGCTTTTAATTTTCTTATGTAGGTAATATTTTCTTTTAACAGCATTGGCGGAGGAAACTCTCCGTCGTTAATAATATCGAACCAGTTAAGATCGTATTCTTGTTTTAAAATACCGCAAACAGACCTTAATAATGAAACGGATTCTTCAAAATAATTTTTAAAAATTGTTCGGATAGAAGGATTTTTTTCAAATATTGCGCAAGACCAAAACAGATAAGCGTTAAGGTATTCCAAATAAAATAGGTTAACAAAAACCTTTTTACCGTACAAAATATAATTTTTTAACAAACCTAAATGACCGACTTTGATTAAGGTCAATTCCTGCAAAAACTTTCCCGAAAGTTCGTTATAGGTTAATGCAGCCGTTTCGGTATAGGCGGTTATTGCGTTATTCTTAACCGATAACGCAATCAGTAAGTTTAAAATACTTTCCGTGCTTAATTTATTTTTTATGCGCTTGACGTAATCTTCCGGCGCGCGATGTTGAAGATACGTCGGTTTAGAAGGGGTGATTTCCGCGTTAAATGAAATCAAATCGGCAGGGGAAGTTGCTTCGGTTAAATGATATAGATTTGCCAAGCGATAAAAATTATCGCAATCGTCTAAAAGCAGAAAATCAAAAGTGTCTTTTAAGTTTTTGTCGGTTTCACGTATAGACAAGCATCCTAAGGCTATAACTTGCAAATCTTCTAAGTACAGTATACTTTCAAGCGCGCTTTCGTTTAAAGGTTTTAAAAGTTTAAGTTTAGTAAGCCTTTGGTTTTCGATAAAGAGCATTTTTGTAATAAACTTATTAAGTTTTAAGTTTTGAAAGTAAGATAGATTTTTCAAATAATCAAAAGTATACTTTACCGTACTCGATAAAAGTATAACGTTTAACTTTGTTTCTATCGAGGTATTTTCTTTATCGTAGCATACAGGATATAAATTTTGCAGACTTTCAAAAAGGCTTTTTGTTGTCGGTATTTTTAAAAAAGGATTCATATAAATTCCGTCAATTTTATCTTATGCCTTTAAACGATTTATAGTTCGTACTGTCTTTTTAAAAACTAATAATAATATTTAAAATCTTAGATAAATAGTTTGATTTTTGAAATTATTACGAACATCATAATTGTGATTTTGTTCTAAAAAAATCGTAAATAAATAATATAATAGTGTGAACTTTCTAATTAGAACTTTAAAAATTTCATTTGTAATTATAGGCACTGTTTTGGGCGCAGGTTTTTTAAGCGGTAAGGAAATTTACGAGTTTTTGTGCGGACAAGATATTCTTTTAAACTCGGTTTTTATCTTTATTCTATTCTGTTTGATTACATTTTTTCTTTTAAAGTTCGATCTTGAAAAAAACTCTTTTGTATATAAGTATTCCAAAATTTTTTTGTTTTTGGGTAACTTTATCATTATGTGCGGAATGTTATCGGCGGTCGATTCGCTTTTTCTTCTCTTGTTTCCTTGGTCGGAAAATTTGCCTGTTTTTTCTTTAATTACCGTAATCATTTCTAATGCGGTAATGTTCGGCGGAACAAGGGGGTTAAAAAACGTCAATGCATTTTTAGTTCCCATAATAATAGTTGTTATACTTTTTATGGTCTTTTTGCCGTCGGATAAGGTGATTGTAAGCACGAATACGATAAGACCTTTTAAAGTTGCGTCTTATAGCGGTTTAAATCTGTTTTTGGCTGTGCCCGTTCTCGTAAGCATAGGCAAAGGAGAAAAGACTTCTGTATGTTTGGCTGCATCATTGATATCTTCACTCCTTTTATCCCTTTTGATTTTTTGTTTGTTTATATGCATTTCGGGATGCGAAAGGTCTGTAACCGAAAGCGATATGCCCGTACTGACTTTGTTGTCGCATAACAAAGTTTTTTACGTAATTTACATTTTCGTACTGTATTTTGGCATTTTAACTACCTTATTAAGCGCTCATTATCCGCTTTTCAACTACTTTTCCGACGGTTTGTGGGGAAACGTCGGCAGGGTAATATTAACTTTATCGGCAGTTATTGTTTCAAAAATAGGCTTTTACAATATCGTTGCAAAGGTTTATCCGATAATCGGCGGAATAGGTTTTGTAATGATACTTATTTTTGCCTGCGAGATATTTTTTCGAAAAGTGCGACGATAAGATACATAAGTGCCGCCAAAAGGCATAAAATCACAGTTCCGGTCATTACTAAGTCTAATTTGAATACCTGACCGCCGTAGACTATTAAATAGCCTATGCCTTGTCTTGAAACTAAATATTCGCCCATAATCGAACCAATCCAACTCATACCGACGTTTATTTTTAGCGTTGTTATAAAGGTTGGAATACTGTAAGGCATTACAAGGTGAATAAAGATTTTTCCTTTGTTTGCACCCATAGATTTTAAAAGCAGTATTTTATCTTTGTCGACCTCGCAAAAGCCAGTGTACATATTGATTATCGTAACAATTACGGTAACTAAAAAAGTCATAAAAACGATTGCCTTTGTGCCTGCACCGAACCATATGATGATTAAAGGACCGAGCGCAATTTTAGGCAAACTGTTTAAAACGACGACGTAAGGCTCGAAAACGCGCCTTAAAAAATCCGACCACCAAAAGATTACGGCTACAAGCGTACCGGTTAGGGAAGCAAGTATAAAGCCGATAATGGTTTCGTATAAAGTGGTACCTATATGCAAAAACAATTCTCCGCTTAAATATAGTTGCGAAACGGTTTTTATTATGCGGTCGGGACTACTGAATAAAAAACTGTCAACGATGTTAAAAAGGGTTAAAAGTTCCCATAACAAAAGAAAAATTACAAGTATGGAAATTTGCGTTACCAATATTGCAATTCTTTTGTTTCTTTGTTTTTTGACATACAGAAGATGTTCTGATGAAAATTCTTTTTTCATTCTTTGTTTAACTCCTTCCAAAGAATTTCAAACCAAGTTGAAAAATTTTTTTCTTCCCGTCTTAAAAGGGGGGTAGCGGATTTATCGAAGTCTGTGTAATAAACTTTTTTTACTTTTGCCGGCCTTTTTGTTAAAACTATGATTTTATCCGCAAGCGAAATTGCTTCGGAAATATCATGCGTAACCAAAAGGGCGGTCTTTTTTTCCGACTTTATTACCTTGTAAACGTCGTCGCAAACCAAAAGTCTTGTTTGATAATCAAGCGCCGAAAAAGGCTCGTCAAGTAATAATAGTTCCGGCTTGCTTGATAGCGTTCTTATAAGCGCCGCCCTTTGTCGCATACCGCCCGATAGTTGGTCCGGGTAGTATTTTCTGAATTCGTACAAACCGTACTTTTTTAATAAATTGTAGGTATAATCAACGTTTTTAACGGTTTTTATGTTCTTGATAATTAGCGGAAGAATAACATTTTTTTCAATCGTAAGCCAAGGAAAAAGTTGATCGCGTTGGAGCATATAGCCTACGTTATCATCAGCGGTCGTAATTTCCTTTCCGCATAAAGTAATAGTTCCGCCGGACTTTTTAATTAGACCTGCGACAAGTGAAAGTATGCTCGTTTTACCGCAACCGGAAGGGCCGATTATTGCGACGAACTCACCTTTTTCAACTGAAAATTCAAGTCCTTGTATGGCTATTGTTTCGCTGTTTTTGGTGTGATAGGTTAAGGAAAGATTATCTAATTTAAGAAAACTGTTCATCGTTACCTCAAAAAAGCCTGCCAATTTAATGGCAGGCTTCACTTTTATCCGAAGATTTTTTTGTGGCTATCTTCAGTAATTTTATTGTCAACGAGTTTTTCGTATTCCACTCGCTGGTCCAATTCTCCTGCGTTTTCCATAATATCTTGCAAGCGGTTGAAAGCATCTTTTTTCATTATCATATCCGTTTGCCAAGCGTCGATTCTTAGGTAAGAGTTGAGTGAGTCAATAATGGATTGAATACTTGTAGAGGGAAAGGATTTTACAAGCAGTTCCGCAACCGCCGTTACGTCCGTTTCCTTAATATATTGTATGGCTTTAAATAGCGAAGTTGTGAATTTTTCTATAATTTCCGCTTTGTTTTCGTAAAAACTTCTTTTTGCCATAAAACAGGTAAAGGGGACTTCGCCCGATTCTTCGCCGACGCTTGCGACTATATAGGCTTTGCCTTCGCGTTGGTATTCGGACGCAGTCGGTTCAAACATGGTAACATAGTCGCCTGTACCCGATACGAATGCCGCAGCCGTAAGGTTGAACTGCACGTCATAGTTTAAAGTTATATTTTCGCCGTTTACAAGTTTATTTTTGTTTAGCGCGTATTCAAGCGACATAGCGGGACTTCCGCCTCGCCGACCTGCGATGATTTCCTTGTCTTTTAAATCCGTCCACTTAAAATTATCGGAAGGCTCTCTACCCATTAAAAAGGAACCGTCTCGTTTGGTTAGTTGCGCAAATATTACCGGGAGATCTTTTGCTCCGCCAACGGCAGTATAAATTCCTGTTTCAGGACCTAAAAGAGCAATATCGCAACTTCCCGATAAAAGCGCCGTCATCGAAGCGTCCGAACCGCCTCCGTTGGTAAGAGAAATTTCCAAACCTTCTTTCTCAAAAAAGCCTCCTTCTATGGCAACGTAAAAGGGAGCGTAAAAAATCGAGTGCGTAACCTCGTTAACTTCAATTTTCGTATTGTTTTTGCCGGTATCTTGGCAGGCAAATAAATTTACCGTAAAGACAAGACTTAGGCAAAAAATAATAAATTTTTTCATAATCCTCCTAAATAAGTGTTCTTTTGCTATTTTATGTTAAAAAAAGCATACTTGTTAAGAAAAATGTAGAAGGATAATTTTGATTAACTCGGTAAAGGAAGTTTGACATTAAACTTTAATTACTATATAATAAATTAAAACGTTTATAGATTATATATAGGAAGACTTTTTATATGGACATGCAAAAGACTTACAATCCAAATGAATTTGAAAAGCAAATTTACCAAAATTGGGAAAAGAACGGTTACTTTAAAGCAAAAGTAAATCCCGATAAAGTGCCGTTTACCGTGGTAATTCCGCCACCGAACATAACCGGACAACTTCATATAGGCCACGCCCTTGACGAAACATTGCAAGATACCATTGTAAGGTTTAAACGTATGCAGGGCTACGAAACTTTATGGCTTCCCGGCACCGACCATGCCTCAATCGCCACCGAAGTTAAGATCGTCGAACTTATGAAAAAGGAAGAAGGCTTAACCAAGGAACAGGTCGGCAGGGAAGGATTTATGCAACGCGCTTGGGCTTGGAAGGAAAAGTACGGCGGAAGAATAGTAGAGCAACTTAAATGCTTGGGTTCTTCCTGCGATTGGTCCAGGCTTGCTTTTACGATGGACGAAAAATGCTCGCGCGCCGTTAAAGAAGTCTTTGTAAACCTTTATAATAAAGGTTTGATTTATCAAGGTTCAAAAATCATAAACTGGTGTCCTTCCTGCAAAACCGCGCTTTCGGACGCGGAAGTTGAGTATGAAGAAGAAGCCTCGAATTTTTGGCACTTAGACTATCCTTTAAAGGACGGAAGCGGTGTTTTGACCGTTGCGACAACTCGTCCCGAAACCATGCTCGGCGATACCGCAGTTGCGGTAAACCCTAAGGATAAACGTTTTAAGTCCTTTATCGGCAAAACGTTGATTTTACCTATCGTCGGAAGGGAAATTCCCGTCGTTGCCGACGATTACGTTGCTTTGGACTTCGGTACCGGCGCAGTAAAAATTACTCCTGCGCACGACCCTAACGACTTTGAAGTCGGTTTAAGACATAACTTAGAAGTAATAAGGGTTATGAACGACGACGGCACTATGAACGAAAACGCCGGTAAGTATCAAGGGCTTGATAGATTTGAATGTAGAAGAAGAATCGTCGAAGATCTTAAAGAATTGGGCGTTCTATCCAAAATCGAACCCCACGCGCATAACGTCGGGCATTGTTACCGTTGTCATTCAAGCGTAGAACCCATCGTTTCCAAACAGTGGTTCGTAAAAATGGATACGCTTGCAAAACCCGCTATTGCAGCCGTTAAAAATAAGTCCATAAAATTCATTCCCGAAAGATTTACAAAAATATATTACAACTGGATGGAAAATATTAAGGATTGGTGTATTTCCCGTCAACTTTGGTGGGGACACAGAATTCCTGTATATTACTGCGAGGACTGCGGTGAAATGATGGTTTTAAAGGAAGCCCCCGTTAAATGCACTAAGTGCGGAAGCACGCATTTCCATCAAGATCCCGATGTATTGGATACTTGGTTCAGTTCGGCATTATGGCCTTTCTCGACGTTAGGCTATCCCGAAATGACGGAAGATTTAAAATACTTCTATCCTACCGACGTTTTGGTTACCGGTTACGATATAATTTTCTTCTGGGTTGCAAGGATGATTTTCAGCGGCTTGGAACATATGGCGAGAATACCTTTTAAAGACGTAGTTATTCACGGCTTGGTAAGAGACGATAAGGGTAGAAAGATGAGCAAATCTTTGGGTAACGGCGTTGATCCCATTCAAGTTATCGATGAATACGGCGCCGATACGTTAAGATTTTCGTTGGTGTCAGGCGTAGCGGCAGGAAGCGATATAAGATTTTCAAAGGAAAAATGCGAAAGTTCCAGAAACTTCATTAACAAGGTATGGAATGCTTCGAGATTCGTTCTTATGAATGCCGAAAATGTTGAAGTTTTGCCTATAGCCGATATTAATCCCGAACTTAAAGACAAATGGATTTTGTCAAAACTCAACTCTTGTATAAGAGAAGTTACCGTAAACATGAACAAGTACGAATTAGGCGTTGCCTTAACTACCTTGCACGATTTCGTATGGTACGATTTTTGCGATTGGTATATCGAACTATGCAAATCCGCTTTATACGGAAACGATCAATCCAAAAAGCAAAAAACCGTTTCGGTACTTATTTATGTTCTTAATCAAACGCTTAAATTGTTGCATCCGTTTATACCCTTTGTTACCGAAGAAATATACTCATATCTACCCAACAACGACGGTAGCATAATGGTTTCCGAGTATCCCAGATATAACGCAAGAAGAAATTACAAAAAGGATCTTGAAAAGATGAACTCCGTAATGGATATCATTAAGGCTGTCCGTCAAATCAAATCCAAAACGGGTGCAAGCCCCTCTAAAAAGGTTGACTTATTCGTAATTACCGAAAACAAAAAGTTGCTTGCAGACTGCGGAGATTTAATCAAAAAACTTTCCGGCGTAGAAACTATTAACGTAATTACCGCTAAAGAAGAACTTACCGAAAAGGTTGTAACTCAGGTTTTAAACGGCTTTGAACTTTACATTCCGCTCGGAGAACTTGTCGACATCAAAGCGGAAATCGAAAGGCTTACAAAGGAACTTGAAAAGACTCAGGAAGAAATCGACCGCGCGCAGTCAAAATTAAACAACGCGGGGTTTATAAATAAGGCACCTAAAGATTTGGTTGAGAACGAAAGAAAGAAATTGGAAAAATACGTTGAATTAAAACAAAAAATCAATGAAAATTTAAAAGATTATCTCAATTAAATTAAAGGAAGTAAATGAACAACAAGACTTTAAAAGTCCGTTTCTTGGGCGGCGTAGGCGAAATAGGCAAAAATATGACCGCCCTTGAATTCGGCAAAGATATTATCGTTATAGATGCAGGTCTGACCTTTCCGTCGCAGGATATGCCCGGTATAGACCTTGTAATCCCCGATACAACTTATTTAAATGAAAACAAAGACAGAATAAAGGGTGTTGTTTTAACCCACGGACACGAAGACCATATCGGCGCCGTTCCGTATTTATTAAGAGAATTAAACATTCCCGTTTACGGAACGAAAATGACTCTCGCCCTTTTGGAAACAAAATTAATAGAATTTAAACTTAAAAATTACAAACTTAAACGTGTAAGACCGCGTGAAAAAATAACCTTAGGCTGTTTTTCCGTGGAGTTTATAAACGTAAATCACTCTATTGCAGGTGCATGCGCTTTAGCTATAAGCACCCCGGTAGGCGTAATCGTACACTCGGGGGACTTTAAAATCGACATGACTTCACCGAACGGCGAAATGATGGACTTTTCCCGCCTTTCCGAAATCGGTAAAAAGGGGGTTTTACTGCTCCTTTGCGAATCCACCAATGTCGAGCGTACCGGATACACCATGAGCGAAAGGGTTGTTTCTGAAACCTTAGAAAGACTTTTTGTAACCAACGCCAAACGCAGAATAATAATTGCTACTTTTTCCTCGAACGTTAACCGCATACAGCAAATTTTGAAGATTGCCGAAAAAAACAAAAGAAAGGTTGCGCTTTCGGGCAGGAGTATGATTAAGGTTACCGAAGCCGCCGAAAAAATAGGTGAACTTGATATACCGAAGGGAATAATGGTTGATATCGATAGAATTAAAAATATTCCCGATAAGGATTTAGTAATCATTTCTACGGGTACGCAAGGCGAACCGATGTCTGTTTTGACAAGAATGGCAGGCGATGATTATCCGCAAGTAACAATTACCAAAAACGACACAATTATTATTTCCGCAAGCCCTATCCCCGGTAACGAAAAGTCTATTTTCGAGGTTATAAACAATCTTTACCGCAAGGGAGCGGAAGTTGTTTACGAAGCCATTGAAAATATTCACGTTTCCGGCCACGCCTGTCAGGAAGAATTAAAAATAATGCACTCATTGCTTAAACCGAAATTCTTTATTCCTGTTCACGGCGAATACCGCCACTTAAAAAAGCACGTTATTTTAGCCAAGGAATTAGGTATGAGAGATTATCAAATGCTTATTCCCGATATAGGCGATACGGTGTTGCTTACCGAAAAGTCCATGAAGTTCGGCGAAAAATTCCACGGCGGTTCAAGGTTTGTCGACGGTTTACAGATAGACGATTCCACCACTTACGTAAGGGACAGGCTTCATCTTGCCGAAGACGGACTTATTATTGCGCTTTGTTGCATTTCTTCGGAAAGCGGTGAACTTTTGCAAAAACCCGACGTGATTTCCAAAGGCGTTGTTTTGTCGGACGATCAAACGGAAGCAATCAAAGATATCGTTTTAAAGACCGTTCAAAGTTTCGATATGAAGGCTTTAGGCGATACCCGTGAAGTCAAAAATAAGATCAGAACATCTATACGAAATTTTGTAATCAAAAAAACCAAGAATAATCCTATGATTTTGCCTGTTATTACTGAGGTGTAATGAAGTTTTCGGAAAAAATAATTCCAAATACCGATCCACGCATTTTGGAACTTTCTAAAAAATTTAGAGCGCAAGGCATACCTACCGCTTTGTTTGAAACTTTAAACGAACTTATCCTTCAAGTGTCAATTTCAAAGCCTAAAAAGGTGCTTGAAATCGGCACTGCCGTGGGAATAAGCGCTTCTGCGATGCTTTTTACCGACGATAATGTGAATGTAACAACTATCGAAAAGGACGAGGATAGTTACGATATCGCAAAAGAAACTTTTTCTTCATTAGGATTAAGCGAGCGCGTTAAACAGTATTTAGGCGACGCAGGGGATATCATAAGGTTTTTGGAAGGTCCTTATGATTTTATATTTTTAGACGGCGCCAAAGCAAGGTATTACGATTATTTGTCGGACCTAAAAAGACTGTTAACAAACGGCGGAGTATTATTTGCCGATAACGTGCTTTTTAGGGGATTTATCGACGGCGGAGTAAAATTCGGACACCGTGATAATACGATAGTAAGAAACATGCGCGCATTTTTAGATGATTTGATAGAAGATAAAAACTATATTTGTTCCATTTATGAAAAAGGCGACGGTATTTTGGTCGCATACAAAAAATGAAGAATTTTGAATTGCTTGCCCCTGCCGGCAACCTTGATAAATTAAAGACGGCGCTATATTACGGCGCAGATGCTGTTTATCTTGGCGGAAAGAATTTATCTCTCCGCTCGTTTTCGGATAATTTCGATAACGATCAATTAAAGTTAAGTATTGATTTAGCGCACGCACAAAACAAAAAGGTTTATGTAACGGTAAATATTTTTGCTCGTAATGCCGATTTTTGCGTTATCGAAACTTTCCTTAAATATTTGGAAAGCATAAAGGCAGACGGCGTTATAGTTTCCGACCCCGGTGTAATAATGCTGTCGAGAAAGGTCGCGCCGAATCTTCCCGTTCATATTTCCACGCAGGCAAATACCCTTAATAAATACTCCGCTTCCTTTTGGGCTGACTGCGGTGCAAAAAGGATAATTCTTGCCAGAGAGTTAAGTTTGGACGATATCAAGGAAATCCGCGATTATCTTCCGTCATACGTAGAGATCGAGGCATTTTGCCACGGTGCAATGTGCATATCGTATAGCGGAAGGTGTCTTTTATCCGATTATTTTGCCAACCGTTCTTCAAACCGCGGTCAATGCGTACAGGCTTGCAGATGGAATTATTCCTTGCGTGAAAAAAATTCCGAGGGCGAATATTACGATATTACAGAGGACGAAAAGGGTACTTACATACTAAACAGTAAAGACCTGAATATGATTTCCTATCTTGATAAAATGTTCGACGCAGGCGTTTCTTCATTAAAAATCGAAGGAAGAATGAAAAGCGAATACTACGTTGCAACCGTAATAAACGCTTACCGCCGAGCCATTGACGAGTATGAAAGATTAGGCGCGTCTTATAAAAACAACCCGCTTTTTGAAAGCGAAATTTTAAAGACCAATCATCGTGCATTCACTACCGCTTATATGATGGGCGATAATCACGAAACGGTAAATTACGCAGATTCTCAATCGGTCGGCGAAAAGACTTTTATAGCCGTGGTTTTGGGTTACGATGCCGAAAAAGGGGTGTGCGAAGTCCAAATGAGAAATAGATTTTTTGTAGGCGATAAGTTGGAAGTTCTTTCTCCGTCAGATTCTTTTAATAAAGTAATCGAAGTTACCGATTTAAGGGATGAAAGCGGAAACGTCGTTACGGACGCAAAAATAGTACAGCAAAAACTTTATTTAAAAACGGATATTCCGCTATGCAAAGGCGATATTTTAAGAAAATAACGTAATAACCTGTCGAATCTTATCATAAATTTAACTTTGGAACGGTTAAGTTTATGTTTTTTGATTTTCTTGCTTTCATAATAGGCAAATGTATTTTCCTGTGTTCTTCATTTAACGGAGACACCTTTCCCAGACCTTTGTCAAAGGAAGAGGAAAAAATGTGCATTATAGCCTATAAAAACGGCGACGAAAGCGCAAAGGAAAAGTTAATAAGCCATAATTTAAGACTTGTTGCACACATAGCCAAAAAATATCACGGGTCCGAGGACATGGACGATCTTATCTCGGTTGGTACGGTAGGGCTTGTTAAAGCAATTTCCACCTTTGAACCCGATAAAGGCACGCAACTTGCAACATACACGGCAAGGTGCATTGAAAATGAAATTTTAATGCTTCTTCGCTCAAATAAAAAACGTCAAGCAGACGTTTCTATATCCGAAGTGGTCGGTACCGACAAAGACGGTAACGAACTTACTTTGATAGATTTACTTTCCGACGGAGACGAAAGTATAATCGAAAAAGTAGAAAAGTCGGCGACTAATAAATCCCTTTTAGAGTATCTTAAACGAAAATTATCCGATAGGGAATTTAAAATTATCGTTTTAAGATACGGGCTGAAAAACGGCGTTCCGCTTCCGCAAAGGGAAGTAGCGGCGCTTCTTAAAATTTCACGCTCTTACGTAAGCAGGATAGAAAAAAAGGTTATCGAAACTTTGCGTAAAGATAAAGCCTATTTAAAATCCTTTACAACCTAATGTAAAAATCCTTAAAATATAAGATTATATGCTTAATTTTTAAAATTATTATGAAGTACGTAATTATCACCGGCGCAACCGGCGGGCTTGGCTTGGAGTTTTCACGTCAGTTAGCGAAAGCAAATTCCAATCTGATTTTAACCGGCAGAAGCCTTGAAAAATTAAATAATTTAAAGTCGGATTTATTAAAGGAAAACTTAGGTATCGACGTGCAAATTTTTCCTGCGGATCTATCGAAAGAAATGGACGTGGAAAGTTTGTTTTCCTTTATAAAAGAAGGCGGCTTTGAAATTTCAAGGCTTATAAACGTTGCCGGCGTAGATACCCAAATGCCGGTAAAAGATTATACTTTGGAAAAGTTACTCTTTCAAATAAACGTCAATTTTACCGCGACGGTTTTGCTTACAAAATTGGTGCTTGACTTAAATTCTCCTTCCTTGGAAGTTTTAACCGTTTCGTCTATGTGCGGAATAACCCCCATGCCTTACTTTTCCTTATACTCGGCAACTAAGTCTGCGCTTATAAATTTTTTTGACGGCTTAAGGTATGAGTATAAAGGCAAAGACGTTCATTTTACCACTCTGTTACCGGGCTCTGTGCCTACTCGCCCCGATATAGTTGAGGACATCAAAAAACAAGGGCTAACCGGTAAACTTTCGTCTAAATCGCCCGAATTCGTTGTAAAGACGGGCTTAAACGCATTAAAAAAACATAAAAAACGCTGTATACCGGGGGTATACAACAAAATAGTTTACTTTTTCTCTAAAATCACGCCTTATTCCATTCAGGCTAAAATCATTGCGAAAAAGTTTTCAAAAAAACAAAAAGATCATTTTTAAAAACTAAGGAGAGTATTTATGAGTTACGCAGATAAAGTTTTCATACAAAATTGTAAGGACATACTTGAAAGCGGATATACCGACGAAAATTTATCCGTTCGTCCCCATTGGAGCGATGGTACGCCTGCGCATACCTTTAAAAAGTTTTGCATTGTAAACCGTTATGATTTGCAAAAGGAATTTCCCATATTGACCATAAGAAAGACCTTTTTTAAGTCCTGCGTAGACGAACTTTTGTGGATTTGGCAAAAAAAGTCCAACAACGTGCACGATTTACACAGCCATATTTGGGACAGTTGGGCGGATGACAGCGGTTCTATCGGTAAAGCCTACGGCTACCAACTTTCCGTAAAAAACCATTATAATGAAGGGGATTTCGATCAGGTAGACAAAGTTTTATACGACCTTAAAAATAATCCTTCTTCAAGAAGAATAATGACTAACATCTACAACTTTGCCGATTTGAACGAAATGCATCTTTATCCTTGCGCCTATTCCATGACTTTTAACGTAACGGGGGATAAACTTAACGGAATTTTAAATCAACGTTCAAACGATATGGTAGTCGCAAACAACTGGAACGTAGTTCAATATGCGGTTTTACTTACTATGTTTGCAAAGGTTTCCGGATTCAAGCCTGGGGAACTTGTACACGTAATAAGCGATGCGCATATTTACGACCGCCATGTCCCCGCGTTACAAAAAATGTTTGAAAATCCGCAATATGATGCTCCGAAATTGATTTTAAAGCGAGACGTCAAAGACTTTTACGATTTTAAAGTGGAAGATTTTGAACTTGTAGACTACAAATCAACGCCGTTAGACGGCAAGTTGGAGGTAGCAATTTAATGAATCTTATCGTAGCCGTGGATAAAAATTGGGGAATCGGCAAAAATAACGGTCTTTTGTTTTCCATTCCCGAGGACATGAAGTATTTTCGTTTAATGACTAAAAACAAGGTCGTTTGTATGGGATATAATACTTTGTTGTCCTTTCCCGAGCAAAAACCGTTGAAAAACAGGGTTAATATAGTTCTTGCCCCGAAAGAAATAAGCAGAGATGACTGCATAGTAGTCCATAGTTTAGAGGAACTTTTTTCCGAACTCAGTAACTACGACAGCGACGATATTTTCGTAATCGGCGGTGGGGTGTTTTATAAAACCATGCTTCCGTACTGCCGTAACGTTTATGTTACCGAAATTTACGCAGACGGGGAAGCAACGGTATTTTTTGAAAACTTGGATAAATTAGGCGGTTACAAAAAGTCGTATTTGTCCGAGATTAAAACTTACGACAGTATCGATTTTCGTTTCGTTTTATATGAAAGTCTTTCCCCAAAATCAATTTGACAGTTAAATTTTTATAATAGCGGTTTTTGATACGGAACCGCTATTTTTAGTTATCTATAAATATTTTACTTTTATCGGTCTTTATAAATGGTGATTTTGGCACTTTTTTGGCGCAAGTTCCTTTAAGATTTATTTGTAATTATGACAGCAATAAAACCAAAGAAAAGATTATCAAACAAAGTTTCAATAGTATTTTTTACCCTGTTTTACGGCATATTGGCGCTTTTTATACTATGCCTATTTTTGTTTAATGCAAATTACGGCGAAATTTATGACTGCCCGAAAATTTCCGATGCCGAGGTCGATTTAATCGGAATAGATATTCCGTCGAGAGACGTTGCTTGCAACCTATCGGGGGAATGGGAATTTTATTACGGAAAGTGGATAGTAACGGATAATTTAGAGGATAAGCCTGACGGTACGATAAATTTACCGGACGTTTGGTCGTATAAAAATTACGGTAACGGCGTTTTGCCCAAAACAGGATACGCTTCGTATAGGTTGGTTGTCAAAAACGTACAAAAAGGCATAAATGTAGCCGTTTACAGACATTATGCCAACTGTGCTTACAGGGTGTTTATAAACAAAACACTGAATTACCGTAGCGGAATCCTATCCAAAAACCCCGATGAAACGGTAGTAACCGGCGCGACAAATGAGCAAATACCATATCTAACAGACGGAAGCCCTTTGGAAATCGTTATCGAAGTTTCAGCAGGAAGCAACGGAGGTTTTAATTATGCGCCTTGGATATCGGCAACAAGTACCGGCACGACTTACGGACCTAAATTAAGGTCAATAAATTATTTCGCTATAGGTGTAACGACTACGGCGGTGCTTGCAAGTATTATATCCGCCTTTTTATTTAAGTTTAAGGGCAATTTTACTGCGCCGACCTTTTTGACAGCCCTATATTTTCATTTTTTGGTCAGTAAGGACATGCTTTTTGTCTTTAAATTGCAGATTACCGAATCAATGATTTTAGGTCTGATATCGGCTATAATCGCTTTTGTCTTTTTTATTTTCCATTTGAACCAAACGGGCGTAAAGTTAAATAAAATTCATATTTTGGCAACTTCCGTTTTATCCGCCATTTTTACTTTGCTGTTATTTTTATTTTACGGCACCCCTTTAGCGCCTGTTTTCGGAAGTATGCTTCTTTTAACTGCCTGCACTTATTTGGTACCGATAGGTTTATCGAAAATTGACCTTTTTGAACGTTGTGTTTACGGCGCGCTTTTCATACTTTTGATTTCCGTGTTTTTCTTTGAAATGTCTGATTCGTTAGGGCTTTTGGTATTCGGTACGGAGTTCATATTTACCTTTGAACTTATGTTCATAATTATTTGCGCCGTTTGTGTTTGGCTTTGGAAACTTGCTAAAACAGCGCGAACCGCAATGCGAGTCAGCGAATTGGAATGTGAACTTTCAATGATAAAAAATAAAGCGTTAAAAGCGCAAATTAAACCGCACTTTATTTATAATTCGTTAACGGCTATTCAGTCCAGATACCGCGCGGGACTATCTTGCGGAGATAAGGCGATTGAAACTTTTGCTTCTTATCTAAGACTTATGACAGACAGCGACGGCGAGGACATAATACCTTTCGAGCGTGAAGTTAAAAACCTTTTAAACTATTTTGAACTTGAAAATCTTCGTGCAAACGGTAAACTGAATCTTTTGTTGGACTTAGAGTATACCGATTTCAGCGTACCGGTTTTATCCATACAACCGCTTATCGAAAACGCCGTAAAGCATGGCGGACTTCTCGATAAAATGGACGGCTTCGTTCAACTGCGCACCTATGTCGATAACGGGTTTATTTTCATAAAAGTAGCCGATAACGGCAAGGGGTTTTGCTACGACGGCGAAAAATTGGGCGTCGGGCTTGAAAACACTCGTAAACGTTTTGAACTTATGTGCTCTGAATTGACTGTCGAAAGTAAGATAGGTAAGGGTACGCTTGTTACCATACAAATTCCATTGGAGAAAACTAAATGAAAATAATACTTGTTGACGACGAACTTTCCGCTATAAAAACCTTTTTGCCAAACGTTGTGGACGATTTATGCGTTGACTGTAAAATGTTTATGAATTCACCGCGCGCCGCGTTGGAATACGTGCGCATAAACAAAGTGGACGTGGCGTTTTTAGACGTAAAAATGCCTGAAATAAACGGTATAGACCTTGCCGAAAGAATGATTGCCGTCAGTCCGTCCATTAAAATAGTGTTTATAAGCGCTTATGTTCGCGATGAAGAAGAAATTAAAAAACGCTTCGGTGATAGCGTGGTTGGTTTTTGTCATAAACCTTACAGTAACGAAACCGTAAAAAACCTTTTGCAAAAATTTAATTCCGAAGTTGCTTGTAAATCGGTTTATATAAGAACTTTTGATAATTTTGACCTGTTTGTAAACGGCGTTGCGATTGATTTTTCTTCAAGTAAGGCAAAAGAACTTCTTGCGCTTTTAACGGATGCAAAAGGTTCTTACCTATCTATGGATACCGTTATGGGCAATCTTTGGGCGGATAAAAACACGGAACTATCAAAAAGACTTTACCGCGACGCGGTTTGCCGTTTAAGAATGACTTTAAAAGAAAACAACGTCGAAAAACTTGTTACTTTTGAAAGGGGACGCGCTGTTATGAATACCGCTTATGCAACTTGCGATATGTGGGACTATCTTGAAAAAGGGGGTACTTTTTCGGGCAGATATATGCCGCAGTACAGTTGGTCGATAATAACAGAGTCGACGCTTGAACGTTTAAGTAAAAAAAGAGATTAAAAAAACGCCTCGTAGGAAGCGCTTCCCAAAACCGTATTACATTTGGGCGCATTTCAAACGAGGTGTTTTTTATGGTTTTAAGTTGATTATAACAACTTTTTGAGGTCTTCTAAGGTGTAATTTTTAAGCGTTTTTGATTTGTATGTAAGTTTTTTACTAAAGTACCAAGCAAGGTAAATAATACCGCCGAGTATAACAACGACAACGGACGCAACGATTAAAATTAACGGACTGAATTTAGGTGGCAGAGCGTCATCCGCAACCGCAAATTTTGCCAAAGGATTATTAACCAAAAGGGCGTCGACGGCGCCGTTTATTCCACATACGGGGAAGGTAACTATAAGGTCGCCTAAATCGTAAGATACAAGTAAATAGGGAACGAGCAGTACCGCTTCGCTGTAATCGTATTCCTTATTATAAATATGTACGTGTTCGAGCGTTCTTGCCGTACCTAATTCTTTTTGTTGATAATCTTTAATCCAACCGTTAAGTTGCTCGTTAAATTGGCGCATGCTTTCTTTTGAATCCTTTTCGTTATCTTTTGCCGTTAGTTTGGCGAATTGATAATCCTTTTCAACTTCGTCGGTAAGCATATCGTCGGTAATATTGGCAAATGGATAGCGACCTTTTTCAAAGCAAGCGGTACTTGATGTAAATTCCGCATAACCGTCGTTAATGGAAATGGTTTTTGGGGACATGTTAATGTTATTTCCGTTCAACCAATAGTTATAGTCGTATTCGACCGAAAGAGTCTTGAAAAATGTTAACATAACCGTTTGATAAATCTTCTTTACGGTCGGTTTTATGTTTTTCTTGTTAACAAGTTTTATCAATTCGGCGTTAAAGTTTTTGTCGTTATCTTTACTTTTTAAAACTTTTTCGACGGCGTTTAAAGCCATGCTTTCGTTTGTGTTGGATTTTACTATCAAAGGTTTAACGGCGTTTTCTTTTACCGCTTTAAGACTTTTTTCGTAATCGGTTAAATTGTTTGAAATATAATCACTGATGATTATTTCCTGTTTTTTTGCCATAAAAATACTCCCATTTAATTTTTGTAATGAAAGTTTAAAATATATTGTGCCAAAAAAACGCCAATTTTCGCCACTAAATAAGTTTTTATTAAATTTTTTTAAAAAAGTTTAATTATTGCGTAAAAAACTATTGACAATAAAACATTATAGTATTAGAATAATCGTAGATTTAGCAGTCAACATAAATGAGTGCTAACACTCTTAAAAGGAGTTTGCCAAATATGGAACTAACTGACAGAAAAAAGAAGATACTTCAACTTGTCGTCGACGACTATATAGAAACGGCAACTCCTGTTTCCTCGAAAAGCATTACGGAAAAATATCTTACAACGATAAGTTCGGCTACGGTAAGAAGCGAACTTGCCGCGCTTGAAGAACTCGGTTATCTTTATCAACCGCATACTTCGGCAGGGCGTGTTCCGTCCAAAGAGGCTTACAAACTTTACGTAAGCGAACTTATGGTTAAGGATAAACTTACGGCTGACGAACTCGATTACATCGAAAGTTTGTTTATCGAAAAGACTAACGATATCGAGGCTATCGTAAAAAATACCGCAAAAGTTATTTCCGACCTTACCGATTATACTTCGCTTGCGATATCCTCGCACGATATGAGCGAGATTATAAGGAATATTAAATTATTCCGTTTTAAAAAAGACGGCGCGCTTTTGGTAATAGTTACCGATAACAAGTTGTTAAAGGACAATGTAATCCAAATTCCGGGTAATCTTCCCGACGACAGTTTGGAAAACGCCAACGACTTACTCGGACAGTTTTTCATAGGCAAAACTTTTTCGGAAGTCTGCGACAGCAATTTGATAATCGATGAAAGTTTCATCGGGTATAAGGCGGTTTTCCTTGCCGTAATCAATGCTTTAAAGGCTTACGTCGCTCAAGGGAAAGAGGTTGTTTTGGAAGGGGAAGAAAAGATACTTTCCCATCCCGAATACGCCGACGTCGACAGGATTCGCGAGTTTATGTCCGTAGTTACAAAAAAAGACAAGGTATTAAATCTTTTATCAGGCAATAAAGGGCTTAAAATAAACGTAAAAATTGGTGCGGACGGGTATGAAGAAATCCCCGAAAATTGCTCTTTGGTTACGGCGACCTATTCGGCGAACGGAACCGAAATCGGTACTTACGGCGTTATAGGACCAACAAGAATGGACTATAGAAAGGTTGTTTCCGTACTTGAAAACGTAGGTAAAATATTAGAATCAATTCTCTCAAACAGGTAATAATATGAAAAAAGAAGATATAAAAATCAAGCAAACCGAAAACGAAGTTCCTTGCGAAGATGTTTTGGAAGATAAAACCGAAACCGCCGAAGCGGAACTTGACGTTGACGGATTATCCGAAAAAGACGCAAAAACAATTTTAAAAGAACTTATCGCTTCAAACAAGGAAGCGTGCGATGAATTTGAAAATCTGAAAGCAGAACTAAATAAGGCGCAAGAAGAAGCAAATTCTAATAAGGACAAATGGTATCGAGCCGTTGCAGAGTTTGAAAACTTCAAAAAACGCAATGCCGAAACAAGAAAAAACGCCTACTTTGACGGTAAAAAAGAAGTAATCGTGAACTTTCTTGTTATCGGCGATAGTATCGATAGGGCGTTATCCATGGAAATGGACGACAAGACGAGAAACGGCGTCGTGCTTATCGAAAGGCAGTTTGAAGACGTGCTTTCGGCCCTCGGCGTTACCTCGGTAAATCCCGTAGGCGAACCTTTCGACCCCAATACGTGCGAGGCCATTCACAGCGTACCGTGCGGCGAAGGGGAAGAGTCAAATATCGTTAAAACGGTATTTAAAAAAGGGTACAAGTTCGAAGACAAAATAATCAGATATTGTCAAGTTGTCGTTACTCAATAAGTAACGCTTCAAATATAAATAAATCAAAAAATAAATTTTTAAGGAGATAAATATTATGTCAAAAGTTATAGGTATAGATTTAGGCACTACAAACTCATGCGTAGCGGTTATGGAAGGAAATGAACCGGTAGTTATTGCTAACTCCGAAGGTTCAAGAACAACTCCGTCCGTCGTTGGTTTCCAAAAAGACGGGCAAAGATTAGTCGGTCAGATAGCAAAACGTCAGGCAGTGGCAAACCCCGACAGAACGGTTATTTCCATTAAACGTCATATGGGTTCCGACTTTAAGGTAAGTATTGACGATAAAAAGTACAGTCCGCAAGAAATTTCCGCAATGATTCTTTCAAAACTCAAAAAGGACGCAGAAGCATATATCGGTGAATCCGTTAAGGACGCCGTTATCACTTGCCCCGCTTACTTTACAGACAGTCAACGTCAAGCGACAAAGGATGCAGGCAAAATTGCAGGTTTAAACGTTCTTCGTGTTATAAACGAACCTACTGCGGCGGCGCTTGCGTACGGCCTCGATAAAGATAAATCTTCCCATAAGGTTATAATTTACGACCTTGGCGGTGGTACATTCGACGTTTCAATTATGGATATCGGCGACGGCGTATTCGAAGTTTTGGCAACCAACGGTAACTGTATGCTCGGCGGCGATGATTTCGATAAGAAGATTATCGATTATTTGGTTTCGCAGTTTAAGTCTAAAGAAGGTATTGACCTATCTACGGATAAACTTGCTATGCAAAGGTTGAAAGAAGCCGCAGAAAAGGCCAAAATCGAACTTTCCACTCTTACTTCTACCAACATCAATATCCCGTTCATTACGGCTGTAGGAAGCGACGCAAAGCACCTTGATGAAACTCTTACACGTCAAAAATTTGACGCTTTAACGGCTGATTTGGTTCAGGCAACCATCGATCCGTTAAACAAAGCCATGAAGGACGCAGGTCTATCGTTTAACGAAGTTGAAAAGATTATTTTGGTCGGCGGTTCCACCAGAATCCCCGCAGTCGTCGACACCGTAAGGCGTGTTACCGGCAAAGAACCTTTCAAAGGTATTAACCCCGATGAATGTGTTGCAATCGGCGCCGCAATTCAGGGCGGTGTTTTGTCCGGCGAAGTTAAAGACGTACTTTTACTCGACGTTACTCCGTTGTCTCTCGGTATCGAAACTTTAGGCGGCGTATTTACAAAACTTATCGACCGTAACACCACTATCCCCGTTAAAAAATCTCAAGTTTTCTCGACCGCTGTCGATAATCAACCGGAAGTTAATATTCACGTTTTACAGGGTGAAAGACAGTTTGCGAAAGACAATAAGACTTTGGGCAGATTTGACCTTACAGGCATTATGCCCGCTCCTCGCGGAATTCCGCAAATCGAAGTTACTTTCGATATCGACGCTAACGGCATCGTTCATGTTTCCGCTAAGGACTTAGGAACCAACAAGTCCACGGATATCACTATTACTTCTTCCACCAACCTTTCCGACGAAGATATCGACCGCGCCGTTAAAGAAGCGGAACAGTACGAAGCAGAAGACAAGAAACGTAAAGAAGCGGTTGATAACAAAAACCAACTCGACGGTTTGATTTTCACCGTTGAAAAAACTTTACGTGAAAACGGCGACAAGATTAGCGAAGAAGATAAGTCCAAGTTAGAAGAAGCGGTAAAATCGGCTAAGGAAGAATTAAACAGCGACGACGCCGACAGAATCAAAGCCGCAAACGAAAAACTTTCCAATGAAGCGCAAAGCGTATTT
Organism: uncultured Clostridia bacterium; assembly: GCA_945638575.1. Classification (GTDB taxonomy): domain Bacteria; phylum Bacillota; class Clostridia; order Christensenellales; family Borkfalkiaceae; genus UBA4636. The sequence goes on along the minus strand of CALZDP010000002.1, from coordinate 76,343 downwards.
GCAAAGATTTATCAACAGGCTTCCGCGGCGCAAGGGCAAAACGCTCAGCCTAACGGGTCGGACGATACTGAATTCCATCAATCCTAATCTTTAAAAAATCAACAAAATCACTAAATTTTCGGTGGCGCAATTTTTGCACCACCGAATTAAGGTATAAATATGGCAAAAAACTATTATGAGATTCTTGGCGTTGATAAAAAGGCTACGCAGGATGAAATTAAATCTCAATACAGAAAATTAGTTAAACAATACCATCCGGATTTACACCCGAACGATGAATCGGTTGCCGCTAAGTTTAAGGAAATCAACGAGGCTAACGAAGTTTTGTCCGATCCTCAAAAACGTCAACAGTACGATTACGAACTTGAAAATCCCTTTGCTTCGGCAGGCGGCAGTTATTCGGGCGGTACGGGCGGATTCAGCGATTTTTCTGATATTTTCGGCGACATTTTCAGCCAATTTACGGGCGGTGGGTTTTCAAGGTCGTCTGCAAAGCGCGCCGGTACCGACATAGGGGTTACGATTACCCTTTCCTTTATGGACGCCGCAAAAGGTTGCTCTAAAGAAATCACATATAAACGTACCGAATCTTGCTCTTCCTGTAAAGGAACGGGCGCAAAAAACGGCACTAACTACAAGACCTGCGACACTTGTAAAGGAACGGGACAAATTCAACAAGCGGTCGGCGGTGGCTTTTTAAAAACGGTTAGAATCGTTACTTGCCCCAAATGCGGCGGTTCGGGTAAAACTATTATCGAAAAGTGTACCGATTGCGGAGGAAAGGGTTATAATACCGTAAATACCACCTTAAATATCGATATTCCGGCAGGTGCGGATACCGGCAGTTACATTACAAAACGCGGATACGGCAATGCTTCTACAAACGGCGGCGAATCGGGTAACTTAATTGTGGAATTTAAGGTACTTGATCACAAATTATTCAAGCGCAAAGGTTTTGATCTTTTTGTAAACGTACCTATTTCATATAAAACCGCTTGTCTTAGCGGAAAGGTGCAAATTCCAACCTTAGATAAACCTTACGAACTTTCCATTCCCGACGGAACGCAAAGCGGTAAGGAATTTATGATTAGGGGAAAGGGCATCAATTCCAAATACGGTATCGGTAATCTTTATGTAACCGTTTTTATTGAAGTTCCCACAAAACTAAGTCGTTCCCAAAAGACGATGATAAGCGACTTTGACAGCGATTTAGACGTCAAACAAACCTCTAAAATGAACGAATATAAAGTCAATATTCAGTCACTTTACGGGGTAAATCCTTACACTGATAAATAAAATATAAACTTGAAGGACCTTACATAAAAAATAAGGTCCTTTTGTCAAATTATCTTTTGATGTCATAGAATGTAAGGTGTTAAAGGATAATTATGAACATTCTTACAGTTTTAAATAATTTCAATCCGAAAGGTGAATATCTTTGTCGGGAGGTAATAAAATCAGGCAATATAAATATTACCTATTTGGTTACTTACGTTGACAAAGAAAAAACAAATAAGTATATTTTGCAAAAAATTAACCGTTACGTTTTCAATAATCCTGCGCACGTTATGAAAAACGTAATAGAAGTAACAAACCATATCCGCCATAAACTGAACAATTTTGGCGATAAAAGACAAGTTTTGGAATTTTTACCGACTAAATTAGGGCTTTCTTACTATAAAGACGACGACGGCGAGTTTTGGCGACTGTATAAATACATCGATAATTCTGTTAGTTACGATAATTCGGACGATATGTTTATCGTAGAACAAGCGGGCGCGGCGTTTGGGAAGTTTCAGTTAATGTTAAACGACTTCGACAGCGAATCTTTGAATGAAACCATAAAAGACTTTCATAACACCGAAAAGCGTTTTAATGACCTTTTTATATCGGCGGAAGCCGACGTCGCAGGACGTAAAAATTCCCTTCAAAAAGAACTCGATTATTTGTCGGAAAGGCAAGATACGGCAAACTTTTTTTGCAATTTGATTAAGGAAAGAAAGATTCCTATACGCGTAACCCACAACGATACCAAATGCAGTAACGTTTTGTTCGATAAAGACACTAATAAAGCATTGACGGTAATAGACCTTGACACAGTTATGGCAGGGCTTGTTGCATACGATTTTGGCGACGGCACTCGCTCGATGTGCTCGACTTTCGGGGAAGACGAAACCGATTACGAAAAAATCGATTTTGACTTAATTAAATACGAGGCATACGCTAAAGGCTTTTTGTCAAAAGTTTCGCCGACGTTAACTGATATAGAAGGGGAAACTTTATATATGGGTCCGCTTGTTATGACTTTGGAACTAGCCTCAAGATTTGCAAAAGATTATTTAGACGGAGATTTATATTTTAAATGCAATAGCCCGTTACATAATAAAATACGTTGCCAAAACCAAATTGCGCTTTGCAAAAAAATAGAAAGTAAACTTTCAAAAATCAAACAAATTACTTTTAAATATCTATAAAAAAATTGTGCCTGCAATATGGGACAATTTTTTAAACATATAAAATTTATTTTATTAAGGCTAATTCTTTTGATACGATATTTTTCAAATTATCTATGCCGATATTTTTAAGCGCGGATATTTTAATAATTTCAGAAGGGACAAAATCATCGCTTAATACGTCGCATTTATTTAAAACTTTTATAACTTTTGCGTCATGCGTAAACTTGTCCAAAAGGCTGTCCGTAACGTTAAATTGTTCCTGCCAATTTTTAGTGGAATCCGCCACGCTTAAAATTAAATCGGCTTCATGTACACATTCCAAGGTTGACTTAAAAGCCTCTAAAAGGTCAGGGGGCAGATTTTTGATAAATCCTACGGTATCGACAAAAATAACCGTTTCACCGCCGATATATGCCTTTTTGGAAGAAGTATCGAGCGTTGCAAATAGTTTGTTCATTTCTAAGTCGTCGGATTTACATAAAAGATTTAGCAAGGTTGATTTTCCGGCGTTGGTGTAACCTATAAGCACGACGTTTTTTACACGATTTTTCTTTCTTCTCGAATATTCAAGGTTTCTTCTTAAACGGATCTTTTCCAAAGATTTTTGAAGGGATAAAATTCTTCCTCTTATATGTCGGCGGTCGGTTTCAAGTTGGGTTTCGCCGGGGCCTCTCGTTCCTATTCCACCGCCCAAGCGGGAAAGTGAATCACCGCGACCTTTAAGCCTTGGATAGATGTATCTTAGTTGCGCAAGTTCGACCAGGATTTTACCTTCAGAACTTTTTGCACGTTTGGCAAAAATATCAAGAATCAAGTTTGTTCTCGTTATAACGGGTACTTCTATAAAGTCGCTAAGGTTAAGGGTTTGAGAAGGGGATAGTTCGCCGTCGAAAACGCATAGGTCGGCATTTAATTTTTTAGCTTCTTCTTTTATGGCGATTGCTTTGCCTTTGCCGATAAATGTAGAGGGGGTAACAGTCTTAATATACTGCTTATAAACCCCGACGCAAGTTGCCTCCGCTGAGTCGCAAAGGGCTGTAATTTCATCTATTTTGTCCTCTTCATTATCGTTATCAAAAAGGGGTTCAATAATTATAATTTTTTGCATAATTCTTTATTTAATGCGTGATTTTGTAAGTTATTATGTTTAACGTAATTTTAATCGTCGTCGCTGTTTTTTAAGGTAATCGTCTTAATGGCTTTCTTTCTGATATCTTCGCTCATTGCGGCGTAGTGGCGTTTTGTGGTGTTAATATCTTTATGCCCCAAATAGTCTGCAACAACGTAAATATCACCGGTTTCCCTATATAGTTTTGTGCCGAAAGTGCTTCTTAATTTGTGCGGTGTAATGTGCTTTAAGGGGGATACGATTTTAGCATATTTTTTAACAAGTTCCTGTACAGCACGCACGCTCATACGTTTATTTTGTAATGAAATAAATAGGGCAGGTTCGTCTTTAGGTAGATCTTTTATCTCTTTACGGGCTTCAATCCAGCGCAGAAGTTCGTTTTTCACTTCGTCGGTGTAGTATAAGATAGTGCGGTTTCCGCCCTTTCTGGTTACCACAAAACTGTTATTATCAAGGAATATATCATGTACGTTTAAACCTACAAGTTCGCTAATACGTATTCCCGTTCCTAAAAACAGGGTAAGTAAGGCGACGTCTCGTATTTGCGTATTTTTTTGATAGGCAAGTTGATGCTTTGTTAGACCTGCGCCCGTTTCGGCGGTGAATAAAAGGTCTTTGATTTCTTTATTTTCAAGGCGAATAATCTCTTTTTCGTGTATTTTAGGGGTCTGAACTTTTGCCGCGGTATTTGCAACAATCATGCTTTTATTAAAAAAGTATTTGTACATTGAACGTACGGCGGCAAGTTTACGGGCTTTGGCACGCTCGTCGCAGGTGTGATGTTCGCCGTTATAATCGAAACTTGTTATATAACTTAAAAATTGTTCGATGTCGAACGAGGTAATCGTTTCTAAAGTGGATACGGTCATTTGGTCTAATGGCAGGGAATATTTGTTTGAAATAAAATCAAGGAATATCCCTATATCCATAGCGTAATTCAGCCTTGTCAAAGGGGAGGTTCTTGTTTCGATACCCAAAAAGTATTCGTGCAAAAAGGGCGGAAGGGTTTCAAGCGTTTTATTTAGTTTGTTAAGAGTATTGATTTTTCTTTGCGTGAAATAATCGTCCGAAAGTTTTGCCACAGTTTGCTCCTTAATTTCAAGTTAAAATTTTGTTACAGTTATATTATAAACCATATTTTTTCGCTCGTCAATCGATTAGGCGACATATTAACAATTATGCGTAAAACACAACTTTTGCGCATAGATAATGGGTATACGTCAAAATATCGAATAAACTGCAAAATTTCCCATTTAATGAAGTATTTACAAAATTATTACAATTATGATGATTTTGATATTTAACATCTATGCGCAAAAAGTTTTTCATTTTGTACAATCTTTTTAAAATGAATTTTAACAGAATTTCATTAAAAAAAGCCCTTTAAAATTATAGATAATTTCGTACAATTAAAAAAAATCGTCAATTATTGATAAATTTCGTTTAACAATATTGACAACTATAATTATCAATGATATAATTTATTTATTATATAAAGGATTTTACACATTTTATGGACGTTATTCCGAGTGAGATATTTCGTGGTCATCTTGATACGATAATCTTGTTATCTCTTGTAAACGAAGATAAACATACAAATCAAATACGTGATGAAATCGAAGATCGTTCCGACGGAAAGTTTGAATTAAAGCAAGGTACTTTTTATAGTTGTCTGCAAAGAATCGTCAAACAGGGCTACGTTACGGAATACCGCGCCACAAGTTCTGACGACGGCGTCAGACGTAAGTTTTATCAACTTACCGAGAAAGGTAAAAACTACATCGACGATAACAAAGATAAATGGGAACTGTCGCGCTCAGTCGTTAACGTTTTACTGGAAACCCCAGAAAAGAAGCAGGAAGCCCCTAAAAAACAACCGGAGCCTAAGGAAGAAAAGCCCGTTCAAGTTGCCGATTTGGATATCGATAAAGTTTTAAAGGAATATTTGAATTCTCCCGACACCGCTTATGTCGAGCCCAAAAAGACTAAAGAAGAACCTCTTATCGACGTTTCGGACGATAAGGTTAAGATAATCGATTTCGGCGATATTGCTACTGCCGAACCTCCTAAAAACGAACCTTTAAAAGGTGAGCAGTTAACCTTTGACATACCCACCGCAAAGGATGAAAAACCTTCTTACGATTATCAATCAACTTATCTCGATACTAATCGAAAGCCATCTGTTTCACCGCAACTTGCTACGACGCCTGAAACTTTCGATTTAATAAACCTTGTCGGTTTAACTAAAGAAGAACTTGAAGTTTCCAAATCTTCAGTTACACAAAAACCCGCTGAAAATGAAAAAATCGAGGTTAAAGAAACTTCGCAGACTACCGAAAGCGCGCCTTTGAAACAAGCAGTTGCAGAACCTGTTATAACTGTAACTTCTGTCCCTGAAAACAGAAATCATTCACAATTTCCCGATCCGAATTCGGTCCAACCCCCTTCATTTTCTCCTACCGTTAATGAAGATGAAGACGACTATTTTAACGGCGAAACTGCCGTAACGCACGATTATAAAGCGGTACTTCAAAAGATATTTCCGCAAACTAAAAAACCGCAAAAAACAGAAGAAAGACGTGAATTCGATTACGTTAAAGGCACTGATATTAAAACCTATTTCGGCGACCAAGTTGTCGAGCCGTCCCATGTGACTCAACCTAAACAACAGCAACTAAAACAGCCTGAAAAAGCAGCAAAAAAACAGCAACCTAAATATCAACCGGAAACAAAACAGGAAGTTTCTGTTGCAAAACCCGTCGACGATTACGATTTTTCGGATATACGCTCACTTGCTAAAAACGAAGGATTTAAGGTTAGTTTTTCAAGCGGAACAAACAAAGCAAAAGTTAATTCCATATTAGTAAATAAACTTGTTGCGGTTTCTTCTTTGATATTTTTCCTTTTTGCTTTGGCTGAAATTGTATTATTGGGTTATTTTACCGCAAATGCGGCAGGGCTATCGTACACACCGTTTATGATTGCGGCGGCAGTTCTTGCGTTATTCCCGATTGTTTCCTTATTCATATATTTTATTGATCCAAAGCGAAAAGTCGGTTCTATACCTACTATGAAGTCCGTAATCGAGTTATGTATTATAATAATGCTTAACCTTGTACTGATTATGATAGTGTTTGCTATATTGGCGGAAGTTGATTTTTCCGACACGGCGCAACTGATTAAGTACATTTTGTATCCTTCCATTATAATACTTAACATACCTATTTATTTCATTATTAAATATTTGAATCTTGAAAATTTAAGATTCTATAACTAAATTAAAGACCGTGTTTTTAGTTGCCGTAAAAGCGCAGTAAAATCACGGTCTTTTTTTGATAACTTTTTTTGACCACTTTTTAATCATAACTTTTTATGATAATTTGTCGCAAATTTTTTGGTATAAGTCGCCTGCGCCTAAAATTACAACGGTGTCGCTTTCCGTGGCGTTATTAGTTACGTCTTGATACAAACTTTCAAAATTGTCATAATATTTTGAATTTGGAAGGTAACTTGCCAACGTCATGCAAGATCCTTCGATATCGAAATCTTCTCTTGCGGCGTAAGTTTTATATAAATACAAATTTTCTATTCCGGATAAAGCGTTTACAAAATCTTTCAGCAATATTTTTGTGCGAGAATATGTATGCGGTTGAAACACTACTATAAGTTTTTTCGTTTTTAATCCGCTTAAAAAGCATTTTATTTCCGACGGATGGTGGCAATAATCGGCAATTACTTTTGCGCCGTTAATTTTACCTATGAATTCGTTTCTTCTTTTAACGCCCCTAAACGATTGAATTCCTTTTAAAACGTTTTCTGCGTTTACCCCTAAAGAGCGCGCAACGGAAACCGCCGCAAGAATATTCATAACCGAATATTTGCCTTGCAGTTTGGTTTCGATATCAAACAAAGGACTGCCGTATTCCATTACGGTAAAGGACTGCGTCTGAGAGTTGGTCTTTAGGTTTTTAACGTGAAAATCCCCTTCTTTAAATCCGTAAGTGATTTTTGAACCCTTATATTTTTTTAAGTATTTATCATCGATATTGATAACCTTATATTTTGAACGATCCAAATAGTCGTAAAAAGTTTTCGATAAATCTTCCATATTTTTGTAGCAGTTCATATGGTCGTTGTCGATATTTAACGCTACGCCTACGTCTGCGGTAAATTTACCGATATTACGGCTGAATTCGCAAATTTCGGTCAAAAATATTCTTTGTCCGTTATCTATAAGGTTACCGAATTCCTTGTCATATCCGCCTATATGCGCCGTAAAAGAACAGTTAGCGGAAAATAAAATATGACTTAAAATGGATGTAACGGTTGTTTTTCCGTGGCAGCCGGAAACCCCGATTTTAAACTTAAATCGCTTAGAAAGATAGTTAAGTAGTTCCGCCCTGTCAAAACATGCCAATTTGTTTATGCGCGCCGACTGAAGTTCGGGATTATCTTCTTTTATTGCGGAAGTATAAATGACGATTTCGGCATTTTTCAAATTTTCCGCCTTATGGCCTATATAAACCTTTATACCAAGATTTTCTAATTCTTCGGTAACCGAGGTTTGAATCCTATCGCTTCCCGTTACGTAATATCCGTGATTTAATAAATATTTGGCAAGTGCAGACATTGAAACACCGCCTATTCCGATAAAATGTACTCGCATATTTTTATAAATATAAAACTCACTTTTCCTTCTAATATATTAAAATTAGTTAAAAAAGTTGCAAAAATTCAAAATTTTTTCAAATTTTATAAAAATATTCAAAAAAATGCAGGTAAATTATTGTAAAATTTTGTCATTCGTAGTATATATATTAATGCGGAAATAATTAAGGAGAAGAATTATGAAAATTACAAATGTTAAAATCAGGCAAGTCCAAGCAGAAAGAACCAAACTAAAAGCGGTGGCTACTATTACTATCGATGATTGTTTTGTCATCCATGACATAAAGATCATCGAGGGCGCAAACGGTCCGTTTATTGCTATGCCAAGCAGAAAAACCGCCGAGGGCGGTTATACCGATATAGCCCACCCGATAAACTGCGAAACACGTAATATGTTGCTGGACGTAATCTTAGAGCAGTACAAATTGCTGAATTGATTTTAATAATAATCCACCCGCATAGCGGGTGGTATTTCATTTTCGGGCATAGCCCTAATCACTACTGGCTGCGCACAAGTGCGCCAGAGAATTGGGCAGACACCCACGCAAGGGATTATTTGCCGCTCGTAAACGAGCGTATTTTATGCGGTCATTCTGAACCTCCTTGTGAGGTGAAGAATCCCATTGGTCGTTGTGGCGGTCGGACTTTGTATTATGGGATTTTTCGCTTCGCTCAAAATGACCACTATTTTTACTGCCGCTTTTATCCCTCACTTTATAGTTTATTTTTTCCTCATCGGCAATAGCCTCTTTTGAACCCCGCCACTATGGCGGGGTTTTCGTTTACAAAAAATAATGACGACCAAAAGTCGTCATTATTTTTTTAGTTAAATAAAACCGAAGATTCACCATTTTTGTTTACTTTAAAAACGATATTCCCCTTTTTATCCGTCCTGTAAATTTTTACGGCAGATTCCAAAAGCGCCGTCGTAACTTCTATGTGCGGATGCCCGTATTCATTATCAACTCCGCACGAAATAACAGCATAACTCGGCGAAACGGCTTTTAAAAAAGCCCGACCGGTTGAAGTATCCGAACCGTGATGCGCCACCTTCAAAAGATCGCAGTCAAGCGTTGAATTGCCATAGATTTTTAACGCTTCCTCTTCGACTGATTTGGTTGCATCGCCTGTAAACATTGCGGAAAATCCCGCATAAGAAATTTTGAGAAGGGGTGAATAATCGTTTAAATCGTTATATTTGACTTCATTTATCGGTTTAGACGGCGTCAAAAAATCCATTTTGAAGAAATCGTTATCATAGTGAATAGTTAAATCTGTTTCGGCGTTAATGAATACCCATTCGCATCTTTCGTCTTTTACGGAATTTATAAAATCCGCATAAACATCTGTTGCCGAATAGTTGGCTTCGGGCGGATTAAATCTGTCTTTTAGCCTGTCTGTTTTGATATTGTCCGATTTCACGTACGATCTAAATACAAATTTAACCTTATAACGATCAAATATCTTAGGAAATCCGCCTATGTGGTCGGCGTCCGGATGTGTAGCAATTAAATAATCTATTTTGGTTACTCCGATCTTTTTCAGATAATTTATTACTTTATCGGTAACCTTTTCATCATCAACGCCTGCGTCTATCATGATAAATTTGCCGTCCGGCGTTTTTATTAAAGACGCGTCCCCTTGCCCGACGTCAATAAAATGAATCTCTAAATCATTTTTCGCAGTTCCGCTTAAAGCAATCGGAAACTTATCTATTGAAGATGGTTTTTCACTTAATAAAAAGGGCGAAAGGTAATAATAAGTTACGCAAATAACAATTACGGCTACAAAAAATATGGCTGTTTTTATTATTTTTGTGCTTATTAGATTACTTTTCGCTTTTTTCATAAATTACAAATGAAGTTTTTTTGATAATTCCTGTTTTATTGCGTGGTTACCGAAAATCAAAATGCCGATTATAGTTAAACCGCAAAGAATACAGTTTATAAAATTAAGTAAAACAAAGGGAGAAAGTTTAAAAATGATAAACAGTAACGAACCTATACCCATAAGCAAAATTATGGTGGCAAATCCAAGGATTTTATCGTTTCGGTTTTTATCGATAAAAAGTATCAAACATATTACCGCAACCACGGTGAAAGAAATAGACGGGTAAACATATTGAAGCAACCAATCGTGAGGTTCCGCAACTTGTTCGGTAAAATACAGAAGTGCAATTATAGAAATCAACTGCAAAAATATTTTTTTAAACGCCGACTGGGTTGACATAATAGTATGCGCAACCAAAACCCAAACGTATATAATGCCGAAAGTTACAACCAAAAACCATTTTATTTTAAAGTCGGTCAAAAAGTTTATAAAAAAGCAAATGACTATCGAACAAATGGTTAAAAATAAAAATAATTTAGTTATAAAATGCTTTTTTCTGTCGGCGGTCTCGTTTTTGAGACGGGGCGTATAAAACTGCTCGTACGAAGAATTGACTTCTTCAAGGTGATTAAAGCAAAGCGGACAAAAATCGTTAGATGTATCCACGTCGATATTACAATATTTACAATGTTTCATGGGCGGCTCTCCCAATAATTACTGCTTACTTTTACTTTTAATCCCTTATTTGTAAAATGGCGTATGAAGTTCTTTTCAAGGGTGGTTTCCGTGTAATTACGTGAAAACGTTACGTAAAGTTTGCCGTTATAGCCCACTGCCCCCGTTTGGTGAGCGCAAGAAAAAGTCGGTGCAATAGCAAAAGTTATCTTTTTTACGTATTTCTGTAAACCTTCGGGCAAATTCAGAAGCCCGATATTAGACAGGTCAAGTGTTTGCAGAGTTTCGCCGACTTTAAGGTAAACGAGTCGCATAATAAGATTTTTCAAAAACAACGGGGTAATTTTAATAAAGAAATTCTTTTCCGTTTTTACGTTATCATGTATAATTTTATCAAGTTTTTCTTTGGTAGTTCCCTCGGTAATTTGTTTTTGAGCAATTTTGGCAAGTTCTTCAACCGAACATTGATTTTTGCCCCAGTCGTTCAAAAATCTGGCAAACATAGTGAAGTTGCGCATGGTGTCGCCACCGTACTTTTTACGCAAATTACAAGGTATAAGAACGGTGATAAGCCTGTTACCGTATGGCTTATTACTTAAATAAGTTTCGTATGCGGAATAAGAATATACCGCAGCAAGATATGAAGTTATAGAAACTTCATTTTCCTTTGCAAGCCTTTTAATTTCATCTAAATCAAATTCCGCAGTAATCAATCCGCAACCGTCGTAATCGAATGGCGTGCCTTTAATCGAGTAAGGCTTTGGCGGATTTTCGGCCTTTTCGTGGGTAACGTTTTCGTAAGTCAAAAAACTATCGTCTGCACTATCCATATTAGATGGTTCGTCGATAGGTTTAATTTTTTCTTCAAGGTCGATAACGTGTCCCAAAAGCGCAAGATATTCGATTAGAATTTCCGAAAAAAATCTAAAACCGCCGGTGCCGTCTGTAAGCGCGTGGAAAATTTTAATTGAAATTTTGTTTCTTATGTGCATTACTTGAAACAAAAAATCGTTATTTTCCTTATAATTTATCTGTTTAAGAAAATATGGCGGTTCTTCAAAAACCTTAATGGGCTTATTGTTTTCTTCAAGATAATACCAAAAAACCCCCTTTTTTAGTTTGGTTTTAAAAGTAGGATAGTGTTTTAAAACGTTAGTTACCGCAGATTGCAAAACATCGGGCTGAATTTCGCTATCCATCATTGCCGAAAAGCAAAAAACGTGAGCACGACGGCTGTTTGCGGTTGGAGGATATATTTTTGCGGCGTTATCCAATGGATACCAGACAGCGCGCTTTTTTGAAAATAAACTCATAAAAAACCTCGATCACACCAGACCTTCGGCAAATTCTTGAGAATCGAATTGTACTATATCGTCAAGTTTTTCGCCTACGCCTACGTATGTAACAGGAACTTCAAGTTCGTCTGCTAAAGAAAGTATAAATCCGCCCTTAGCCGAACCGTCAAGTTTAGTAAGTATAATACCGTCGATACCGATCGCTTCGTTAAATAGTTCCACTTGCGAAAAGGAATTTTGTCCGGTAGTAGCGTCAAGCACTATTAGTTTGTAAAAATTTGCTTCGGGGTATTCTTTTGTAACGACGCGCGACATCTTTTTTAATTCTTCCATCAAGTTTGCCTTAACGTGAAGACGTCCCGCAGTATCGATAATAAGAAGGTCGGCTTTTTTTGATTTTACCGAAGACACCGCGTCAAAAACAACGGCGGAAGGATCGCTTCCTTCACCTTGCTTGATAATTCTGACTTTTGCCCTTTCCGCCCAAACGTCGAGTTGTTCGGTTGCGGCAGCCCTGAATGTATCAGCGGCGGCTATTGTAACCGTTTTGCCCTGTTTGGCGTACATATTGGCAAGTTTGCCTATTGATGTAGTTTTACCAACGCCGTTTACGCCGATTACCATAATAATAGCAGGAAACTTAATATCGAGAGGTTTCGCTTTGTCCAAAGTTTCCTTTAAAACCGAGCGAAGCGCATCAAGCACCTGCTCTTTATCGGCGACTTTTTCTTTTTTCATCTTATCATGCAAATCGTCGATAATAGTTTCAGCCGTGGTAACGGATATATCCGAAGAAATCAAAATATCCAAAAGGTCGTCATAAAAATCTTCGCCGATTTTATCCCTCGTAAAAATTTGTGAAATCTTCAATTGTATGGCGTTTTTTGTCTTTGAAAGAGACTCTTTTAGTTTAGAAAAAAATCCCATTTATACTCCTTAGTCGGTCATAGTTTCGTTAATATCGCTAAGTTTTACCGAAACGATTTTTGATACGCCTTTTTCTTGCATGGTAACGCCGAAAAGTGCGTCTGCAAGTTCCATTGTAACCTTTTTGTGTGTTATAACGATAAATTGCGTTTCGTTAGAGAACTTTTTAAGGTACCTTGCAAATCTTTCGACGTTAGCGTCGTCCAAAGGCGCTTCGATTTCGTCTAAAACACAGAAAGGCATCGGGCGCAACTTTAGTATTGCGAACAAAATCGCTATAGCCGTAAGCGCCATTTCACCGCCTGACAAAAGGGAAATCTTTTGCAGTTTTTTTCCGGGCGGTTCGGCAACGATTTCAACACCTGCGTTAAGCGGATCCGTAACGTCGGTATAATCGAGTATCAAGTCTGCTCTACCGCCACCGAAAAGTTCTTTAAATATTTGTTGGAAGTGCTTTCTTATTTCTTCAAATCCGCTGTTAAATTCGGTAAGCATTTGGTTACGAATTGTATTCAAAACCTCTTTTAAGTCGGATTCTGCCTTTTCAAGGTCTTCTTTTTGGGTTAAAAGTTGTTGATATTGCTGACTTAACTGCTCGTATTCCTGAATAGCGTTTGCGTTAATTCCGCCCAATTTTGATATTCTCTTCTTTAATTCGGAAATTTCTTCGTTAGAGGTAGAAATATCATATTCGGGATCGCGTAACGAAGCGCAAGTTTCGTAAGTTTCGTTATATTCCTCTTCAACACGCTTTTGCATGTATTCAAGTTCGCCGTCGACTTTGGAAATTTCTATTTCCATTTGGTGTTTCTTTTCGGAAATCTTGTTTATTTCGGCATTGAGAACTTCACGTTTAAGGTTATCTTGCTGAATAGTCGAATCAAGTTCGCTGCGCTTCTTTTCTTCGGCGTCGCGTTGTTCGCGTATTTCTTTTATGCCCGAAGTCTCTTCCGCTTGTGCGGTAATTTTACTGATTTCATCGTATAATCCTTCCAAAACACCTTTATCGGATTGGATTATTTGGTTGTTTCTGTCAATTACGCTGTTATCGTCGTTTAAAGCCTCTCCGAGTCTTTCGATGTCGGCGTTGGCAGATTTAATTTCCGCAACTAAGTAAGAATCTCTCGTCTTGCTGTCGGTAATTTGTTGCATCAATTCGTCGCGTTTTGCTTTTCTTTGTTCGTTTTCGCTTTGATGCTTTTGCGCACTGTCCGAGGCAGTCTGCTTTTCTTCTACTAATTGCTTATTTCCTTCTTCTATATGCGTGTATTCTGCGGAAATTTCGTTTAAACGCTCTGTAACCGCTATAATTTCTTCTTGATGAGCCGAAAGTTCCTTTTCGTTGGTATCAATAAGCCCTTGATAGTTAGATAACTGCACTTTTAATGCGGAGTATTTTTGCTTTTCCGCTTGCAAATCTGCAGTTAAACGGTCTAATTTTTCAACGTCGTTATTACATGACTCGGTAAGCGCATCTTTATTTTCGGTAGCCCTAACCAATTCTTTTTGTGCCGCCAAAATATTTTCGCTGAACTTTTCTATCATTCTTTCCGAAGATAATAAATTCGATTGATTTTGTCTGCGTGAACCGCCGGTCATAGAACCCGACGGGTTTATAACGTCGCCGTCAAGGGTAACTATTTTGAATGAAAATCTGTGTTTTCTTGCGATGGAAAGGGCGCTGTCGATAGTATCAGCAACTAAAGTATTACCAAGTAAAAATCTTATGATATTTTCGTAGTATTGATCATATTTTACAAGTTTTGTCGCTAAACCTATCGCGCCCTTATCGCTTAAAGCGGAAATGATATCGGCGCCGTCCATATGCGGTCTTACCGACGAAACGGGTAGGAATGTTACCCTTCCGCCCTCGTTTCGTTTTAAGTATTCGATTAAGTATTGCGCGTCTTCCGGCGTTGCGGTAACGATGTTTTGTACGGCGTTACCGAGTGCTGTTTCGATGGCTATTTCATAGTTTTGATCGGTTTTAATAATGCCGGCGACTACCCCTTTGATTTTGGAGTTTAACTGTGCGTTTTCTTTTGCGGAAATCATCAAACGCTTTACAGACGACGGATAGCCTTCAAAAGTGTCTTTAATGGAGGTATATATCTTCTTATTTGTTTCCGCAGAAGATATATCCATTTTTAATTTATAAATGCGGTTGCTTAGTTCTGAAATTTTATTGTTTTTGTCGGAAATTTCTTTTTCTAAACGGGTAATGGTATCGCTTAACCTTTGTTGGGAATTTTCATTATTGCTAATTTCGGTTAAAATACTTTGTTTTTCGTTTTCTAATTGTTGACACGCTTGCGTAAGAATATTGACTTTATCGATAATTTCACGCTGCTTGTCCGAAATAAAAGATTTTTCCTTGTCAAGCGAACCTATATTTTTGCTGATATCCGCAAGGGTTTCGGCTGCTTTAAGCATAGTGCTTTGCGCCAAAAAGGCAGCGTTTTCATCTCTTGAAATAGCCGCCAAAATACCTGACAGTTCCCCTTCCAAATCTTTAATCTTAGCGGATAAAGTTTCCCTTTCTTCGGCGTATTCCGACAGAGATTGCTTTTTGGCTTCGATTGCCTTTTTCGATAACTCTATCCCTTCTTTCTTATTCTCGATTTCCTCGTTAAGACGGGTAATTTCCGATTTAAAATAAGAAATCCTTTCGTTATAAACTTTGGTTGTACCCGATAGACTTTCCTGTTTTAACGAAGTTTCTAACAGTCTGTCGTTCAATTCCTTGATTGTGTCGTCGGATTTGGAACGTGCTTCGGTATGCTCGTTATATCTTGCTATAGTTTCCAAAAGGTCGTGGTTTCTGAGTTCGTATTCTTCGTCAAGACCTTTAATACGGGTAGTTATTCTATCCTTTATAATGCTTGCGTTGTCGTATTTATAAAGATAGTTGTTTATTTCGTGATATTTGAGTTTTGAAGTCAAATCGATAAACAGTCTGGTCTTTTCCGCCGCTTTGGCAAGCGGTTCAAGGCTTTTTTCATGTACGGAAGTAACGTCGAAAATTCTTACCAAATTCTCGTGAATACGATCGAGTTTTCTTTCGGTTTCAAGTTTTTTTGCTTTAGCCTGCGCAATACCGACCGCTTCTTCAAAAATTACACGCCTGTCCTCCGGCTTAGAGGATAAAATTTCGGACACTTTGCCCTGCCCGATTATAGAATAGCCGTTTTTGGAAACACCGCATTCGTGTAAAAGCCTGACTATTTCTCTTAATAAAGAAGGCTGTTTGTTTACGTAATATTCGCTTTCACCGCTTCTGAAAAGTTTACGCGTAAGTATAACTTCGTTATAATCACAACTTTTGAAGATATGATTAGAGTTATCAAAATACAGTGAAACTTCGCAATATGATAGGGATTTTCTTGCCTGTGTACCGCTGAAAATTACGTCGGTCATGTTTGAACCACGCAAAGTTTTGGCGGACTGTTCACCTAAAACCCAACGAATGGCGTCGGCAATGTTTGACTTACCGCAACCGTTGGGCCCTACGATACCCGTAACGCCGTTATCAAAAATTATTTCGACTTTATCTGCAAACGACTTAAAGCCGCTCATCTCGATTTTTTCAAAATTCAAAGCCCAAAATCCTCGCTTTGTAAAATAATTATCGCGGTTTTTGCCGCGTTCTTTTCAGCCTCTTTATGAGAGCGTCCTTTTTCGACGGCGATAATTTTACCGTTGATTTTTACAGCCATTTCAAAAATAGGAGCGTGTGGCGGCCCGTTTTTTGAAATTTCAACGTATTCTAAGTTGCCCAAGCGTTTTTGCTGAACCAAATGAAGCAGTTGGCTTTTATAATCAACTAAATTATCTACGCTTTTTTCTTTAATATCGATTGACGACGTTTCTAAAAATTTGAAAACGAATTTTTCTGCGTTTTCCATTCCGCCGTCAAGATAAATGGCAGCAACTATAGCCTCGAAAAGGTTTTCTGAAATGCTTATTTTGTTATTTTCCTTTTGTTCCCCTTCGCCGAGAATAAGGAACTTGTCAAGCCCTGCGTTAATAATTGCGCCGGAAAGCGGTTTTTTTGACACAAGCGCTTGTTTTTTAAGCGTAAGAGTCCCCTCATTGTCCAAAGGACAAACGTTATACAATTTTTTGGCTATGATATAACCTAAAATTGAATCGCCCAAAAATTCAAGTCTTTCGTTTGAAGAAAACTCTTTATGTTCGTTGGTATAAGAAGAATGTGTAAAAGCGTTTATGATTAGCCGTTTATCGCTAAATTTGTAACCTATAACTTCTTCGCAACCATTTAAGTCAAAGTTCATATCAATAGTTCAAGTTGTCGACCGTTCTCGGGAAAGGAATTACGTCGCGGATATTGGCGATACCCGTTAAGTACATAACCATTCTTTCAAAACCCAAGCCGTAACCGGAGTGTGTAACCCCGCCGAATTTTCTGAGGTTAAGATACCACCAGTAATCTTCTTCATTAAGATTAAATTCTTTCATTTTGGCTTTCAAAACGTCCAATCTTTCTTCACGTTGACTTCCGCCGATAAGTTCGCCGATACCGGGAACAAGCAAGTCGCTTGCCGCAACAGTTTTGCCGTCGTCGTTTAACCGCATGTAAAAGGCTTTGATTTCCTTAGGATAATCGGTTAAAAATACCGGTTTTTTGTAAACTTGTTCGGTAAGATAACGTTCGTGTTCGCTTTGAAGATCGCAACCCCAGTATATGGGGAATTCAAATTTATCTTTATGTTTTTCGAGTATTTTAATGGCTTCGGTATAACTTAAACGAACAAATTGATTGTCTGCTACCACTTTAAGTCTTTCGATAAGACCGTTATCGACAAATTTATTTAAAAACTCGAGTTCTTCGGGGCAAGACTTCATAACGTAATTTATAATATATTTGACCATGGCCTCGGCCATATCCATATCGTCGTTAAGGTCTGCAAACGCCATTTCGGGTTCTATCATCCAAAATTCTGCCGCATGGCGCGCTGTATTTGATTTTTCCGCGCGGAAGGTAGGTCCGAAAGTATATACGTTACCGAAAGCCAACGCATAAGTTTCCGCGTTAAGTTGTCCGGAAACCGTAAGCGACGCTTTTACGCCGAAAAAGTCGTTTTTGTAGTCAACGTTTCCTTGATCGTTAAGTTTGATCTTCTTTTGGTCAAGCGTGGTAACTTGAAACATTTCCCCTGCGCCTTCGCAGTCGCTTCCCGTAATAATCGGGGTATGCACATAAACAAACCCCTGTTCGTTAAAGAATTTGTGAATGGCGTAAGCGGCTTCGCTTCTTATTCTGAAAACTGCGCTGAACATATTTGTTCTCGGTCTTAAATAGGCAATTTCCCTTAAATATTCAACGGAATGGCGTTTTTTCTGTAAAGGATAATCGGGCGTAGAAGTACCTTCTACTTTACATTCCGTTGCTTTAAGCTCAAAAGGCTGTTTTGCGTCCGGCGTCAATACGATATTCCCTTTAACGATAAAGGAGGCGCCGACGTTTTGTTTTACGACGTCGTCATAGTTTTCAACGTTAGCGCTTTCGACTACAACTTGCAAGTTTTTGAAAAAACTTCCGTCGTTAAGTTCGATAAAGCCAAAAGACTTTAAATCACGAATGGTTCTTGCCCAGCCCATTACCGTGATTGTCTTATCGGCAAATTGTTCGGGATTTTTATAAATAGTTTTAATAGTAACTCTTTTTTCCATAAAACACCTGTGCGAAGCAACCTCCGCCTTGCGAATATAATTATATAGTATATAATAACATTATTTTAATTAAAAAACAATTGTTTGAAAGAATTTACTCAAAAAATTAGTTGTTTTTATGGTTTTAAGGATAAAAAAAACCCACGGAATAACCCGTGGGTATACAAATTTATGGTTATGCGATCTTTTTCTTTACAAGATCGGGCTTTTTAATGCCGTTTACCACTTCTTTATCGATAATTACTTTTGAAATAGAATCATCGGTAGGAATGTCGTACATTACGTCAAGCATAAGATTTTCAAAAATAGTCCTTATTCCCCTTGCGCCGGTTTTTAAGGAAATGGCTTTTTTGGCTATTTCCTGAAGGGCTTCACCCGTTACGTCAAGGTCGACCTTATCCACGCTCAACAGTTTTTTATACTGCTTAACTATTGAGTTCTTCGGCTCGGTCATAATTTTTACGAGAGCATTTTCATCTAATGCGTTTAACGCTACCGTGATAGGAATTCTTCCGACGAATTCAGGTATAAGTCCGAATTTGATAAGGTCTTGCGGTTGTACTTCGCTTAAATAATCGTCTACAACTTCATTCTTATCGGTAACTTCCGCCCCGAAGCCTGTTCCCGAATTTTCCTTGCGCTTAGCGACTATTTTGTCAAGTCCTACAAAAGCACCGCCCAAAATAAACAAAATATTGGTTGTGTCTATTCTGATAAGTTCCTGTTGCGGATGTTTTCTTCCGCCTTGAGGGGGAACGCTTGCTACCGTACTTTCGATAATCTTTAAAAGGGCTTGCTGTACGCCTTCACCGGAAACGTCTCTCGTAATGGAAACGTTTTCCCCTTTACGCGCAATTTTATCTATTTCATCAATGTAGATTATGCCCTTTTCCGCACGAGAAATATCGTAATCGGCATTTTGAATAAGTTTTAACAAAATATTTTCGACGTCTTCGCCAACGTAACCTGCTTCGGTCAACGTAGTAGCGTCTGCAACAGCAAAAGGAACTTTCAAAATCCTTGCAAGCGTACTTGCAAGCAAGGTTTTACCGCAACCGGTTTGCCCCAACAAAAGGACGTTGCTTTTATCGATTTCGGTGTCTTCCTTAATGCTTTTTTTGTTTTTGGAAACCATATTAACTCGCTTATAATGGTTATAAACGGCTACTGCAAGGACTTTTTTGGCTTTGTCTTGACCTATAATATATTTATCAAGTTCACTCTTGATTTCGTGCGGTTTTAAAAGTTTTACTTGATCGGAAGTGTTCTTAATTTCATCTTCCTTTAAAATATCCTGACAAATGGCTATACATTCATCGCAAATGTGCAATCCGTTGGGACCGGATACCAGTGTTTTGACTTTTTCTTTGGGTTTACCGCAAAAAGAACAAGAGTTCTCGTTGAATATATCCATTATACCTCCGTTTATTGGTTTCTTGTGGAATAAATTTTATCAATTAAACCATATTCCAAGGCTTCTTCGGCAGAAAAATAATTATCCCTGTCGGTATCTCTTTCTATGGTTTCTAAAGAGTTTCCTGTGTTTTCCGCAAGAATCCCGTTAAGTTTGTTTCTTATCATTAAAATATGGTCTGCTTGAATCTTAATGTCGCTTGCCTGACCTTGCATACCGCCAAGCGGTTGGTGAATCATAACTTCACTGTTTTTAAGGCAGTAACGTTTTCCTTTTGTACCGCTTGAAAGTATAACGGCAGCCATACTTGCCGCGATACCTATACATATGGTTGAAACCTCGCAGCAGATATACTTCATGGTATCGTAAATTGCAAGACCTGCAGACACGCTTCCGCCCGGACTGTTTATATAAAGACTTATAGGTTTGGAAGGATTATCCGATTCAAGATATATAAGTTGCGCAACGATGGTATTAGCCATTGCGTCGTCGATTTCGCCGGTTAAAAAGATAATTCTGTCCTCTAACAGCCTTGAATATATATCGTAAGAGCGTTCACCCTTGCCGGTATCTTGTACAACGTAAGGAATAAGTGCCATTTTTAACCTCCGTATTTCTTATTATGTGTCGGGTTAGGATATGTCGTTATTTTCGACGAGGAAGTTGAAAAGTTTGTCGATTACTATGGAGTTTTTGATGTATTCGACCTGTCTGGGATCCATGGTCTTTTTGTATTCTTCAACTTCTTTCTTAACGGAATTAGCCTGTTCTTCGATCTTAGCGTCAAGTTCTTCTTGAGTTGCTTCAATCTTTTCGTCCTCTACTATTTTTGTTACGATAAGTTGTTTTTTAACTCTTGAAGCAGCCATTTCTTTATAAGAGTCTCTTATAGCGGCGTCTGTTTGGTTGGTAACTTTAAGGTAGTCTTCGTATTTTAAGCCTTGATACATAAGCCTGTATTGAAGTTGTTGAACCATTGTGTTTACTTCCTGATCGATCATGCAATCGGGAATAACTACTTCGGTGCCTTCGGCTATCTTATTTAAAAGATTATCTTCGTTTTCGTTCTGAGCGCGTTTGTCATTATCGGCCTGCATACGTTCGCGGGTTTTCTGCTTATAAGCGTCAACGGTTTCTTCACCCGTGGCGTCTTTAATGAATTCGTCGTTTAGTTCGGGAAGTTCTTTATAAAGAATTTCGTGAAGGTGAATTGCAAAAACAGCGTCTTTGCCGTTTAAAGGCGCGCTGTAATCTTCGGGGAAGGTAACGTTAATATCTTTATCTTCGCCTATCTGCATACCGACCACTTGATCTTCAAAACCGGGAATAAATGAACCGGAACCGAGTTCCAAACGCTGTTTAGAAGCGGTACCGCCGTCAAATTTAACGCCGTCAACCGAACCGCTGTAATCGATAACTACGATATCGCCGTTTTGACAAGGTCTGTCGGTAACGGAAACTTCCCTTGCATTTCTGTCGAGAAGGCGTTTAATATCGTTTTCCAAATCTTCGTCACTTACATTATACACAACCTTATCTACTTTTATACCCTTGTAGGAAGCAATTTTAACTTCGGGCATAACGGGAATAAGCGCGGTAAAGGAAACGCCGTCTTCGGAAACGTCGTCAAGTGAAAACGAAGGATCGCCAACGGGATGAATGTTAGCGGATTCTTTATCGAGAATCTGAGGATAATGCTCGGAAATAGCAATGTTTATAGCGTCTTCATAAAAAACTTCTTTGCCGTAAATACCGCAAATTACGTGGAAAGGTACATGACCTTTTCTGAAGCCTTGGACACTGTATTTGTTCTTGTTTTGATTGTAAGCGTCGCTTATTGCTTTTTCCCAATCGGCTTTGTCTAATGTAACCGAAAGTTTAACCTGACTTTTTTCGTGATTTTCGAAAGTGTAATTCATAACTACCTCAAAAAATTGATTTTTATTTTATTTCCGAATTATTTTAGCAAAATAAAAATATTTTGTAAAGTTTTTATCTCAAATATTTGCAAATATATTATTTTTAAGTATAATAAAATGTAGAAAACACCAAAAGTACGGTAAAATTATGCCACAAGACGCTTTTACAATTTATCATACCGCTAAAGAACTTAATTATAAACTGAAAAATGCGCGCATCGACAGGATAAATCAACCCGAAAAGGACACAGTCGTCTTTTTTGTAAGAACTAACAACAAAAACGAAAAGTTGATTATTTCCGCAAATGCCGAAAACGCAAGAGTTTGTTTAACCGACTGCCAAAAAGAGGCTCCCCTTCAAGCCCCTTCGTTTTGTATGCTTTTAAGAAAGCACCTTTCTCATGCCGTAATAGAATCCTTTTCAACCATTCCTTACGAACGTATTTTGACCGTGAACTTTTCAACAAAAAACGAAATGTTTGAATCCGGCGTAAAAACTTTATACGTTGAAATAATGGGTAAATATTCAAATATGACTTTGGTTGAAAACGGCAAAATTTTAGGCGCCGTTAAACAATCGCAAAGTATTGAAGGGCTTCGTCCCATATTTCCGGGCGTTAAATATGTGTTGCCCGCACCGCAGGATAAAATCGAATTATCCGACCAAACTTTATCTTTAAACGCTATCGAAAACTTCACGGGAAGCGATTTTGCAAATTATATTTTTAATCGTTTTAAAGGTTTGGCTAAATCTACGGCAACGGAAATTGTTTATAGATTTTTCAATAAGCACGACGTTAGCGAGTCAGACGTAAAAAACATAAAAATTACTGATTTTTACAAGCATTTTAAAGATTTTTACGAACTTTGTAATTATAATCCGTGTGTTTGCATGGAAGATGGCATTAAGGACTTTTACGTAACCGACTATTTAAGTGTTCCGCTTAAAAAAAGTTATTACGACAGTATTTCTTCGGCAATAGATAACTTCTTTAACTTTAAAGAGTCTAAAAAGGAGTTCAGCGAAAAAATACGCAAATTAACCGATGCCGTAAGGGCTAAAGAAAAAAAAGTTCGTAAAAAATATCAAATAGCGTTGGAAAAAATTATTGCTTGCGAAGATATGCAAAATCTTCGTATTTACGGCGAACTTATTATTGCAAATTTATATCGAATAGAATCCGGAAAAAGCGAAGTTGTTTTAGAAAATTATTATACCGAAGGTATGAAGCCGATTACCGTAAAAATGGATCCGTTGCTTTCCCCTAAAGAAAACGCCGAAAAGTATTTTAAAAAATACGATAAAGAAAAAAAGACTTTAAACGCCGTCAAACCGCAAGTTAAGGAACTCGAAGAAGAACTAAAATATCTTCAGTCTTTATACGATGAAATAGATTTATGTAAAGAAATCTACGATATTACCGAAGTCGAAGAAGAACTTATCGGCGAAGGCATTTTAAAGAGCGGTAAAAAAGAAAAAAAGAATAAAAAGCCCACGCCTTACCGTACCTATCAATTTAACGGTTACGAAATTTTCGTCGGAAGAAACAATTTGCAGAATACTCGTCTAACCTCTTCGGCAGAAAGAAACGATATGTGGCTGCACACTAAAGATTATCATTCCGCACACGTAATAATCAAAAGTCGAAACGGCGTGGTTCCGGACGAAGTTTTGCTTTTTGCGGCGGAAATCTGCGCTTATTACAGCAAAGCCTCGGCTTCGGATAAAGTTCCTGTAGACTACACCCTTAAAAAGTACGTAAAACGCCCTGCAGGGTTACCGCTCGGGATGGTTTACTACACAGATAATAAAACTATTTTGGTAACGCCGAATAATCACTTAAAATAAAAAACTCGCTTAACGGTATCTGTTATAGAGATTTCCTTGTGGGCAAAGAAATAGCGCGCTATCTTCGCTTGCGAAGTATAGTGCGCTATACTTTATAAATGAATATAAAGATAAATTGAAATTTATTGTTTGTTAATCGTCAGGAGACTGTCCGTCATGTGCACGCCATTGACACTCCGTAATTTGCATATTTGTAAAAATTGCCTTGAATGAAGAATCTTCCGGACTACACGCATAAATACCAAAACGTATGGTTCCGTTACCATTCCACATATGACAAATACGCATTTGCTTAAAATGGATTCCGTCATAAGAACACTCGATACAATAATCGTCTTCCCTGCGACTGAATCGATACCACATCGATTTTACCGAGGCATCGATGGCAGTTGTTGCCCAGTCAGAGTAACCATTATTTGTTACCACACTGCCCAAATGCTGAAATTGCTCGTTTTCGTATTCAATAGAACCTTTTAGCCAATTTTCACTATCCAAATACATTACAACGCCACATTGATCAAATCGTTTTTGTGACTCAAATTCAGTTTTAACAATAAACGAAAAATACTTTTTATCTGTGGATATTTGTAGAACGGGCGCATTATCATTTCTGAAATGATAATAAGTGCGTTGCCATAAATCTGTATGCGGTGCTGTTATAATTTCAACACTATCCGAAGTGATTTTGTAGCATTTGGGTTCCCTTGTCCACTTCATTGCTTTTATGTTCAGTTTCATAGTATTCTCCTGTAAATTACTGTTTATCGTAATTTCATTATAGCAAATCCATAACAAAAAAGCAAGGACTATCCGACCGCCCCTGCTTTTTTCCCTATGAAATACACCCATAAGCGTGTTTTTTATTTTTTGAAGTTACCCAATACTTCGTTAACTTTTGAAAATGAAGAAAAGGTTCCTTTATATTTTTTTAAGATACGCATCATTTTGCTAAGTTCTCTTTTACGAATGATGCAAACGATCATATATTTATTGCTGTGCGTGTACATTCCTTGAACGTTAAGTTCCGTAACGCCGTGTTGAAGAGTGGTCATAATTTCGGTTGAAATGTCTTCGGGATTATCTGTAATAATCTCAAACTTATACCCCTCTTTTGAACCTTGCAAGCAGTAGTCGACTACAAAGTTTGCTATAAATAAGTTAACAATGGTAGCAACCGTCGATTCAATATTAAAATCACCCAAAAAGAATACCAAGAAAACTACGCTGCAATCCATTACGAAGGATAACCAAGCAATACTTGATGCGGGATGCCAATGCTTTATAAGTGCGGAAATGGAGTATGTACCGCCGGAAGAACCGTTATGTCTAATTTGAATACCGTAGCCAAGCCCAGTTATCGTGCCGGAACCTATACAGGCAAAAATCAAATTCCCGTTTGACGCTTCATAGTAGGTATTCGGCAAAACCTTTTCAAATAAAACAAGCGCTAAAGACTGCACGATTATATAAAAAGCAAGGTTTAAACCGAGTCTTTTTTCTACGAATATCGAAATCAATATGAAAAGCGGTAAATTCAAAAGAAATATATAATAACCTGCGTTGATTTTTAGCGGTGTATACCAAGATAATATAAAAGCAAGTCCGCTTATTCCGCCCGGAACAAAGCCGTTATGCTGTGAAAAATAATGTAGCCCGAAAGCGGTTAAAAGCCCCGCCAACAAACTTATAGCGTAATCGACCAATAATTCTTTTACTGTATGCTTCTTCATCTTAAATATCCGTAAATCGGCTTTAGTCCTCAAGTTTTTGCTATACTATTATAATATTCTTAACAAAAAAACACAAGAATTTCACTTGTGTTTTTTCAATATAAATAGCGCTTTCAAAAAATATTTTAAATAAACATTTTAAATATGCTAATTTAACGCAACGTCTTTAAGTTTTTCATACTTTTCCAAAGCAATTTGTTTAAGATTAAGTAAGGAATCCCCGTGAGAAAATGCTTCGTCCGAAAGTTTTTTAGCTAAAAAAATCGCTGCGGTTTCATATCGCAAACTGCCAAGATCCGTCATCAATTTTCCGCTTTGGCGAGTTCCCAAAAAGTCCCCACCGCCACGTTCGGTATAATCGATTTCGGAAATTTTAAAGCCATCCGAATTGTTCTTTAGCGCAGAAAGTCTTGTAATCGCTGTTTCCGCTTCGCTGTCGGAAAGTAAAAAACAATAACTTTCCAAATCCGACCTGCCTACACGACCGCGCAGTTGGTGAAGTTGCGACAAGCCGAATCTGTCTGCCCCGAAAATACACATTACGGTGGCGTTCGGCACATCTATGCCTACTTCTATAACGGTAGTCGATACTATTGCGTCAATTTTGCCGGACTTAAAATCATCCATTATTTCAGACTTTTGACTGTCTTTCATTCTTCCGTGTAAAAGTTCAAATTTGCGGTTGGGTAATTTTTGACAAAGTTCTTCGTATAGTTCCGTAACCGATAAAACAGAACCTTCTTCATCGCCGTCTATCTTGGGACAAACGAAGTAGCCCCTGTGCCCCTTTTCGATTTCGCCGTCAATAAATTTAAGCATACCTTCGTATTTACTTTTAGGCACGACGTAGGTCTTTATTTCCGCACGCGCAACGGGTTTGTCGGATATGGTAGAAATATCCAAATCACCGTAAAATATCAACGAAAGGGTGCGCGGTATAGGCGTTGCACTCATAATAAGTACATCCGGTTTAATACCCTTTGAAATCAAGTTGTTTCTTTGCGCTACACCGAAACGTTGCTGTTCGTCACACACGCAAATGCTTAGATTGTCAAAAACAACGTCTTTTTCCAAAATAGCGTGCGTACCGACGACTATGCGGTATTCACCGCTTTTTATAAGGGCTTTTACCTTATCTTTTTCTTTTGCGGTAAGCGAACCGCTTAAAAATCCGACTTTAAATTCGGGCAAAAATCGTTTAATAATCGAATAATTTTGCTTCGCCAAAACTTCCGTCGGCGCAAGCATTACTGCTTGATAACCGCTTTTTACCGCCATAAAAATGGCGCATATCGAAACCGCCGTTTTGCCCGAACCTACGTCCCCCTGCAAAAGTCTGTTCATAACGATAGGTTTTTTCAAATCGGCGTAAATCTCGTTTACGGCGGATTTTTGACCGTTTGTAAATTCAAAATCGAATCTTTCGGTAAAATCTTTAAGTTCGCTTGCGGTAACGGTATACCTGTATAGCCTCGTTTCCTGCCTGTCGCCTTTAATAAATTTGAATGCGGATATCAGTATATAGTATTCCTCTGTAGCGATTCTGTCGGCTGCCATATGCAAGGCTTCAAAAGATTCCGGATTATGGACGGTACGATAAGCCTTTGATAAATCTTGCAGTTGGTAAACCGCTTGATCTCTTTCCGAAATCAAACTTGTAAAACTAACCTTATTTAAAGCGTCTGCTATTACGGAACGCATTACTTTTTGGGTAAGATTACCCTTTAAAGAATATACCGGAACTATACCTTTAAGGCTCAAATTTTCGTCATAAACCTCAAAAGTGGGGTTAGACATGGATATTACGCCGTATCTGTTTCTTAATCTTCCGTAAAAAAGATAGGTTTCGCCTTCTTTAAGTTTAGCGCGAATATACGGTTGATTAAACCAAATTATGTTAAAAAACTCTCCGTCCGAAATGCACGAAATTTTAAAAAAAGAAAATTTACCGCGCTGAGGTGCGTAGTTTGGGATTGCTATAATCGTTGCTTTTAGCAAGGCAAAATCGTTGCTTTGAACTTCATTAAGACTAACGGCCTTTCGCATATCCAAATAATTGCGCGGAAAATGGCGCAGAAGATCTTCTGCGCTGAAAATTCCCATAGAATTCAAATCGGCTATTCTTTTTTCAGATAATCCTTTAATATAACGAAGTTCCATAACGAAAAAGGGAAAAACCGATTAAGTTTTTCCCGTAAATTTTATTCCAAAGACAAAATGTAGTAATACACAGATTGACCGCCGTAATAACACTCTACGTCGCAATCGGGATAAGCCTCTTCAACTTCGTTTTTCAGCATCATGGCTTCCTGTTCTTTAACGTCTATGCCGTAGTAGATATTTATAAGCGAATGGTTCTTATCTTTCAATTTTTCGATAAGTTTCATCGTAGCGCCGTTGATAGTAGTGCCTTTAGATAGAATACGCTTACTGTTAAGTCCGATAAAATCGCCTTTTTTAAGACTAAAACCGCCGACGTTGGTGTTTCTTACGGCGTAAGTAACCTGCCCGTCCGAAACGTTGTCTATGGCGTGCAGCATATTCATAAGGTTTTCGTCCGCAGGCGCTTCGGGATCATACGCCATTGCCGCGGCAAGACCTTGCGGAATATTTTTAGTGGGAACTACAATAATTTTTCTGCCCTCTACCAAAGATTTACTTTGTTCGGCTGCTAAGATGATGTTTTTGTTGTTGGGGAAAACGAATATCGTGCCTGCGTTAACCTGCAAAATAGCGTCGGCTATATCGCTTGCGCTCGGATTCATAGTTTGACCGCCTTCGATAACCCTGTCGCAATTAAGTTCTTTAAACATAGCGGCAAGACCCTCGCCCTGTGCAACGGAAATCAACCCGATAGGCTTCCTTTCCGCCTCATATTGGCGTTGCAAAGCGCGGTTCTGCTCAAGCATATTTTCAATCTTAACTTTGTCAAGTTCGCCTAACTGAAGGGCTTTTGTTAAAGCAACGCCCGGTGAATTTGTATGAACGTGTACTTTAACAAGTTCCAAATCCCCTACGCAAATTACACTGTCGCCGATATTGTTTAAAGTTTCGCTTAACCTGTCAATATCCGCTAAAGTTGTTTTCTTTTTAAGGTTTATAATGAAAAATTCTGTGCAGTAAGCATACTGTATACTGCTTAAATTTGTCAAGTCGGGTTGAATATGGTCATCGCTTTTGACTATTTCTTCAACAACGCTGTCCTCACCGGCGTCAACAATCTCTTCCCCTTTTAGTGCGGTAAGCATACCTTTGAATATGGTTAAAAGCCCCATACCGCCGGAGTCTACAACGCCCGCTTTTTTAAGGACGGGCAGAAGATCGGGTGTAGAAGCAAGCGCAACTTCGCCGGCTTCTATAACGTTATCGAAGAAAACCAAAAAGTCTTTAGTTTTTTGTGAAGCGGCGTTAACGCTCATTAGTCTGCAAACGGTTAAAATCGTACCTTCTTTGGGCTTATTGACCGCGGCGTAAGCAGTATCGGTAGCCGTCTTCATAGCCTTAGCAAAGTCTTTTACGGTGATTTCTTCAAGTTCACGGAAACTTTTGCAAAGCCCTTTAACGATTTGAGAAGTTATAACGCCGGAATTCCCTCTTGCGCCCCTTAACGCCGCACGTGAAACTGTATCGCAAATATCGCACATACGGTTTGTATGACAGGACATAAGTTCCTTTACGGCTGAACCTAAAGTTGCGCACATATTGGTACCGGTGTCGCCGTCGGGTACGGGGAAAACGTTTAAAGCGTCGATTTTCGACCTGTTAACATCAAGTAATTTTGACGCATTGACAACCATTTTGCCAAACATAGCGCCGTTTATAGTTTTCAACATAAAAATCCTTCAAAATATAGTAAATAATTAGGGTATAATTTATATCTTAACGATAAAAAAGCGTAATAACCGAAACAGTGGTTTTATAATTTTACCCCTACAATGTTGACGTTAACGGAATCAACAACCATGCCCGTGAACTTTTCAACATTGTATTTAACCGAAAGTTTTAAAGTTTCCGCGACGGCAGATAAGGAAACGCCGAATTTAATGATTACGCACATATCGATGTTAATCTTATCGCCCTTGGTAACTACAGAGGTACCGTTTACCTTCTGCCCTTTTGAGAATAAACCGTTAACGGAATCTTTTACTCCTTTTGTCACGAGTTCAACTATGCCATAACAGTCTAAAGCAGCATGGTAAGCAATTTTGGCGATTGCCTCGTCAGATATTAAAATTTGACCGTATATGTTAGTAGTACTTACAGACATAGATAAAACTCCTTAATGTAAGTTAATTTTACAACAAATCACTTTTAATTGCAACAAATTTTAAATGATTTTTAGTTATTTGCCCTAAAAGGGTTCGATTATAGCCTAATTACACAAAAAAAATATAAATATATTAAAAAAGTCCATTAAAAAAGTTGATTTTTGTTTTCAATAATGCTATATTTATTAAGCTGAATTCTAAAAACGTGTTGGAGGTGTTAATATGTCAAGAGTTTGCAGCGTATGCGGTAAAGGTAAACTTGGCGGCAACTTAGTCAGCCACAGTAACCGCAAAACACCACGCTCCTACAATGCAAACGTTCAGAAGGTTAAAATCGTTAAAAATGGCGTTGTATCCTCTGAATACGTTTGTACCCGTTGCCTAAAGAGTGGCAAAGACGTTGAAAGGGCTTAAGCGGTTTACGGTCACATTGTTATGTGGCCTTTTTTATTTTTTAAATTTCATTTTTTAAAAAGCAACTTCCCCTAAACACGGGAAGTTGCTTTTTCTTTAGTATTACTTTTACTCTATAAAGTTCTCAAGCGCGCTATAATATCTTTTCTATCCTTTGCTTTAAAAACAGCGTTACCTGCAACGACAACGTTTGCGCCCGCTTCTTTTGCGAACTTAACCGTTGCTTCGTTTATTCCGCCGTCTACTTCGATAAGAGTATCAAGATTGTTTTCGTCAACGATTTTTTTAACGCAACTAATGCTGTTAAGTGTGCTTTCGATGAACGATTGACCGCCAAATCCGGGAAAAACGCTCATAATAAGAACAATATCGCAATGCGGTATTAAATCTTTGATAACCCTAGGGTCGGTATCGGGATTTATTACTACACCGCATTTTACCTTTTGCTTTTTAATAAGGTTAAGAACGGCTAAAGTGTTTTCCTTGCAGGCTTCGTAATGCACCGTAATGTAGTCCGCCCCTGCTTCGGCAAACTTTTCCACATACTTTTCCGGGTTAACTATCATAAGATGACAATCGAGCGGAAGCGTAGTGTGTTTTCTGATATCCGCAACCATTTTTATGCCAAAGGTTATGTTGGGAACGAAAACCCCGTCCATTACGTCGCAATGAATCATATCCGCACCGCTTAACTCAAGACTTTCGACTTCGCTACCCATTTTAGAAAAATCGGCGGAAAGTATTGACGGAGCAATTTTAATATTTTCGTTTTTCATATTCCTTTATTTCCTTATAAATAGAGATGTAGCGGTTATATCTGTCGACGGATATTTTTCCGCTTTCAACGGCGTTTTTAACCAAACAATCGGGCTCATTAACGTGCATACAGCCGACGTAATAACATTTTCCGTTATAGTTTGCAAAGTCTTTATAGTAATTCATAAGCGAGTAACTATCGACGTCGTTAAGTTCGTAGGCAGAAAACCCCGGCGTATCTATTACTAAAAGTCTGTCGTCGTAATGGATAACCCTTGAAGTAGTCGTATGTCTGCCTCGGTCTGTTTTTTCGCTTACCGTGTTTACCGCCTCGTTTTTGCCGAATATGGCGTTACAAATGGAAGTTTTACCGACTGCCGATTGACCGGATAAACAACACAGTTTACCGCTAAGCGCCGAAACAAGTTCATTTATGCCCTTGCCCGTTTTTGCACTCACCGAAAATACACCGTCAACCGCGTGGGCATAATTTTTTATTACGTAATCGAAAGTTTGCAAATCTTCATCGCATTTGTTTACCGTTATGTATACCGTTATGCCGAGTTTTACGCATTGAATTATCATTTTATCGATAAGATAATAATCGGGTTCGGGTGTTTTGGCAATAACTATGTTTACAACGTCCACGTTCGCCACGCGAGGACGCCCTATGCAAACCGTTCTGTCTTTGATTTCGGTAATTATACCCTTATCAAAAGCCACTTTATCGCCGA
Source organism: uncultured Clostridia bacterium (assembly GCA_945638575.1). GTDB lineage: Bacteria > Bacillota > Clostridia > Christensenellales > Borkfalkiaceae > UBA4636. The sequence goes on along the minus strand of CALZDP010000002.1, from coordinate 44,585 downwards.
CGATAAGTTTTTTATCTTTAAGTTTAAGGTTTCCTTTCGCCGGCAAAATGTATTCTTTGCCTTCGGCTAAAACGGTAAATTCTTTTGAATGACTTTTTATAATTATTCCGTTAATCGGCGTTATCTCCTTCGATATATCTTCTTCTTAATTGACCGCAAGCGCCGTCGATATCATCGCCCATACGCCTGCGTAAAGTTACGGAAAGCCCGTAACTTGTTAGTTTTTTCATAAATTCGTTAGCCTTTTTATCGGTAGTACCCAAAAGATTTTTTTCTTTTACGGAATTTAATCTTATAAGGTTTATATGACAGGGCTTCCCCTTAAATAACTTACTTAATTCCAAAGCGCAACGGTCGGTATCGTTTACGCCTGCGATTAAAGAATATTCCAAATAATACCTTCTGCCCGTTTTATCAAAATAATTATCAAGCGCTTTTATAATTTCAGAAATCGTGTAGGCGTTGGCAACGGGCATTATCTTCCGTCTTTCTTCGTCAAAGGGCGAATGAAGCGAAAGGGTTAAGTTTACCGGCAGACCGACGTTAGCCAAATCATACATTTTAGGCACTAATCCGCAAGTAGATAAACTTACGTTTCTGGGGCTTATATTGATGCCGTTTTTATCGGATAACAGTTTTAAAAAACCTATAACGTTATCGTAGTTATCCAGCGGCTCTCCGCTTCCCATCAAAACCACGTTGGTAATTTGTCGTTTGGTAATGTTTCCGCCTATCAAACGGTTTACAGTCGTGATTTCGGATAAAATTTCCCCCGAACTAAGGTTCCTTATAAGTCCCCCTAAAGTAGAGGCGCAAAAAGCACAACCCATTCTGCAACCGACTTGCGTGGAAACGCATAAGGTATTGCCGTACTTGTAATTCATTAAAACGCCTTCGATGACGTTGCCGTCGTGAAGTTTAAAAAGGTATTTTTGCGTACCGTCTTTTGACGTCAGCGTTTTAATAATTTCGATAGCGGTATCGTGGTAGTCAAGTAAAAGTTTTTCTTTTAAACCGCTTGAAATATCCGTCATTTCGGAAATCGCTTTTCCGTTATGAATATTGCGGAAAATCTGTCCGGCGCGAAAACTTTTTTCCCCGTATTTTTCGATTAGATTTTTTAAGTTTTCCGATACCAAATCGGCTAAAATCATCTTTTCAGTTTGCATATATAAAATCCTGCGCCGTAAGATATGTGCGGTAAAAATTGCAGTCCGTATTCTGTGGAAATATTTTGTAACGGACTAACTAAAATTTCGACCTTAAAATCACTGTGCTTTTTTAAAAACCTTTCTATTATTCTATCGTTTTCATCCCTAAAGATCGAGCAAGTGGAATAATATAAAGAACCGCCTTTTTTAACGTATTGGGAACAGTTATCGAGTATCGAAAACTGTAATGAATTAAGTTCGTCGAAATCAATATTTTTAAGTTTTATATCGGGATTGTTTTTTAAAGTGCCGTAACCGCTGCACGGCACGTCGCAAAGCACTGCGTCGAAACGATTTTTAAAATCACCGTTAAAAACAGAAGAATCGCCTAAAACGGTCGTCAAATTGACGCCCATTCTTTTAGCGTAACTTTTAACTAATTCAAGCCTGTGCTCGTGTATTTCGCACGAGGTAACCGATTTTGCCTTTTCGGCTAAAAGCACGGACTTTCCGCCAGGAGCTGAACAAGCGTCCAAAATATCGCCGGTTTCCGCAACCGCATCGCAAATTGCCACCGAGCCTATAGACTGAAAGGTGTAAATTCCGCTATAAAAATCGCCGCCAAGTTTCATTCCCTGTACGGAATAAAGATTGTCAAAAGGGGTTTTATCGTATGTATAACCCCTCTCTTTCAGGTAAGTTTCACCGTCAAATAAGCGTTTAAACCTTACAAAAGAATTTTCGCTGTCGTACGCCATTATTTTTTCCGCCTCATCGCCGTAATCCAAAATGAGTTTGTCTACTGCAAATACGGGATAGGAATATTTGACAGACAAAAACTGCCTTTTGTCTTTGGGCATAGATATTTCGGCGGCGGTAAATTTGCGTAAAACCGCGTTAATAAATCCAGCATTTCCGCCCTTACCCAATTTTTTGGCAAGTTCAACGGTAGCGTCAATTACGGCGTACGGCTTTTTGTTAAGGTATTTAATGTTGTAAATCGCTATTTTTAACAGAATTTTAATGGAGGGTTTAGGAGACTTTTGGCAAAGTTTTGAAAGGTAATAGGATAATTCGATATCTTTATCCAAAACCCCGTAACAAATTTTCGTAGTTTTGGCACGATTTAATTCCTCTATCTCAACGCCGGAAATTGCTTGTTTTAAATAAGCCCCGTTCTTGTAGACTTCGCTTAAAATTCTGTAGCAATCGTAAAATAAAATTATCATTGCAAAATAGAGCCCACGCTTAATTTTCTGCCTGAAACGAAGTCATTTGCGGAAAGTTGTTTACCGCCTTCTTCCTGAAGCCTGTTAAGTTTTAAATACCCTTTACCGCATTTTACGATTATACCGAAGTTATAGTCGCATTTTACGATTTCTCCGCATACGGCGTTATCTTCGAAATTACAGCCAAAAACTTCGCAATCGAAAAATTTCAGCAGTTTGCCGTTTATATAAGTAAATGCAACGGGCCAAGGGTTCATACCGCGTACTTTATTAAAAATTTGGGTTGCGGTATTGTTCCAATCGATTAACCCGTCTTGCTTTTTTATCATGGAAACGTGGGTTGCTTTATTTTCGTCCTGTTTAACGGGTTTAATTGTACCATTTTCGATTTTATCTATGGTTTCCAATAAAAGGTCCGCACCCAACAAGGAAAGCCTGTCAAAAAGTTCCCCTGCGGTTTCCTTTTCGTAAATGGGCGTTTTTACAACCGATAAAATATCGCCGGAATCTATGCCGACGTCGGTTTGCATAATGGTAATACCAGTTTCCGTTTCACCGTCGATTACAGCCTGCTGAATGGGGGCGGCTCCGCGATATTTGGGAAGCAAAGACCCGTGAACGTTTATTATTCCGTGTGGCGCAATATCAATAATTTCCTGCGATAAAATCTGCCCGTATGCGCAACTTACCATCAAGTCCGCACCAAGCGATCTTAATTCTTCTACGCCGTCGCGGCGGATTTTTTCGTACTGTAAAACTTTAATTCCCTTTTTTAAAGCCAATTCTTTGACGGGTGAAAAGACTACTTTTTGCTCTCTGCCGACCTTTTTATCGGGTTGGCAAACAACAGCCAAAACTTCGTGTCGGGAAGCAATAAGCGCATTTAAAGAAGGTACCGCGAATGAAGGGGTACCTAAAAATACGATTTTCAATCGGCTACCTCCAATTTAGTCGCTTTATCTATATACAGTATTCCGTCTAAATGGTCGTATTCGTGGCAAATTGCCCGAGCAAAAAATTCCGTAGCGGTAAGGGTGAATTCCTTTCCGTTTCTATCTTGCGCCTTAATAATAACCTTATTTGGTCTTTCCACTTCGCCGTATTTATGCTGTACGGAAAGACAACCTTCCGAACCCACTTGTTTACCGGAAGTTTTTATAATAACGGGGTTTATGAATTCAAAATACCCTTCTTCAACCGAAACAACGAACATTCTTCTTAAAATGCCTACCTGTACTGCGGCAAGTCCTGCTCCGTTTGCCTTATATAACGTGTCCTTCATATCATCGAGAAGTTGCGCCGTCTTTTTACCGAAATCGGTAACTTCAAAAGATTTTTTTCTTAACGTCGGATCGCCGACCTGTATAATGTTTCTTATAGCCATATTATCACCTAACTTAAATTTGACGGATTGATTTCTATGTATACCAAAGTTTTAGAAGTAGTTTCAGGCAACGCAAGTTTGTAAATTTCATCTATCAGTCGGTCATTGCCTTCACGTATTCTCATAAGTACCTGATAACGGTACTTGTTTTTAAGTCTTTTTATAGGCGACTTCATCTTGTTGTAGAACAAAAATTCATCACGGTTTTTATTAAATAATTCAATCAACTTATCGTTAACGCTTTTTAAAGTGGTAAGGGCGTTTTCGTCCTCTTCGCTTTCTATCATTACACGCAAAATCGTGGAATAAGGCGGATAGCAAGTAACCCTTCTTAAAGAATTTTCTCTTTCAAAAAAGCCTTTATAATCGTAAGTCGTGGCAAATTTCAATATCGGGTTATCAGGCTGATAGGTCTGCAAAACAACCACGCCTTTTTCGTCCGCGCGGCCGCTTCTTCCGGCAACCTGAGTTATAAGCTGAAAGGTCCTTTCTCCGCTTCTGTAATCAGCAAAAAGCAAACTCATATCGGCGTCTAAAATTCCGACTAAGGTAACCGACGGAAAGTCATGTCCTTTAGCAATCATTTGCGTACCGACAAGTATACTTGCCTCGTGCCTTCCGAATGCGGAAAGAATTTTATAATGTCCTTCTTTTGTAGAAGTCGTATCATTATCCATTCTGAGTATTTTTTCGTTCGGAAACAACGCCTTTAAGTCGTTTACCACTTTTTGCGTGCCTGTGCCGACGTAATTTATATGCACGCTTCCGCATTCGGGACAGGCTGTAAGCATTTTATAGGTCGCACCGCAATAGTGACACTTTAAATGATTTCCGACAGAATGGTAATTAAGCGCAATGTCGCAGTTTTCACATTTAGCAACGTAACCGCATTCACGGCAAACCACCATTTGCGAATACCCTCTTCTGTTTAAAAAGATAATTGCTTGACTACCGCTTTCAACGCACTTTTTAAGTTCTTCCTGCAAAACGCTTGAAAAAGCGCTGTTGTTTCCTCGGCGGACTTCCTTTCGCATATCTGCGATAATCATTTCGGGAAGCGGTTTTTTGTTAATTCTTTCAGGCATTACAGCAAGATTATATTCGCCCGATTTTGCTTTAAGATAGGTAGTAACCGACGGCGTTGCGCTTCCCAAAACCAATTTGCAACCATTATATTTTGCACGAAATTCCGCAATGTCCTTCGTATCGTAACGGGGGCTTGAGTCGCTTACGTAACTTCCGTCGTGCTCTTCGTCGATAATAATTAAGCCGAGGTTTTCAAGTGGAGCGAAAATAGCGCTTCTTGCGCCGACCGCAACTTTGGCCTCGCCTGCCCTTAACCTCCACCACTCGTCGAATTTTTCACCTGCGCTGAGTCCGCTGTGCAGTATTGCGGCAGTGTCTTTAAAAGTTGCCCTAAGTTGAGTCAGCATTTGCGGTGTCAAAGAAATTTCAGGCACAAGCATTATAGCGGTTTTACCTTCGTCCAACGTCTTTTTTATAAGCCTTAAATAGACTTCCGTCTTTCCGCTTCCGGTAACGCCGTACAAAAGCGTAACCGTTTTATCGGTCGTCAATACGGAATGAATGGTATCTATCTGTTCTTTTACAAGTTCGACGTCTTTATGTTCGCCAGTAACCGAACCGTAAGGCGAGCGATTAAACCTGACTTCTTCCGTCAAAATATAGTTGCATGAAACAAGTTTTGTAATCGCCGCATTACCGTAATCTTTGTTTAGGTCGGCAATTTTTGCGACCTTACCGTCGGACAAATAATTTATCGCGCCGATCTGCGCTTTAGCATTCTTTTTTATGGATGAAAGCATGTCTAAAACGGGGATTTCAGGGTTAAGTTTGGCAACTTTAACCAATTTTTCTCTTACCTTGCCCTTACGCATTTCCGCAGGTAAAAACTGCCTTAGCGCCAAAGCACACGGAATGTGATACTTATCGCACATAAACCGCATAAGAGAAAGATTTTCTTCGGTAATGGCAGGCACTTCGTCCATAACCCTTAAAACAGGTTTTAGTTGTTTTTGGTAATCGGTTTTTTCTTTTACGCCTATAACGAAACCTTCGATTTTTATGTTCCCGAAAGGCACGACGACGCGGCACCCGGGTTTTACTTCCTGCGTGCAAAAATAGTCGAAAATTTTGTCGACTTCACTATGCGCAATGTCAACGATTACCTGTGCTACCATGGTGTTTGATTATGAAAAAACATGCTCATAGCAAAAGCCATGAACATGAAAAAACAAGGCAAAGCCTTAATATTTTGTTGCCGTAACCTTACCTTCGTAAATTTCTTCCGATGCAAGCGATAAAGGTTTTTCGTCCTCGGCGTTCTCTTTCGTGCCGTTAACCAAAGCGCCGTCCAATATTTGACGGGCACGTTTGCTTGCAACTACGCATAAAGCGTACTTAGAACCGATTTTTTCGGCAAGAGTATCAATAGGCGGTTCATGTATCATATATAATCATCCTCCGAATTATTTTTAAAGTTAAAACTCTTTTTGCAAAAAGACTACTCTATGTTTTGGATTTGTTCTCTTATCTTCTCGATTTCACACTTTAACTTGAGTGCGTTATCCGTAAGTTCGACGTCGTTAGATTTTGAACAAATGGTATTGGTTTCTCGGTTAAATTCCTGCACAAGGAAATCGAGTTTTCTGCCGGCATTTTCACCGTTAACTATGGTTCTAAACTGTGAAATGTGCGACTTTAGACGGGTAATTTCCTCGTCTATGTTGCTTTTATCGGCAAAAATAGCGACTTCCTGCAAAAGCCTTGCTTCGTCATATTTAACGTCTTTTAAAGCGTCGGTTATTCTTTCGGAAAGTTTTTCGGCATACTCTTTGCTGATAAGCGGAGCGCGTACCTCGATATTTTTCAGCAAAGTTTCAACCGTATCGATACGCGACAAAAGGTCTGTTTTCAACTTATCGCCCTCGGTCTTCCTCATGGCGTTAAGATTAACGAGTGCGTTTTCAAGTGTTTCCACTAAAATCTGCTCATAAATACTGTCGTCCGTTTCAACCCCTTGGGTTACAATGTCGGGTATACGCAAAAAGTTAGTAAGCGTCAAATCGTCCGTAAGATCGGGAAACTGTTTCTTCAAAGAAAGATAAGCGTCGTAATATCCTTTTGCCAAACCGGAATCGACGATATACGTTTTACCTTGTTCTCTGATATCCTTTAATGTTACGAACAGTTCCAGTCTTCCCCTTGCCACTTTTACGGAAATGGTTTTCCTTATCAAATCGTCGTATTTTAAAAATACGCGAGGATATTTGGGAACTATATCTAAAAATCTGTTGTTAACGGTGCGGATTTCGATAAGTAACGTTATGCCGTCCTTATTGTATTCCGCTTTGCCGTATCCCGTCATACTTTGCATATATCGACACCCCTTTCGGTAACTTATATATATTAACACATTAAAGTTAAATAATCAAGTGATTTTTTAAACCTTTAACGGCCTAAGAACAACTTTTTGAACTCTTCTTCGTCAATTACAGGTATATTGAGCGCTTTTGCCTTGTCTAATTTACTTCCTGCGTCCCTGCCGGCAACCACAAAATCGGTAAGTTTTGAAACGGAAGAAGAAACGCTTCCGCCCAAACTTTCGATAATTTTCTGCGCTTCGCTACGCTTAAAATCGGTTAAAGTACCCGTCAAAACTATCCTTTTACCGATAAAAGTATCGCCTTTGGTTTCGTCCTCGTAATAGGGCGTTAGGCCTAATTCGAGAAGTCTGTTTACTTCGTCGCAATTATCTTTGTTTGCAAAAAATTCCGTAACGTTGTAGGCAAGGACCTCGCCTATTTCGTCCATCGAAATCAAGTCTAACAAGGTTGCGTTGCGTAAATTTTCCAATGATTTGAACCTTTTTGCCAAATCTTTCGCCGTCTTTTTACCTATTCCGTCAATTGACAACGCATAGATAAAATTCGCAAGCGGACAATGTTTGGATTTTTCAACCGAATTTATAAAGTTGGCGGTGCGTTTTTCCTTGAATCCTTCGAGTGAATACACAGATAGATAATCGAGTTTATAAAGGTCCGAACACCGCCTTACGTTGAAACTGTCGTACAATAGCGAAGCGGTCATTTCTGACACCCCTTCTATGTTCATGGCGTCTTTGGAAGCAAAGTTTGCAATGAGTCCTATAACCCTCGGTTTACAGTCCAAATTGGGACAAAAAATATTTGCGCCGACTTCTTCTAACGTTGTTTTACAGTAAGGGCAAACCGTAGGTTTTTCAGGCAATTTACTGTTATCGAAAATTTCCGTTGAACCTAAAATTTCGGGTATTACTTCATTGCTTCTTCTGACTAAAACACGGCAAGGCACTTTAATGTTTTTACGCAAAATATCGCCGTAATTATTAAGTGTTGCTTTTTTTACCGTTACTCCGCATAAATCAACGGGAGTTAAATGTCCAAGCGGTGTAAGTTTACCCGTACGTCCTACCTGCCAAGATACTTTTTCAAGCATAGTGGTAACTTCTTCCGCTTCAAACTTAAAGGCTATTGCCCATCTCGGGAATTTTTCGGTACTTCCGAGTTCTTCCCTTACATTATAGTCGTCTACTTTTATGACTACGCCGTCGGTTAAAACGTCAAGTTTTTTTCTGTTAACTTCTATCTCCGAAACGGCATCCCAAATTTCATCCAAATTAGAGCAAACGCGTAAATAATCAAAGACCTTGAAACCGTTTTCTTTCAAAAACTTAACCGCCTGCTGTTGAGAACGTATCGAGCCGTCCTCGATATAGTTTACGTCGTAAAAATAAATTTCCGGTTTTCTTTTTTCGGTAACTTTCGGGTCTAAATTTCTAATCGCGCCGGCAACCGCGTTTCTTGCGTTTTTAAGCACTTCCGTCGCCGTTTTGTTATATTCACGAAGCACCGAAAGCCTGATAACCGCTTCCCCTTTTGCTTCAAGCCGTCCTTTGTACGGTATCGATAAAGGAAAGGTCTTTATGGTTTTAACCTGCGCGGTAACGTCCTCCCCGACCTCGCCGTTTCCCCTTGTGGTAGCACGTTGAAAATATCCGTTTTCATAAGTCAAACACATGGTTAAACCGTCAAATTTGTATTCAACGGTGTATTTTGTATCGGGGTTTTCGCTTTTTAAAATTTTATCCGTAAATGACGCTAATTGTTCGTTTGTAACGGCTTTGTCAAGGCTGTACAGCCTTTCGATATGGCGATGCTTTTGGAAGGAAGAAATAGGTTCGCCTCCGATTCTGTGCGTAGGAGAATCCGGTAAAATCACACCTGAATCTTTTTCAAGCCTTTTCAATTCGTCATAAAGTCTATCGTATTCGCCGTCTGAAACGGTAGGATTATCCAATACGTAATATTCATAGCCGTATCTGTTAAGCAAATCGACAAGTTCTCTCATTCTATCCATAAAAAACCTCGCAAATTAACAATGGTTACAACAATTCTATGGGGGCAAGATTCACCGCAAGCGATTTTACGCCTACTTTTTGGAAAGCAACCACAATCACGGTAGACGAACCGTTTGGTTTTACCTCGAGAATCTTCCCCAAACCGAATTTTTTATGCAAAACGCTTCTTCCCGTATAATACTGAGAAGTGTTAAACTGTTTTTTTGCGTCCGACGCATGTTGAGTTCTGGCAAAAGTTTTAACGTAATTCGGCATTCCCGCCGAAGACGGTTCGTCAGAAGAATACCCGAATTCGTATTCTGTCGAGTTATAGTAGGAATTCTTTTCCGCAAAACTTCTTTTTTGCGTTCCCGATTGATAATTTTCGCTAAACGGATCGCTTGTAAACCTTTGCTTTCTGTCCGAAACGGGATCTATACCGAGTTTATCCGCAACGTCCGTAACAAAACGGGATCTTGTAGTAAACTGTCTGTTTCCGTAAATATATCTGCTGTTAGCACGCGTAATATAAAGCCTTTTTTCCGCTCGGGTAATGGCAACGTACATAAGTCTGCGTTCCTCTTCCATATCGGCAGGACTGCCAACCGCGCGTGATATCGGAAAAATAGTTTCATCGCAACCTACAATGAATACGGTATTGAATTCCAAGCCCTTGACGGCGTGAATGGTCGCAAGCGTAACGTATTCTGTTGCGTCCGCTTCATCTATGTCGCTGTATAGGGCGATTGAACCCAAATAATCCGATAAGGTCGCCGTTTTATTGAATTTTCCGAATTCCTGAACGGAATTCAAAAATTCGTCCACGTTCATACGTTTGGAAATATTTTCATCGGTTTCTTCTTCAAACTGCTTCAAAAACTCAGTGCGCGTTATAACCTCTTTAACCAAATCCAAAATGCCTTTGGTACCGCTCATAACGTTTAAGTCGAACAGCAGTTGTCTGAATATGTCTAGTCTTACTTTGGCGCTTTGTGAAAGGTTTAGTTCCCCGATACAGCAAAGTGCGTCGAAAACAGATATACCCTGACTTTCGGCGTAACGGACCAATTCGTTAATGGTTTTATCCCCTATACCGCGCCTTGGAGTATTTATGATTCTTAAAAGCGCGTCGTTATCCAAAGGGTTTTCCAAAATTCTCAAATAAGCGGTCAAATCTTTGATTTCTTTACGTTCAAAGAATTTAAAACCGCCGAAAACTTTAAACGGAATATTATTGCGCAGTAATTCTTGTTCGTATGAGCGCGATAAGGCGTTGACTCTCATTAAAATTGCAAAATCGCTGTATTTTGCCCCGCGTGAGTGTAATGCTTTAATCTGTTCAACTGCGTAACGGGCTTCGTTGGATTCTTCGTCTCCGCAAAAATATTCCACCTTAACGCCGTCGTCGTTATCCGTCCAAAGCGATTTGCTGCTTCTTACGGTATTTTTTTTGATTACGGTATTCGCCAAATCGAGTATCTTTTTGGTAGAACGGTAATTTTGTTGCAGTTTGTAAACTTTTGCGTCTTTAAAATCCTTGTTAAAATCAAGGATATTTTTAATTTCTGCGCCACGCCATCCGTATATTGACTGGTCGTCGTCCCCAACGGCAAAAATGTTATTATGTACCGAGCAAAGCAATTTTGCTATTTTATACTGAATGTAGTTCGTGTCTTGAAATTCATCGATTAAGATGTAGTGAAATTTACTTGCGTAATAGTTTCTTACTTCATCGTCCTCGTCAAGTAAATGATATGTTTTTAAAATTAAATCGTCAAAATCCATAGCGTTACTGCTTTTTAAAACTTCTTCGTAACGCTTGTACACGGATACGTAAGAGGAAAGATTTTTTCCCTTTCCTTCGATTAAATACCTATCCGGCGAAATGTCTGCGGTTTTTGCGTATGAAATATGAAATTTTGCCTCTTTTAAAAGGTTTTCTCCTTCCAACCCCAAATCTGCTATAATTTTTTTGATAATTCTTTCCGTCTCTGCCTCGCCGTATACGGAAAAGTTTTTCTCGTACCCGTCAAGACGGCCTACGGAAGCACGCAAAATTCTGAGGCACATGCTATGTATAGTTGAAATCCACATAGCGCCTGCCTCTTCGCCGACAAATCCGATAACCCTTTCACGCATCTCGTTAGCGGCTTTATTTGTAAAAGTAACCGCTAAAATTTGAGACGGCAAGCAAAGAGAATTATCTAAAATATATGCTATCCTCGAAGTAAGCACACGAGTCTTACCGCTTCCGGCGCCTGCCAAAACCAGAACCGGACCTTCGGTATCCGTGGCTGCTTCAAGTTGCTCTTTGTTTAATTTTTCAAGATATTCTTTCATCTTAAGTATTGTAACACTTTTATCCGATTTTTTCAAGTTAAATTTGCGTTGAATGTCAGATATTTATTTTTGAAGCGTAATATATGAGTCAGAAGTCGAACTTCTTTTCCCGTTTGTATCTTTTTAATGCCTCGCGGTATTTTTCGGAAAGTTCCATAACGTATTTTTGTTTTCTGTCGTAGGGCAGTTTGTTGTAAGTATCGGTATCGATAAGTCGCCTGATTATATCGCTTACCTCGCCTACGCTATCAAGTATAGATTTAACTTTTTCGTAAAAATTTTCCGTTTCGTCGGCTTTATATTTAACTTCGCGAATAACTGTGGTTTGGTAATATTTAACGATATTAGAAGTTTTTATGCCTTCGGTTTTGGCGATTTCTTTAATACTTCCGATTTTATCTTTGTGTTCCTCCCAAAAACCGGTTTTTAAGCGCTTTTTTGCTTCTTTTGCGATAAATTTCAAATCTTCCACGGTAAAACCTCCAAATAATTAGTATTTTGACATCTATCGACAAAATTCTTCTTAGGCAAAAAAAACGCGTCCGCCATACAGCAGACGCTCAAAAATTACATTTTGGAATTTCTCTTTCTTGCAGCCTCGGCTTTCTTTTTACGACGAACCGCAGGTTTTTCATAACACTCTTTACGACGGAGGTCTCCAATAATACCATCGCGTGAGCATTTTCTCTTAAAACGACGTAATGCGTTATCTAAAGATTCGTTTTCACCAACTCTGATTGTGGACATATTCACCCCTCCTTTGCCTAAAGACGCTTATTTTTGAGAAACAATAAGATTATACAAGACAAAAAATTTCATGTCAAGCAATATTTAAGGAATTTAACAATATTTTTAACAAAATTACCATAAAACGGAAATCTGTTTTTAACCGGCGGGATTCCATCCCATTTTTTGCCCGGACAAAAGATGTACGTGAAGATGAGGAACGGTCTGCCCTGCGTCATCCCCTTGATTTATAACGAGTCGGTATCCGCCTTCCAGTTTAAGCAATTTCTCAAGTTTGGGTATAGCGGCAAGCATTTCGCCTAAATTTGCCCTGTCCTCTTCGGTCATTTCAGACAAATATTTAAAGTGTTTTTTCGGTATGACAAGGTAATGATTTACAGCCTGCGGATTTATGTCCCTAATTATAAAAAAGTTACCGTCCTCATAAACCTTTTCAACGGGAATTTCACCGTTAGAAAACTTACAAAATAAACAATCGCACATAAAAAACTCCTATTTTAAAAAAATATTTAAAAAAATGTAATAAACACTAATCAAAATACTAATCCAAAACTTCGCACAACGCGCCGTCTTTAAAGGGCTGTAAAACCTTAACTTTTTTAATACCGCTTAAAGATTGTGATTTGATATAGCAACGTATGTAGTTTTGCGTGTATCCCTCAAAATATCCGTCCTTTTCTTCCTCAATAAGTACCGAAAGTTCCCTGCCGATAAACTTATTGACAAACTTTAACTTAGATTGCCTTTTAACTTCCATAAGCCTATTAAGCCGTTCATCCGTAATTTGAGAACTGAGTTTAGGCAATTTATAAGCGACAGTGCCTTCACGCGGAGAAAAAACAAAACAATGTATATCCGAAAAATCAACTTCCTTGCACAAATTTAAAGTTTCTTCAAAATCATTCTCGGTTTCAGTCGGAAACCCTACTATAATATCTGTAGTTATGGCGCAGTCGGGATAAACTTCACGTACTTTTTTGATGCAATCCATAAACTCATTCCTATCGTAGTGCCTGTTCATATCTTTTAGAACTTTACTGCTTCCCGATTGCAAACAAAGGTGAAAATGCGGTGCGAAGTCTTTTAATTTTTGCGTCGCAAGTAAAAGTTTGTCCGAAATCACGCTTTCTTCCAAAGAACCTAAACGGATTCTTAAATCGTAATTTTGTAAACTTTCGATAAGGTCCGCCAAATCCATACCGTTATAATTGTAGGCGGAAAGATTTATACCCGTAATGACTGCTTCTTTAGCGGTTAAGTTATTTAATTCATTTTTAATACTCTCAACAGATCTCGACCGACAACGACCGCGAAGATAGGGAATAATGCAGTAAGAACAAAAATTATTGCAACCGTCCTCAACTTTTACGTAACACCTTGTTTTTAGTTGGCCGTAAGGTAAATATTTTTCGTAATACCTATCTTCCGTTTCCAAAAAAATCCCGTTGCAGGACAGCAGTGAAATTATCTTATCTTTGTTAATCGCACCCGTTACAAGGTAAACCCCTTCCTTATTAAGAAAGACTTCGGGGTCTCGTTGCGAGGCGCAACCGGTAACGATAATCTTTGCATTTTCATTAAACGATCTGATTCTCGAAATCGCCTGTCTCGACTTTTTTTCCGCCTCTTTTGTAACGGCGCAAGTGTTCAAAATATATAGATCCGCATAGGACAGTTTATCCGAAACTTCATACCCAAGTTCATATAACCCTTGCATAAGGGACGCGCTTTCACAGGCGTTGACTTTACAGCCTAACGTAAACACAACCGCTTTCATAATAATTCGAATTTTCCTTGATATAATGAGTGATTTTAACTTTTTTTACGAAACGCATAACTTAACGCTTCATACTAACGGCAGTCCATTCCCCAACGGTTATTTCCCCTATTAGGCTAAAACCCAAGTTGGCGTATACCTTAATAACGCCGTACTTTAAATCGTTTAAAATTCCGCTTAAAATTATGATACCGCCGTCAAGTATATAATTGTTGATGTCGTTTGATAAAATCTTTAAAACGTCTGCGGTAATGTTTGCTACTACAATGTCGCCTTTAATTTCAATGCCGTCAAGAAGATTTGTATTGTAGACAAAACAGCGGTTGGATTCTTTGTTGATCTCAACGTTATGTTTGGCGGCGTTTACAGCCACAGGATCGATATCCGTAAGTATAACTTTTTTTGCGCCTAATTTCGCCGCCGCAATTCCCAATATACCGGAGCCCGTTCCTACGTCGACGACCGTCATATCGCTACCTATGTATTTTTCCAAAAACTTGATACACATAGAGGTAGTTTCGTGTTCTCCCGTACCGAATGCCGCGTTTGATTCGATGTAAACTATTTCATTGTCGGTTGCACAATCAACCCACTTAGGGCAAACGGTAATTTTGCCGAAGTTTATAGGTCTGTAATGCTTACGCCAAATCTCTATCCAATCGTCACCGTCGACTTCTCTTTCGATAAGTTCTAACGATCCTACTTGAATATTACCTTCCGCGTTAAATTTAAGCGTTTCTAAATCTTTGATAATCTGCGACTTTTTATCCTGCGAATTTTCAATATCGAAGTATCCTTTTACAAGAGAAACCCCTTTTATTCCCTCAAAAAGTTTTTCATCGATATAATCGTAAGTTTGCCTTCTTTGTTCGGTAAGTTCGATGACGTCTTTTAAAGAGGAAACGGCAACGCCGTAATCTGAATAATTCCAAAAAATATCGCTAACTAATTCTTCCGCTTCATCCGTGGTGTGTACGGTAAATTCTTTATATTTCATAACTTTTTAATTATAACACATTATTTAAGTTTAAGGCAAGGAATTTAAAGATAAGGACTGTAAAGAAAAGAAATAAATTGATTTTTCATATAAACGCGCGCTTTTTTGTAAAAAAGAACGGGCAAAAAAGCCCGTTATCATAAATTATATCAATGTTTGATTAAGATAACTTGACCGCCGTTTAATCTTGATTTTTCGGCAGCAATACCCATTAAATGGCTTTCGACCGATTTAGCAAGAGAGGTTTCGGGGTTATCTTTACCGCACAGCATATCGTAAAAAGCATTAATTGTGCCAAAATCGCCCCCACCGTGGCCAAAGGAATCGTTTTCGACCAATTCGTTGATATTTATAGTCGCACAATCCTTTCCGAATGGTTTTACGACAATAACTTCTCTCGTTTCGTCAAGTTCGATTTCCCCTTCCGTACCGTAAAATACGGTAATTCTGCCGATATCATGCGAAAAAGCAATCATTTTAAGGGCGGCATTGACGCCGTTTTCAAACTGTATGGCGGTAATTTGGTTATCAACCACATCGTTGTCGCAACGGAAAACGCATCTTCCGTAATTACCGGTAGAAATCGATTTCATAAGTTTTTCTTCGGTAACGGGCACATCGGGTGCAAGCACGTTGTATGGCCACCAGTTTTCCGGACAACCTGAGTCCTTCCATTTTTTTATGTAAACGTTAAACGCGCTATACGGACAGGTATCTTTATACTTACAGTCGGTACAACGTTCCGCCGAGTCCAAAGGAGCGTTTTCCGCTTGAAAGTAAGAAAGCGAACCAATCGAACTTACGGATTTTGCCGTAGATTTTGCGTAATATTGCAGCAAATCCAAGTCATGACAACATTTAGCCAAAATCATAGGCGCGGTATCTTCGCTTCTGCGCCAATTTCCCCTGACGTAACTGTGTGCATAATGCCAAAACGCAACTTGTTCGGTAGAATCGATATTAACTAATTTACCTACCGCACCGCTATCAAGCAATTCCTTTATCTTAACAAAAGCCGGCGCATAGCGTAAAACATGACAAACAAGGACTTTGTTTCCGTATTTTTTTTGAGCGTCTAAAAGATCGTAAAGTTCTTCTTCATTACTGCTTATGGGCTTTTCCAATAAAATATCGTACCCAAGCGCCATGGCTTTTAAACATTCGCGAACATGATCTTTATCCAACGTTGCTATAACTAATGCGTCGCTTCTTCTTTCCTTTAAAAACTCATCTTCGCTGTTAAACAAATTTTTGCTTTCGACGCCGAAAAGTTTTCCGTATTTTTCAAGTTTAAAATTGTCGCTATCACATATCGCCGTAATTTGGAATTTATCTTTTTCCTTAAATGCCAATGACCCGTAAGTGTCGCCGCCGCGTGATCCGCATCCCAATATAGATAAAGTAAATTTTTTCATATTTTAATCCTATAATTTTTTCGACTAAATATAATTAAAGATTTTAACAAATATTTTAACTGTACTAAATTCAATTAAAATGCCCAGTTTCCGTCTTTGAAAATCAAAACTTGATTTCCGCGTTTATCCGTACCGACGATTTTTAAATCACTTGAACCTATCATAAAATCAACGTGAATGGCGGAATCGTTTATACCGCATTTTAACTGTTGTTTTTTAGTCATCTTTTCAAAGCCGTATAAACAGTCCGGGAATCCTCTTCCGAGCGCCAAATGACAGCAGGCGTTCTCATCGAACAAAGTTTCGTAAAACAATATGCCCGTATTATTTATGGGGCTGTCGTAAGGAACAAGCGCACACTCGCCAAGCATCGAAGCGCCTTCGTCTGTTTTAACCATTTGTTCCAAAAGTTCTTGATTTTTTTCGGCGCGGACTTCGCTTACTTTGCCGTCGGTAAATTTTATCGAAAAGTTTTCTATAAGTTGACCGTTGTATGAAAGGGGTTTTGTTGCGTAAACGATGCCTTCTGCCTTACCTGCCTTAGGCGAAGTAAATACTTCTTCGGACGGGATATTCGGGTTAAAATCAACGCCCGAAAGGGTTGTATCGAATCCGCCGTTAAACTTTCCAACTTCGTTTAGCCAAACGGTAAAATCGGTACCGTTTGAAGAGGTATAATGAAGTTTTGACAAATGCATATTGTTTAAAGCAGTGCATTTTGCTTTAATATTTAGGTTATGATTGTTCCAATTCTTTATCGGATCACCGTACGCCCTTGAAGCCTGTAAAATGCTGTCCCATAATTTTTCAACGGCTTTTGCAACGGGTAAATCGGGAAATACTTTAGCAGCCCACTTTTTACCGGGAACAGCCGCAATACACCATTGATATTTGCTTTCCATTTTGTCTCTGAAAGGCTTAATAACCTTCATTTTAGACTGTTGCGCTTTCATATACTTGTCCATGTTAATCCCCTTTAAGCCGTCGGGATCTTCCGAAACAAGGTATAAATGAGCGGGTAAAGTTTCCGAACGCCACTTGATTTTTGCCATGGCAAGTTTATCAACGCGTCCCAAAGTTTCATCGGACTGATATTTTACGTGCAATTTGGTAAGTTGGTCGTAACCCCAATCAACGTAAACCTTTTTTGCACCGTTTTTGTAAAGGCTTTCAACAACCATAGCGACAAATTCGGGTTGGTCGATATCGCACATTACCAAAACTTCTTGTCCTCTTTGGACATTTACGCCTTTTTTGGCAATCAAATCGGCATATGCTTTAAGAACGGATTTTTTCATATATTACCTCGGAATAAAAATTTTACGATGTTAATGTGCTTTTAGTAAGCGATTACTTCTACGTTTTTAAGTGCTTCATCTATAAGTGCTTCTACGTCAAGCGCTTTTTCAGCCTTCAAAACCGCTTCCATTTTTGGTTTAGTCGCAGGGAACTTCGGTAAAAACACCGTACAACAATCTTCGTAAGGAAGTATCGATGTTTCATAAGTTCCGATTTTATTTGAAATTTCGATAATCTCAAGTTTATCAAAAGCAATAAGCGGACGAAGCATCGGCATACTTACCACGGCGTTTGAAGTAGTAATGCTTTCAATAGTTTGGCTTGCAACCTGCCCCAAACTTTCGCCCGTAATAATGGCTTGACAGCCGTTTTCTTTGCCGACTTTTTCGGCTATTCTCATCATAAATCTACGCATCATTGTAATCATTAAATCATCGGGACATTTCTCATGAATTTCCTCTTGTATATGCGTAAATTTAACTATATGAAGTTTAATACCGCCTGAATATTCAGCAACCATTTTTGCCAAAGTTTTAACCTTATCCAAAGCGGCTTCGCTTGTGTAAGGATAACTATGGAAGTGTATCGCCTCAAGGCGCATTCCCCTTTTTGCCAGCATATATCCTGCGACGGGGCTGTCTATACCGCCGGAAATCATAAGCATTCCTTTACCCGAAGACCCGATAGGAAGCCCCCCTACGCCCTTAATCACATCGGTATAAATAAGCGTGTCGCCACATTCCCTAATGTCGATATTAAGCACAAATTCCGGATTGATGACGTTAACTTTTATGTTGGGTGCATAGTTATCAAGTAAAACCGCACCTATTTCGCGTGATAATTCTACCGAATGCATAGGGAATTTTTTGTCCGCGCGATTGGTATTGACCTTAAACTCACCTCGTCTGCCGGCTACCATTTTTATGGCGCAGTCTTTTATTTCTTCAAAATTGCTGTCAACAACTTTTGCAGGGCTTAAAGTGTGTATACCGCTAACCTTTGAAAGCCTTGACATTATCAAAGAGTAGTCTTCTTCGGCATAGTCTTCTATAAGATAACGGGTGTTTATGGTTTTAAAAGAATGTTTTATTCCCTTAAGCGCGCGTTCCAATGACTCGACCAACAGTCTTTCAAAGAAACTTCTGTTTTTACCTTTTAAGTGTATTTCGCAATATCTTACAATTATGGCATCTTTCATTTATTTATCTTCCCACTAAGTTTAAGAGCGTTAAAATTAAGCCTTTCAACAGCATATTTGACATCTTCTTCATTCGTGTCCGGTGAAAAGCTTATTCTGATAACTCCGTTTAACAGATTTTGATTTTTTGTAAACGAAGAAATGATTCTCGAAAAAGGTTTTTTTGAGGAACAAGCCGAACCCGTTCCGACGATTATACCTTCGTCGTCAAGCATATTTTGAAGCACTGCGCCCCTAAGCCCCACGGCAGAAGCGCTGACTATGTACGACGAACCGTTATCGGGCGAAATTACGGTAAATAAATCTTTGTTTATCCCCGATGTTACGATTTCCTTCAATCGGCGCATTTTTTCATAATTTGAGTTGATTTTTTCAAGTCTTTCGGTGTAAACGTCGGCAAACAGTTTTAATCCCAATACGTTTTCTGTGCCGGAGCGAACGCCGCCTTCCTGTCCTCCGCCGATTATATAAGGCGGTACATTAAGTTTTTCTTTGCAAATCAAAGCACCCGTACCTTTAAGTCCGCCTATTTTATGTGCGGAAACAGAATAAAGGTCAACGTTTTCCGAAAGCACGCATTCGATTTTACCGTAAGCCTGTACGCCGTCGCTATGAAAAATACAGGAAGGATTTATCTCTTTCACCCTATCGGCTATCAGATTTATCGGGTTAATTGCACCTGTTTCGTTATTTACATGCACTACGCTTACGAAACAAGTATCTTTGTCTATTTTGGAATACAAATCTTCTTGATCGACGGCTCCGCCTTTTGTAAGTTTAGCAAGTCTAATTTCAATTCCTTTTTCCTTTATCTTCATCAAGGAATTGTATATCGCGGAATGTTCCCCCATAGTGGATACTACGTTTCCGCGTTTGCAAAAACCGAAAATTGCGGTATTGTCGCTTTCGGTTCCGCAAGAAGTTAATATAACTTTTTTAAAACGGTTTTTACCGAGTAATGCGCTTTTAAATAAAGAAATATCGCAACTTACCTTTCTTCCGCCCCTATATAACGACGACGGATTAAAATAATTTTCCTCGTAATATTTAGTTGCAAGTTCTAATTTTTTAACGTCAGGCTTTGTTGTCGCCGCATTGTCTAAATATATAATTTTATCCATAATTTAACATTATAACAGGGATTTTACAAATTATTATTAAGTTCGTAAAATCTATTTTAAGGTTACGATGGTAACGCCGTCCTCTCCTTCGCCGTATTTGCCCAAACGGAATTTATCAACGTAAGAAGTTCTTTTTAAAACTTCGTGTATCGCTTGTTTTAATATTTTCTGTCCTTTACCGTGTACGATTCTAAGTTCGGTTGCACCGCTTAAAACGGCTTGATCTAAAAACTTAACTACTTCGTCCATTGCTTCTTCACGGCGCTTACCAATAACGTTTATTTCCGGATTAAACGCCGCAACGGGTTCGACATAAACTTTAACCGAAGGTTTTGTTTGCTTTTTACGGCTTAAATTTTCGTTTATGAATAAATCTTTTACTTTGGCGCTCATTCGCATACTGCCTAAAGAAACGAAACATTCGCCCTTCTTTTCGTTAATACTTACTATGGTTGCGTATGCCCCCATCGATTTAACAAAAACTTTATCGCCGACTTTTAGCCAACTTAAATCGCAAGGTTTAAGCATGAGCGGATCGCCTTCTTCATCGGCATCATCATACTTTTTGGATTCAAGTTTGTTTCTTAAAGTTCGCGCCGTAATTATATCGCCGGAAGAAATTTCTTCCTTATCTAAAATCTCTTTGATTTGTTCAACCAATTCCTCGGCTTCGTCAACTTTTTCATTTATGATTCTGCGCGATTCCGCTTTTGCCTGAGCGTAAAGTCTTTCCCTTTCTAACGCTAATTTTTCCTTTTCCTTTTCAATTAACTTTAGTTCTTCTTTGGCTTGATTTAGGCTGTCAACAAGTTGCAGTCTTTCCGATTCGGCAGTTTTCCTCGTCTTTTCCGCCTCTTTAAGGACGTTTTCAAAAGACACTTTGCCTTCGGACAGTAAAGACGTGGCAGAGGTTATAATCTCTTTTGAAATACCGAGTCTTGAAGCGATTTCTATCGCATTGGAAGTTCCTGGTATACCGATATTTAATTTATAGATGGGCGCAAAAGTTTCGTTGTCGAAATCCATTGACGCATTTATAATATCCGAGCGCACGTAAGCGTATTCCTTTAAACGGCTATAGTGCGTTGTTATAATACCGTAACTTTTTCTGTCAAGCAACCTTTCGATTATGGCTTGCGCCAAAGCGCTCCCCTCGTCGGGATCGGTTCCTGCGCCGATTTCGTCAATTAAGACCAAAGACCTTGAATCTACGTTTTCGGTTATATCAACCAAGTTTTTGATGTGCGATGAAAAAGTTGAAAGACTTTGCTCGATGCTCTGTTCGTCTCCTACGTCGCAAAAAATGTTGTCAAAAATGGAAATATCGCTCTCGTCGGCGCACGGTAAAAACAAACCGCTTGACGCCATAAGCGTAAACAACCCCACAAGTTTAAGCGTAACCGTTTTACCGCCGGTATTAGGACCGGTTATAAGAAGATATCTTGCTTCTTTACCGAGTTTTATATCTAAAGGCACGACTTTATTTGCTTCAATTAAGGGATGTCTGCCCCGTTTTATATCGATAATACCCTTTTTGTTTATTCTTGGCTTAGAAGATTTTGTTTTGTACGCGTAAACGGCACGTGCGCAATATTCGTCTATATCGCGAATAAGTTCGGCGTTACATAAAAGTTTTTGCGCGATCATACCGATTTTATGAGATAAATCTCTGATAATTTCTTCAACTTCGGCGCTTTCTTCTATGGTTGTAACACGTAATTGGTTATTTAGTTCCAAAACCTCAACAGGTTCGATAAATACGGTTGAGCCTGTCGACGACTGGTCGTGCACAAACCCTTTAATTTTGGAACGATATTCGCTTTTTACGGGAATAACATACCTGTCGCCACGCATGGTAACAATATTTTCCTGTAAATACTTATCGCCGGCATGAATATAAGAATTCAACTTTTCACGAATCTGATCGTTAAGTTTTTTTATCTTACGTCTTAATTGAAAAAGTTTTTCGGAAGCATTGTCCGCAATTTTTTCATCGGACAAAACCTTAGATAAAATTTCCTTTTCCAAATACTGATCGCAATAAAGCGAAGCGGCGATTTCAGGAAGATAAACAATATCTTCCGCAACAACCGAAGTAAAAGCGTTTCTGATAAGTCTTGCCGCCTTTAATAACCTTGCCGAACGCAAAAGTTCGGACAAGGTTAGAAGCGCACCCTTTTCGGCACGCTCTATCTCGTCAGACGGCTCGTCAAAAAACTCCACCCCAGAAACACCGTAATCGAATAAAAGTTTATATGCCTCTTCCGTCTTACTTAAAGCAAGAAGAACGCTATTTTCGTCTGAAAAAGGCGTAGCGCAAACAAGTCTCTGTTTTGTGCCTTTCAAAATAGCGTAACCGGAAACGAGATTCATAACTTTATCGTATTCAAGTGTTTTTAGGGTTCTGTTAGTCATATTTATCTAAGTTTAGCGTTAATATTTTCTAAGGCTTTAAGAATCTTTCTAACGTAATTATCAACTTCTTCGACTTCCAAAGTCTTTTCGTTTGATGAGAAAGTCAACCTATACGCCATGCTCTTTTTATTGTCTAAAATGCGGTCGCCCGTATATACGTCGAAAAGTTCCACGGAAACAAGGTTTTTTATTCTGGCGGAAGCGATTGCTTCCAAAATTTCGCCGTTCGTCGTAGATTTTTCGCAAACGAGTGCCAAATCGCGTTCAACCGACGGGAATTTAGAAAAGTTTTTAACGTAAATTTCGCGGTCAAAACTACTTTCTAAGTAAGCATAATCGATTTCCGCAACGTAAATAGGCTTGTCTATTCCTAATTTTTCGGCTGTAAGCGGACTTAATTGACCGAAGTATGCAACTTCCTTTTCGCCGTCAAATAAAGAGGCCGTCCTTGTTGGATGCATAAAGGGTTTATCACTGCCTTTTAATGTCAATTTTTTGCTGTAACGCAAGCAATCAAGTAACCCTGTTATAACGCCCTTTACGGTAAAGAAGTCTTCCTTTTCGCCAAAAGCTGCAAGGCAAAGCGTAGCCCTTTCTTCCGGAAGTTCGGTAAGCGGAATTTCTTTTGCAATATAAACTTTCGCAAGTTCGAAAATTCTTCCGCTTAAATTCTTTTTATTTAAGTTTCTGACAGCGACGGAAACGACGGACGGTAAAAGGGTCGTCCTCATTATACTTAAATCTTCGCCAAGCGGATTTTTAAGTTTTATAAGTTTTAACTCATCGGTGTCGATTCCGAAATTTTGATAATCTTTAGGTGAAATAAAGGAATAAGTTACAACTTCGTTAAAGCCGTTATACCTAAGATAATCTTTGGCGGTTTGTTCTTTAACTTGATAAGGGGTTCTTCCGCCGTGAGTAATCTCGGAATTCTTTAATAAAGTACAGTTGATGTGTTCATAACCGTACATTCTGATTATTTCTTCGGCTAAATCTGGGTAATCTTCAACGTCCTCGCGGTACAACGGAACAAGCGCAGTAAGTTTTCCTTCTTCCGCAAAACATTCAAAATTAAGACCTTTTAAAATGCCGATAACAGTTTCTTCGGGAACGGTTATGCCCAAAAGTTTGTAAATTTTATTAAGTTCAACCGTAATTTTTTTCTTTTCGCCGGAAAAAGAATTTTGGTCGATAATAGTCGAAGCCACTTTGCCGGCGCCTAAACTGTCGATAAGCGACAATGCGCGTTTCATACCTATTTCCGTAGTGTACGGATCAACGCCTTTTTCAAATCTTGCCGAAGAATCGGAACGTTGATTTAGTTTTCTGGAATTTTTACGTATGTTATCGCGTTTAAAGACGGCTGCTTCAAAAATAATTTCGGTTGTATCGTCCTTAATACCGCTGCCTAAACCGCCCATAATTCCTGCCAAAGCAGAAGGTTTATCTTTATCGCAAATAACCAAAACTTCGTTATTTAAAGAAAATTCCTTTTCATCCAAAGTAACGATTTTTTCACCTTCGTTTGCACGTCTGACAACAATTTCTCCGCCGGATAATTCTCTATAATCAAATGCGTGCATAGGCTGACCTATTTCGTTAAGCACATAGTTGGTAATGTCAACTACGTTATTTATCGCGCGTATGCCCATTAAATAAAGACGGCGCTGCATCCACTTAGGCGATTTTTCTATTTTTATATCGCTTACGTAAGCGCCCATATATCTGGGGCAAAGTTCTTTATCTTTAACGGAAATGGAAATTTTATCTTCCGTTTTTACTTGGCTTTGAGAATAGCATAGCGAAGGCATCTTTAAAGGCTTGTTTAAAAGCGCGGAAACCTCTCTTGCGATACCGAGTACGCTTTGGCAATCCGGTCTGTTTGCCGTAACGGAAATATCAAAAACCGTATCTTTAATATCGAGAAGTTCCGCCACTTCTTCGCCGAGCGGAAAATCATCGTGAAAGATAAGTACGGAATCTCCGCCTGCTCCGTCATAATATTCTTCGGTAATACCGATTTCCTCGCCTCCGCAGAACATACCGAATGATTCAACACCGCGCAGTTTCCCGTTTTTGATTACTGTGCCGTCGGCTAAAGTCGCACCGTTAACGGCAACGGGAACGATATCACCTTCCTGAACGTTTTTAGCGTTTGTAACAATCTGCAAAACCCCGTATTTGCCTGCGTCAACCTGACAAACGAAAAGTTTATCTGCGCCAGGGTGTTGTGTTTTTTGCAAAATTTTGCAAACTACGATTTTATTTACTTTTTCGTTGACCTCGATAACCTCTTCAACTTCGAAACCGCAGGAAAACAAGCCGTCGCGAAGTTGTTCTTTAGTTACGTCGGAAATATCAACATATTCACTTAACCAACTTAATGGAATTCTCATATCATCTTCCTCCCCTTACTTAAACTGTTTAACGAATCTCAAATCATCGTCAAAGAACATTCTTATATCGGGAATATGGTATTTAAGCATAGCAATTCTTTCAAGCCCTATACCGAAAGCATACCCCGTGTAAACGTCGGGGTCGATGCCGCAATTTTTCAAAACCTTTCTGTTAACCATGCCGGCGCCGAGAACTTCAATCCAACCTGTGCCTTTGCAAAGTTTACAGCCCTTACCCCCGCATTCGAAACAGGAAACGTCGACTTCTACGCTGGGTTCGGTGAACGGGAAGTAGGACGGGCGCAATCTGGTTTTAATATCTTTGCCGAAAATATGTTTCAAAATCTCTTCAAGCGTACCTTTTAAGTCGCAAAGGGAAAGATTTTTATCTACGACAAGCCCTTCTATTTGATGGAATATCGGCGAGTGGGTTGCGTCGTCGTCCGAGCGATAAGTCCTCCCTGGGCACATAACCTTAATGGGCGGTTTTGAAGATGTCATAACGTGCACTTGACCGGGGGAAGTATGCGTTCTTAACAAAATGCTGTCAGTGATATAAAAAGTATCCTGCATATCGCGTGCCGGATGATCTTCGGGAATATTCAGCATTTGAAAGTTTACAACGTCCGATTCGATTTCGGGTCCCTCGTACACAACAAATCCAAGTCCTGAAAAAGCGTCGATAAGATCGTTTTTAACCATGGTAATGGGATGCAACGTTCCTAATTCGCCAACCTTTCCGGGAAGGGTTATATCAATCGCTTCGTCTTGAAACTTTTTTTGAAGTTCCCGTTGCTTAACGGCTTCTTCCCTGTTTTTGATAAGTTCTTCGATTTGCGACCTTAAACTGTTAACCTGTTGTCCGAGCAAAGGTCTTTCTTCGGGCGCTAAATCCCTCATACCTTTAAGCAATCCTGTTACAACGCCGTTTTTACCGAGAAAGTCGACTTTTATCTCGGTAAGGATTTTGGACGTGTCTGCAGAAGTCAATTTTTCTTTGACTTCCTGTAAAATTTCTGAGAATTTTTTTGCCATATCTACCCCTTAAACGCCTTCCGGCGTCGATAAATATAATTTTTAACTGAGATTATTATAATTAAATTAAATTATATAGTCAAGTTTAGACGGCGCAAAAAGAAAAATTCAACTAAAAAAACGAGGTAAACCTAAGTTTTCCTCGCATAAATCAAGTTTTAAATTCATTATTAAACGCCCTTTGGGGCGATTGCCTATCTATCGCCTTTATTTTGGGCAGTATATCCCGAAACGTTGACGTAAGTATTAGGAACCTTTCCTATAAGATAATTTTCATAGCATAAAAAATCGACGTCGCCCGTTATGGTTTGAC
The DNA here is from genome assembly GCA_945638575.1 of uncultured Clostridia bacterium. Taxonomy (GTDB): domain Bacteria; phylum Bacillota; class Clostridia; order Christensenellales; family Borkfalkiaceae; genus UBA4636. The sequence goes on along the minus strand of CALZDP010000002.1, from coordinate 18,370 downwards.
TTTTCAGTCCTGCAACTACCTTACATTCGGGCATAATTTTCAAATACAAACTTTGCTTGGTTTGGTTTATGCCTGCCTGTTCAAACTTAGTCAAAAATTCGCATTTAACGGAATTTACGGTAATAAGTTTCATATTTACCGGTTTACCGAGGGCTGTTAAAAAGGAAATTCCAGTAAACGCGCCTATAGGCACGCTGACTCCCCCATCAGCCAAAAGCGAATAGGCATTTAAACATTCCTCCGCTAATTTTTTGGATAAAATGTTCATTTTCAGACCGTTTACTGAAATCATAACTATGTTACCGCTATCGTCTTTTACTACCGAAAACAAATCTTTTATAAAATCTTCTTCGATGGTTTTGCCGATGGCAATGTAAGTAGCCGTAGACATCTCCGCCTCAAACTGCGCTTTGCCTATAAGCCTTAATGATTTGGACGCGCAAAGGCACAAATAAAGCGCTACAATGAAAAAGATTATAATTACGCTTACGAATTTTCGTCTAAAGCGTTTTTTACAAGAAGTTCGTTTCACATAACTATTTTATGCCCGATTAATGAATTTTTGACTTAGGTTTAAATATTAAAGCAACTAAAAAACTAAAAACAACCGCCGCGGTAATTCCTGCCGATGCCGCTTTTAGCCCACCCGTAATTGCTCCGTACAAGCCGTTTTTTGCACCGTTTATAGCCCCTTGCGCCAACAAATAACCGAATCCGCTGATAGGAACGGTTGCTCCTGCGCCGGCAAAGTCGATAAGGTATTCATAAACGCCGAAAGATTGCAAAAGAACGCCTGCAAGCATAAATACCACCAAAATTCTTCCCGAAGTCAATTTGGTAGTGTTAATCAAAATCTGCGCAATCGTGCAAATAAGTCCGCCCACGATAAAGGCTTTTAAATACATAAAAACAATATTCCACATTACGATTCAATCACCACGGCATGACATATTCCCGGGATAGATTCCCCCTGTTGGGTGGAAATCGAAGACAAAAGCGCTCCCGTCGCCATTAAAATCATGCGTTTTATTTCCTTTTTTAATAGTTTTTTGTAAATATAAGAACCGAAAACCACAGCACTGCAACCGGCTCCGCTTCCGCCTTGATACTCTTCTTCTTCAATGTTGTAAATCATTTCACCGCAGTCGGTGTGATTTTTGATATCAAAACCTTTATCTGACATAAGTTTTTTTAAAAGCCTTGACCCTAACGCGCCTAAATCTCCGCTTAAAATCAAATCGTAGTCTTTTGGCGTGGTTTTAGTTTCTTTCAGCAACTTAACCAACGTATCGCAAGCGGCAGGCGCCATTGCCGCGCCCATATTGTTAGCGTCCGTTATTCCGTAATCCACCACTTTTCCGAAAGTTGCCGAAACTATAACGGGAAAATTACCTTTATCGCTAATTAGCGCACCGCCTGCTCCCGTAACCGTCCACTGAGACTGAGGAGGCCTGGTAGAACCAAGTTCAAGCGGATATCTATACTGCCTTTCTGCCGTCGCAAAATGACTGCCCGTTACCGCCACAACGTTTTTCATATAACCGCCGTCAACCAACACAGCGGAAAGGGCAAGGGCTTCGGAAAAGGTAGAACAGGCGTTATAAATTCCTATATAAGGAAACTCGAAATCTCTTGCGGCGAAACTTGCCGAAATAATTTGGTTTAGCAGGTCGCCTGAAATCATAGCGTTTATATCCGAAGTTTTTTTACCCGACGATTCGATAGTCTTTTCTATACAAGTGGAAAACATTTTACATTCCGCTTTTTCAAAGGTATCTTCACCGAATCTATCGTCCGCCATAAGTTGGTGAAAGTGCTTTCCGAAAGAGGAAGCCCCCTCTTTTGGACCTGCGATTGTAAAGGTTGAACTTATCCTCGGTTTGTTTTTAAAAAATACAGTTGAATTTGACATTTTAATCCTTTGAATTTAGTTTTTGTAATAGAATCCTTTTTATGCAATTTAAAAGCCCTTTCATAAGAAAGAGCATTTAAAAAATTATGCCGTAAATAATCCGATTATAAAGTAAATTAACCCTGTTAATACCGAAGCGGATATTCCGTAAACAATGATAGGTCCCGCAACAACAAACATTTTAGCAGCAAGACCGTAAACAAAACCTTCGCTTTTAAATTCCATCGCAGGTGAACAAACGGAATTTGCAAAACCGGTTATCGGAACGATAGAACCGCCCCCTGCAATATGCCCTATGTTATCGTAAACGCCGAAACCCGTTAGCAAACACCCTAAAAAAATCAATATCATAGAGGTTGCGCCGGCAAGTTCATCGCCGTACAATCCAAAGGCGTATAATAAAAAGTAGCGAATGAATTGACCAATTACGCAGATAAATCCGCCGACCAAAAATGCGTGCCATAAGCTTCTTGCTTCGTTTGTTTTCGGCGCTATCTTCTTTACGTAATTTATATAATCTTGATTAAAATTTGCATCCTTATACTTGGTCATCTTTGTTGCTCGCTTCCCGTTTTACCTTGATAACTTTCGTTTTCAAACGGTGGTCTTACACCGTCTGTTTTCATCGACTTTTTCATATTAATATTATCTACAAACGGGAATTACGTTATACATAAAAATATATAAAATCTTTGATTATATTTGATATTTTAAGGACTATTACATTTTTGATTTTAACTTTTCGACTATCTTTGTTTCAAGCCGTGATACCTGCACTTGCGATACGCCTAATTCCTTTGCGATCTCGCTTTGCGTCCTATCCCCGTAGTAACGCATGAATATAATTTTACGTTCTCTTGCGGATAGTTCGGAAATAAGTTTTTCAAGCATAAGTCTATCGATAAAATCATCTTCTTTTTCGTCGGAAGCGATTTTATCTATAAGTTCAACCTTCTTGTCCCCTTCGTCGTTTACCGCTTCATACAAGGAAAGCGGTTTATTTAGCGAACCTAAAGCAAGCACTACTTCATCGTTTTCGACTTCAAAATGCGTTGCAAGTTCGGAAACGGTTGGCGACTCTTTGCCCTCTTTTCGTAATTTTTCCAAGTATTGATTGACTTTAACCGACAGCCCTTTAATTAGCCTTGATACCTTAATAGAACCGTCGTCTCTTAAAAACCTTTTGATTTCCCCTATAATCATAGGAACGGCGTAAGTGGAAAATCTAACGTCAAAACTTTCGTCAAAATTATTTATCGCCTTAATTAGCCCTATTGCGCCTAATTGAAATAGGTCGTCGTATTCCACGCCACGTCCGCAAAATCTTTTAACGATACATTTTATAAGCGAAGTATTTTCAACGATAAGTTTTTCCTTAGCCTTTTCGTCGCCTTCTTTTGCAAGTCTTAAAAACTTAACGGTTTCCGATGGACTCAGCATTTCACTCCTTAACTAAGGCAATACGTTTAATCATGTGAACTATTACGCCTTGATTCGGTTTAGAATCGACCTTTAATTCATCCATAAACGACCCCATAACGGTAAAGCCCATACCGGACCTTTCGTCTGAAGTTTTTGTGGTATAAAAGGGTTCAAGCGCCAATTTCACGTTGCTTATTCCTATTCCGTAGTCTTTAACGATTATATGTATCTCGTTTTCGTCGTACCAAGAAGAAAGTTCTATATCGCCTGAAAACCCTTCGGGATATGCGTGTACAACGCAATTTGTAACGGCTTCGCTAACGGCTGTTTTTACGTCGTTTAATTGATTTACACTGGGATTAAGGGGCAACAAAAAGCCTGAAATCACAGTTCTTGCAAAACTTTCGTTTTCACTCAGCGCGCTAAATCTAATAAAAAATTTATTCATGAAACCGCCTCATATTTTTTTGATTACTTCGTAAATTCCGGAAAGTTCAAGTACCTTTTCCACGTTTAAAGTCGGGTTTTCGATAAAGCACTCTACACCGCATTTTTTCAGGTGTTTATACCGCCCCAACAACATTCCGATGCCCGTACTGTCCATAAAACAGAGTTCGCTCATGTTAAACACAACTTTGGTGTACCCTTTGGTGTCCGAAAGTATCCTTTCTATGTATTCCTTGACGCTTTTTGCGTAGTGTTGGTCAAGTTCACCGCTTAAATAGAAATATAAGTATTCGTTGTCGATTGAATAATTTATATGCATTTTCATCCTCCTTTGCCTTAGCATGATAACAAAAAAATCCGAACGAATAACCGCTTTTTTTGTCGGTTTTGTTCGGATTTTGACTATTTTATCAAATAGAGAACAAACTTTTTATGCTACCAGTTTTCGGCAACTTTATCGAAAGCCTCCGAAAAATTAAGCCTATTTACATTTTCGTTAAGAATCAAATCTGTCTTAGCGTATTCCACTCCGTCTTTATAAAGGGTAATTTCTCCTACTTTATCGCCTTTATTTAACGGTGCCTTTAAATCGCTAAAAATAACCGTTTCGACCGAGCAATCTACTTTAGAATTCTTTTTTGTGAAAACCGTTAAATTATTTTTAGGATAGACGTTTACGTACTCTTGCTTGCTTCCTTTTATCTTCGCTTTATCTTGACAGGGTTTTACGCTATCAACTATCAAAGTGCTTTCGTAAAGAGAAAATGCCCTATTAAACATTTCCGAAACCTCTTTGAAACGTTTTTTGGAAGATTCTTCGCCGATAACTACGCCTATAAGCCGCATATCCCCTCTTTTTGCTGTTGCGGCAAGGCAAAAGCCCGATTCGTTCGTAAAGCCCGTTTTACCGCCGTCGCAACCTTGATAAAATTTAGAAAGTTTGTTTGTATTAGTCAAAGTAGTTTCACTGCCGTCCGGATGCACTAATTTATCTAACCATATGTTACTGTACCGATAATAATCTTTATGTCTAAGTAAAGAGCGAAGCATCACCGAGACGTCCTTAGCAGAAGAATACTGCGTCGGTTTAGGTAACCCCGTACAGTTTGAAAATAAAGTATCTTTTAATCCCATTTTTTTTGCGGTTTCGTTCATAAGATCGACAAAAGCGGTTTCCGAGCCTGCGATTTCTTCGGCAAGCGCAACGGAAGCGTCGTTGGCAGAGGCTATTGCAACGCTTTTTATAAGGTCGCCGACCAAATATGTTCCGCCTTCCTGTAAAAATACCTGAGATCCACCCATTCCGCAGGAGTTTTTTGAAACGTTAATTTTTTTATCGAGGGTTAAATTTCCGCTTTCCAAGTTATCAAAAACTATATCTAAAAGCATGATTTTAGTCATACTTGCAATCGGCAAACGTTTTTCTTCGTTTTGTTTAAAAATTACCGTACCGCTATCCGCATCGATTAAGTAAGTTGATTTAGCGCTCGAAGTGAAAATTTCATCGGCCTTAACGGTCGTTATACCGCTAAAAAATAACGAACAGAGCGTTAGACACGCAATAAATATCTTTTGATAAACTTTCATAACTACCTTCCTATGAAGATAATTTGGGCAATTTGGTAGGTTTTATGCGATTAAAAGCAATAATTCATCGGGCGTAAGAAAAATAAAAGCATTACAATTTGAACTAAAATACCGACAATTATCAATATAAAGGAAATTATAAGAGGTGTTAAAAGATCGTATTTTGATTTTGATTTACACTTAATCATTTTAAAACGGTCGATGATTATTATGGTAAAAAATATTAACGACGCAGTGGATATTAGGCTTTGCAAAAAAACTACCGTGATAAACAGCATAAAGCCGGTAAAGCCGAAATTTGTCAAAAGCGCAACAAGTATAGCCCCTACAACGTAACCGCGGTACAGTATTATGACAACGTTTATGGATATTAAAAATATATTAAACGATGCTATATAGAATATTCCCAAACAAAATATATCTACAAAAAGTCTGTTAAAAAAGACCGCGGAAACCTTTCCGCCGGATATTAACGAGTTAACGAAAATGTTCACGGTATTTTCGGAAAAGAATAGTTTTTCTTGAAAGGACGGCAGTGCTATACCTAAAATTAAACCGCATAAAAAAGTAGCCGAAAGCAAAATAATTTGTATTTTCGATCTTTCGATTACTTTAAGATAATGATTTAAAAACTTCATTATAAAAGGCTCCCATACATATTATGGGGGCCCTAATTGTTTTATTCTATTAAACACAATAATTTTAAAAATCATAGATAATATATGCGATTTTTAACATTATTATGAACGATGTAATTTTATTGTTTTCTAAGCATTGAGCATCTTTTCAATATCTATGCCATATCCCCTTGTCGGGTCGTTTAAAAATACGTGAGTAATTGCGCCGATAATTTTACCGTCTTGTATGATAGGACTACCGCTCATACCCTGAACTATTCCGCCTGCTATTTGCAGTAAATTTTTATCGGTAATTTTTATTACAAAGTTTCTGTTATCCTTAGAGTTTTTATCAAACTTTACTATTGATATACTAAATTCTTTCGGCACGGTGCCTTCAACGGTAGTAAGGATAGAAGCATTACCGGGATGACCTGTCCCAACTTCTATTTCTGACAAATTACTTTTATCAAAGCCATCGTCAAGTTTTCCTTTAATACCAACGGTAAGGTTTTTAGAGATAACGCCGAGCCTTGCATCGGTAATGAACATACCGCGTAATTCGCCTGCTTTACCGCGTATTCCCTTTTCTATACCGAATATACTGCAAGAAAAAAGTTCGCCCGATTTTATTTCGATAGGCTTTTCGTCCTCGGCAATAATCGGATGCCCCAATGCCATAACCTCGCCGTCCTTTTTTACGTAAGTAATCGTACCTATTCCGGTAAGGCGATCGCGTACGAATAAGCCAAGTTTAAACTTTCCGCTTATGTCCTTTACAGGCGTAATTTCCTTAATAAGAATTTCATCGTTACGTTTTACGGTTATCATTAAAGGTCTGCCCTTAGATAAATCCAAAACAGACTCTAAATCTTCAAAACTGTTTGTTTCTTTTCCGCCTATATTTAAAATAAGGTCGTTTTCTTGAATCCCTGCATCTTTTGCCGGCGAAACCACGCCCAAGTCCGTAATTACGTCGCTTAAGCCCAAAACTTCGGCGCCCTTAGTTACTATCGTAAAACCGGCGGCATAACCTCCTAAATATAGTTTTGCTTCTGTATCGGCGTTAACGTAAATAAATTTCGGACAAGCCAATATTATCGCTGTAAATATAAATAACGCAATTTTCAGCGCCCTTTTTTTCACGCTTTTTGTAATCATCAAGATTTATAGTGAGCAAGTCGCTAAAATTTATTCCGCAAAACTTATCCTTTTTTTGCTAAAAAATAAGTTTACAAAATTTAATTCTTATAAAATTTAGTATAAAATAATTTTATTTTTTTAAATCTAATAACTTTAAAATTTTAAAACATAAGAAAAATGCCGTCATTTGACGGCATCTACTTTACTATTTATATTGTCGATTTAAATTTGTCGGCTCGTTCAACCATTTCGCGTGCGTGAATAAACGCAGCATTGCTGTCAGCGTTACCGCCTACAAGCCTTAAAACTTCGCCGACCTTTCCGCTTTCATCGAGTTTTGTAACGTGCGTAACCGTACGTTCACCCTCCTCGTTTTTAGAAATCAAAAAACCTACGTCTGCCATAGCAACGATTTGCGGTAAATGGGATATCGCTACAATTTGCCTATCTTTAGAAATATATGCAAAGTTTTTTGCGACAACTTCAGCCGCTTCACCGCTTATTCCTACGTCAATCTCATCAAAAATAAAGGTTTCCGCGCCGAAATTTCCGCCTGTAACCGCTTTTATACCAAGCATAAGCCTTGAAAGTTCACCGCCGCTTATGATTTTACTAAGCGGTTTTAATGTCTCGCCTTTATTTGCGGTAAACATAAAGCAAACCAAATCTCTGCCTTTTGTCGAAAGAACTTCGCCTTCTTGACTCATAAATTCAACTTTGAATTCAGCGCCCTTCATGGCAAGTTCTTTCAGTTTATCCGAAAGTTTTTTTGAAAGATTTTCCGAAACTTTTTTTCTTTCCTCAGTCAATACATCGTAATAAGACTCTAACCTGTCAAGAACAGACAAACGTTCTTTGGCAAGTTTTTCAGACTTTTCGGCGCTGTCGCCGATAAGTTCCAATTCGGCCTTAAACTTTTCAAGCGTTTCGGTAATCTCTTTGTAAGTTTTACCGTATTTTCTTTTTAAAGCGTTTATAGAATTTAATCTTGTTTCTATTTCTTCAAGTTCTTCCGGATTAAATTCCTCATCACAACAATCGTTTATAAGTTCGGAAATATCCGTAACTTCGTCTAAAACTGCCGATAAACGGGTCGATAAATCTTCATATTCCGTACCGTATTGTTTAATAGCGGAAATTCTTCTGCAAACGTTGCTTAAAATATCGGTAACGCCGTTTTCTGCCGATAAAGCCTCAAAAGATTCCGAACAGGCGTTCGCAATCTTCTCAAGATTCAAAAGTTTCTTTTTTCTATCGGAAAGATCGGTTTCCTCGTTTTCGCCGACGTTAACGTTTTCGATTTCACGTATAGCAAATTCAAGGTAATCCATTCTTCTTGCGCGAGTGGCTTCGTCTCCGCCAAGCGTTTTTAAAGAGTGGTCTATTTCTCTAATCTGCTGCAAACAATCGTCAATTTTATCTTTAATTGCGGTTATCTTTTCACCGCCGAGTCCGTCAATTAAAGCCAATTGATTAGACTCTTTTAAAAGCAAAAAGTGATCGCTTTGCCCGTGAATATCAACAAGCAGAGAAGTAACCTTTCTCAACATTCCGGCGGTTACGGATTCGCCGTTTAATCTTATCGCGGACTTTCCGTCAACGTTAAGCGTACGTTTTACAATGATTTCCTCGTCGTATTCGATACCTAATTCGTCTAATTCCTTTTTAACGGAATCATTACCGCTGATATCGAAAGAACATGTAACAGAACAGTCTTTTTCGCCATGACAAATCATGGACTTATCGGCTTTTTGTCCCAACGAAAAATTAAGAGCCTCTAGAACGACGGATTTTCCGGCCCCCGTTTCGCCTGACAAGACGTTAAGTCCTTTTGCAAATTCTATTTCCGCAAACCTGATTAAGGCTACGTTTTTTATCGACAAGTTCTTTAGCATATCAAATGGCGGATTAGACCATCAAATCATGCAAATCTTCGGAAACCTTTAAAGCGCCTTCGTTATTTTGCGTAACAACTAAAACCGTATCGTCGCCTGCCAAGGTACCTACGATTTCTTGTATACCTTGAGCATCGATGGTAGCGGCAACCGCACCACCGTTACCGGTAAGTGTCTTTACAACTAAAAGATTTTGTGCAGGTTCAATAGAAATAACCGCAGTTTTAAATAAACTGAGCAATTTTGCAGAATCATGCTGTCTGTCATGAACGCGCGCATAACGATATTTTTTAACTTTGCCGGAAGTCTTGATAAGTCCTAATTCCTTAATATCTCTCGAAATCGTGGCTTGCGTAACTTTAATGTTTTGCGCTTCAAGAAGTTTAATCAATTCTTCCTGCGTGTTTACTTCGATATTCGTTACAATGTCGAGTAGTTGTTGTTGTCTTTTTGTTTTATCCATGGTCCACCTCAAGTAAGTCGTTATTACTCCATTTATTTAATTTTTCGGAAAGTCTGGAAAAAAATTTTCCCGAATTATCGCAAATACTTGCGAATTTTTCACTTGCCGTGATAATTACGGTAGAGTTTGGTTTAAGCGACGCTTCCATTTTGCCGTCGACAAAGAGCGCACATTCTTTGGATTCCTTTGAAATTTTAACTTCCGCAACCGAATCCTGTGCGTAAACTATGGGACGGGAATGAAGCGAATGGGCACAAATTGGCGCAGCGACGTAAGCGTTCAAATTCGGAACCATTATCGGTCCGCCTGCAGAAATCGCATAGGCCGTCGAACCTGTAGGAGTGCTTAAAATCAAACCGTCACCTACGTATCCGTCAACGAATTGACCGTCGATTTTAAGGCTTAACCTAACACATTCGCTCGCACCGTCTATCGCATGGTTTTTTGTGATGACAGCATCGTTTAAAGCCAAATATTCTTTATCCGCACAAGTGATACTCATAAACTTGCGTTTTGTAAAAACAAGTTTATTTCCCAAAATATCACTGACAAGTCTATCTAAATTATCTGCTTCGTAACTCGTTAAAAAACCGAGGTTTCCGGTATTTATGGCAACTATCGGTATAAGTTCACGCGCAAACTTAGCCGCGCGCAAAACAGAACCGTCGCCACCGAAAACAACCACCAACTCAATGTCGGAAAGCGCATTTTCTATTGCGTTGTTTAATGTTACGTACTCTAATCGGTTTTTTTTGAGTAGATTTTTCAGTTTTAAAATACAATCGTAGGAGCGTTCGTCTCCTTCCTTGTAATATAAACCGATCATTCTTTTAAGAATTCCTTAATCTTTTCTATTGAAAGGCTTTCGCCGATTTTTCTTAATAAAACAACGTATTCCACGTTTTTATCTTTAAATTTGGGGGCTTGAGAAATCGCAAGCAACTTAAACCCGTAACCTTCCGCGTCAAGAATTACTTTTATAACGGCGCCTTCTCTCAGCCTTTGGTTTTTTAAAATTCCGCTTTTAGGGAGAACGGAATTTCCGCATTCAAACTGTGGCTTAATAAGAGCAAGCAAGATACCGTTTTCATCAAGTAGATTATCGAATACCGGCAACAAAAGCGTTAACGATATAAAACTGCAGTCAACCGTGATACCGTCTAAATTTTCCGAAAACGAATCTTTCGTCAAATATCTGGCATTGGTGTTATCCATTACCACAACCGAAGGATTATCGACCAATGACTTATCGAGTTGTCCACTGCCAACGTCCACCGCGTAGACGCGTGCTACGCCGCTTGAGAGCAAACAATCGGTAAATCCGCCCGTAGAAGCGCCGATATCCGCAAAAACCTTGTCTTTAAGGTCGAGTTTAAATTCCTTTAATGCCTTATCGAGTTTGTATCCGCCTTTTGAAACGAATTTAAGTTTTCCCTTGATTTCCACTTTGGAAAGGTCGGAAATCTCTTTTGACGGCTTATCTTCAGGCTTACCGTTAACAAAAACTATTCCTTGTTTAATGGCGTCAACGCTTTTAGCCCTTGACTGAAAATACCCCCTTTCAGTCAAATACAAGTCTAATCTCATTAAAAACTTCTCTCCGCAACATAGTCGATAAAAAGTTTCAAAAATTCAAAATCTTTGAATTTGTCAGCGATATTATAGCACTCATTCATTACATCGAATTTAAGTTTCAGACCTTTTTCGACACCGAACATTTCCACGAAATTCAGTTCCTGTTTCTCGCTTTCAGTCTTTAACTTACTGTCGTAATCGATTAAATCGTCGGTTACCTGAAAAAGCAGTCCTAAATTTTTTCCTAAAATATTAAGATCGGAAAAAAGTTCGCTAAGGTTTTTAAGGGTTGCAGGAATAATTATAGCCGCCGTTATTAATGCAGAAGTCTTATTTTCATAGACTTCAAGCACCTTTTCAATTCCCCAATCTTTACTATACGACGTGTCCAACGATTGCCCGAACAACATTTTGTTTGTATTATCCGCCAAAACTTGCAAAGCGTGAACCTTTTCGGAGCAATCGCAACTTTTTAAAGCGGTCATATAAGCATAATTTAAAAGGGCGTCGCCGGACAGTATCGCAACTGCATCGCTGTAAACTCTATGCAAGCAAGGTTTTCCCCTTCTGAAATTATCGTTGTCAAGTTGAGGCAAGTCGTCGTGTATCAAACTGTGAACGTGTACGCACTCGATAGCGAGCGCAAACGGTAAAATATCGTTATAATTAACACCGAAATAATCCGCAAAAGCAAGCATCAATATCGGTCTAATCCTTTTACCGCCTGCAAAAAAGGAGTATTTAATTCCTTCATCGGTAGAAGAATTGCTTAGTTTTTCAAAAAACGATTTGACAAAATATTCTTCGGCAATGCTTTTATAGTTGTTGTATCTTTCGGTAAAATTCATAAATCAGTCGTATTTTCCGTTCAAAGATTTTTGGTAAGCCAAAAAGGTGTTTTTCATAAGATAGGCAACCGTCATAGGACCTACCCCGCCGGGAACGGGAGTTATAAAAGAGGTCTTTTTACTTACGCTATTGTAATCAACGTCGCCTACTATCTTGTTATCTATTCTGTTGATGCCTACGTCAACAACCACGGCGGATAAATTAACCATATCCGCTGTAATAAAACCGGCTTTTCCTACGGCGGAAATCAAAATATCCGCTTTAGAAGTAATTTTAGCAAGATTTTTAGTGCGAGAATGACAAACTGTAACCGTACAATTCTCGTTTAAAAGAGCAAGCGCCAAAGGTTTACCCACAATCTTGCTTCTGCCGATAATAACGGCATGTTTACCCGCTAAAACAATCTTATATTTCTTAAGAAGGTAAATAATTCCGCCCGGCGTACAAGAAAGAAATCCTTGTTTACCTACTGCAAGTTTGCCTAAACTTGCGGTGGTAAAACCGTCAACGTCCTTTTCGGGCGGAACAAGTTCTGTTGCACGATCCTCGTCAAGGTGAGACGGCAAAGGTAACTGTACCATTACACCGTGTACCTTCGGATCTTTTGTAACTGCCTTGATATACTTTTCAAGTTCTTCTTGAGTAGTATTTTCGTTTAATTTTATAAGTTTACCGCCTATTCCGACTGCTTCGCAGGCTTTCGCCTTATTTCTGACGTACACCTCGGAAGCAGGGTTATCACCTACCATTATTATGGCAAGGTTACACTGCGGAGCACCTTTTTTGTAATAATTTGCAAGCCTTACCCTGACCTCTTCTTTAAGATCAAGCGCGGCCTTTTTCCCATCTAAAATCACCATATAAACCTCTTTTAAATTAAATCAGTTTGAAGTGCTTTCAATCAAGGTTTTATACTTTGCAAATATGCCGTTCACGAAAGAAAGGCTTTTTTCGGTAGAGTATTTTTTACAAAGCGCCAAGGCTTCGTCAATAGCGACGATATTCGGCACGTCGTCAAAATAGGTCATTTCGGCAAGTCCTATTAAAAGAGCGCATTTATCCGTAGGGTAAACCCTTTCAAGCATATAATTTACCGCCAAATCGGAAATTATATCCGTTAATGAAGAATAATTCTCTTTTATAGTATCTAAAAGTCTGACGGCAAACTGTCTGTCCTGTTCGTTTAAATTGCCTTCATTAAACAAAACTTCGGCAAGTTCGTCATCAAACTCATTGGTAAAGTTATATGCGTAAATGATCTTATAAACTGCCTCTCTCGCGTCCTTTCTCATAAAAAATCCCTATATCACGCCAAAAAACCGCAGAATACTGCGGTAATTTTGGAAATTAATCTATCGTTGAAGTCGGCTTATCTTCAAAGAATACGTCATCAATATATACGTCAACGTCTGCAATATGATATTTTGACATTTCTTCAACGGTTTGCTTAATGCCGTGTTGAATATCAAAGGCAACGTCCGGAACGTTATAACCGTACAGTACGCCTACGGTAACGGTTACGTGTATTCCCTTTTTGTCGCTAACTATCTTAATACAGTCCTTTAATGAACGCTTTCCTCTTTTATCCGTCTTAAGGGCAACGCCCTCTACGGAACCAACGGCAAGGGCAACTATTCCGTTAATTATGCTTTCGTTATAAGTAACTTTACCACGACTTGTTTCATTTGGTATGCGTGTATCAGCCATAAAAAACACCACCCCGTTCCTTTTGTATAGATTGTACCATATTTCAACGAATTAGGATAGCGTTTTTCAAATATTTTTTAGAATATTTTTGAATGATTTGTGATGAATTTGTAAAAATTTATTAGTTTTGCTTACGCCATAGGCGCAATTGTAACCTTAGTTGTATCGGCATCGAGTTCTTCTGCCAAAATTGTATAGATTACCACTGCGTCGTCTTGAGTAAAATCAGAGTCTTTTACCATAACGTTTATTCTGTCCGAAGTAAGTCCTATAGACACCACTGCGTCCTCGTATCCTCTTGATTCTATCAAAGTTTCCACAAGTAATTCGGATTCGATTATTTCGGTAAGTTTAAGTTTAAGATTCAAAGCCTCTTTTTTTGTTTCTTCCGAATCGGTTTCCGAAGCGATTATTTCGTTTAACTGTACTAATTGTTCACTGCGCGATTGACTGCGCTCGGTTTTATATTGGGCAAAAAACGCTGCAGTGGTAACGGTGTCGTCCGTATCTTTTTTTGCAGTGCCGGCTAATACGAAGTTAAATACCGCGGTTACGGCAAGCAACAAAACCATACAGGACAAAACAATAATTTTCTTTTTCTTTGACATAATATTCTCCTTGTCATAATAATTTTGATTTTATTAGATTTTATCAATGATTTTAAGAATTTTTACAAAATTTTGTTACATTGGTAAAATTTGAATTTTATTGCTATCGATATTTAAAAAAACTGATACTGCATTTATAAGCGATACCCTTACGGACAGGTTATTTGCGCCTTCCGCAACTATCACTACGCCTATAATTTTAGGATATGTTTCCGTTATCACAACAGTCTTTCCGCCAACGGTAAAAGGCTCTTCTTTTACGGTATTATCCTCTGTAGTTTTAACGGTTGCAAGCACCGTTTCCATTCCTGATTCCACTGAAATTATAACGCTTACTTTGCCCGCTCCGTCCACAAGCGAAAGATTTTTTTTAAGTTTATTTTCCAAAGTGTTTACATATTCGTCTATATTACTGTAAGTTTTTTCCTCGCCTTTGTTAAACACACCGCTAAAAACGAATATAAGGCATATCGCGGTAAGCGCTATAACGATAAGATATTCTATTTTTATTTTGGAAAAGAACTTTTTTATGCCTTTTTTCTCACTCAATGATAATTACCTCCTCATTGACGGAAAGTAACTCGCATAACAAAATTACCGTTTTTCTGGTTATATCTATATGCTCGTTTTCCGCAGTTATTCTTAAATTATCAAAATTTACGATTACTTTTTCTATAGTAAAAATATTTTCGTCATTACCTTTTAAAATAGTTATCTTTACGCCCAAAATACCTTCTTTTTCTAAGGCTTTCTCGCAATCATTCTCTAAGAGGTCAATTTTATTTTCAAATATAGAGTTTATCGCGCTATAATCGAGTGCAATTTCACTTTTATTAAACTCTAAATTAAAATCATCAACACCGTTAAATAGCGGCGTTACCAAGCAAACTATAAGTATAAGTTGAAAAACTACCTTGATAGTCTTTTTCATTTTTCCGTCAGGCAAAATCATTTGTGTAACCGCGGTTATCAACGAAATGGCGGCAGCCGTCGTTAAATATTTAAACAAATTCAAAAAGACACCCCCAAAGAACACATTACGATAAGTAATGTTATCATATAGACCATGGCAACGACTGAAACCGTAGTGGCAAGATAGGAAACGCAATCGGCGGCGCCTGACAGAAATTTAATCGTACTATCATTTGCTATTGATTGTGAAATGCCGGCAAAAAACCTTAAAAATAGCGAAAAAATTACAAGTTTTAAAATCGGTATGGCAACCGCGTAAATTATTGCAATCAAAGTTAATGTTCCTAACGCATTTTTAACCAACACACAAGAAGCAACGATTACGTCAAAACCGCTTGCCAAAAGGTTGTTAATAAGCGGAATTGAATTTCCGACGGCGTATTTTAACGCTTTAATCGAAACGCTGTCATAAACCGAAGCGGATATCCCCTGTGCGGACACAAAAAAGCAAAAAAACACACCGGTTATTCCTATAATCCATTTAAAAGAACTTTTTAAAAAATCGTTCATTTTATCGGTTTTTATGGTATTTGAAAAGGAATTGATTGCGCTGAATGCAAAAATTAAAATAATTATCGGCAATAATACCTTATCGAAAAGCAGCGATATACCGTTACATAAAATCGCAACCGACGGTTTAAATACCGAAACGCTTGCAGTTCCGCCTGAAGCAGTCATCAAAGTAAGTATTAAAGGAAATACAACTTCGATTTCTCTGGTAAGCGTTGAAACCGTTTTTACCGACTGAGTGTACATGGTTAAAAATACAGACGCAACTATGCCGATTATTATAAGATTCCCTATAAAAGTACAAACGGAATTCAAACTTTTGTTAGTATTCCCTTCCGGTTTCAGCGCATCTATTATAGCTAAAAATAAAATTATTACAAGTATTGAACTTATTGACGGCAGGAAAGCAAAAATTTCCGATTTAAAGGCATTTTTTAAATTGTCTAAAAATTCCGAAAAAGTAGAATTTGCGTTTCCTTTTATAATTTGAGTGATTTTATAAAATAAAGTTTGTCCGTTCAATAATTCAAGATCTGAAAAGGTTTTTTCAAAAGCAGTCAAATCAAGCGTAGCCAAAACCTTTTCAATCGCTTCGTAAATACTTTTTTCGCTTTCGCTTTCAGTAGAAGCATAAACAGTTATACTATCAAATACGCCAACTTTTATTACTATAAAAAACGCTAAAAATAAAATGATTTTTAGCCAATTAAATTTTTTATAAGGTTTAGTAAAGAAGTTATTACCGGCGCAGCCATAATAACTATTAAAAGTTTTCCTACGACGGAAACCTTGTCCGCCAAAGATTTTAAACCGAAATCTTCTATTATGCCCACGGCGAATTCTACTACGTAACATATTAAAGTTATTTTAATTATTAATTTTAAAAGGTCGCCGTTGATACCGCCAAGCGTCGCTATTTGCCGATATAAATCAAAAACTTCATACAGCAAGTCCACTATGCTAAGCAGGATTATAATTCCGGCAACAATCGTTGCGACAAGAGCGATTTCACGATTAATCGATTGCAAATAAACGATTATAACCGCAAACAGAAGCCCGATAACGATAATTTTTGCTAAATCCATGCTAATACAGAGTAAAAATATCCTTTATGCTTTCAAAAAGTTCTGCAATTAAAGAAATCACTATTGACAAAACTATGACAAGCCCCGCTATGCCGACTAAAGTTGCAATATCGTCTCGATCGGATTTTTTTAAAATTTGGCAAATTACCGTAATCAATATGCCGATTGCGGCAATTCTGAAAATAATATCTACACTCATAGCACCTAAATTACGATTATGTATATCAACGCACCTAATAAAGCGCCGATTTTTACATAAAAGGTAGAAGTTTTTTTATAAATTTGTTCGCACTCGTCCGTGATTTTTTTAAATTTTTCATAATAAAAATCTATAAAGTTGAGCGAACCTTGCGAATCGTGTGTGCCTAACTTATTAAAAAAGTCTGCAATATCTCTTCTTTCGTTTTCGCTAAAAGTTTTATCTTCTATACTAACTGTTTTTCCGCTAATAAATTGGTCGGCATCTACCTTAATCCTTTCCTTTATAACGTTCGGCAAACTTTCCATAACTATATCTATGGTTGTAAGTCGATATCTGAGATCGCTTTTCAAATTACAGCATAGCGTTGTTATTTCGTTATAAAAATTTCGCCTTATTTTCTTTTTATCGGCAAGTTTAATTCCGGTAAGTGTGGTTGCAGAAACTAAAACCAACCCCAAAAGAACCTTAATTATCATAATTTTCTTATTTCTTTAATCTTTCCTATTTCGCCGGAATCCAATATTACGGCGTAATCAAAAATCTTTTTGCTTAATATTCTTTTAAAAAAGTATTTTTCTTCCAACTTTTCAATACCTATTGCATGGGCGGACGCCAACACGCAAACACCTGACAGCGACGCTATTTCCGCCCCATCCGCTTCTTTTTCGGTGCAAAGTTCGTCGGTAATGATAACGTCAGGTCTAACGTTGGCAATACCGTATCCGAAAGCAAAATCTTTACCGCCGTTTAAAATAACGTCTGTACTGTAACCCAAATCAAAAGCACCGTTTCCGCTCAATTCCCCTTTTTCGTCTATTACAAGGACGTTCTTTTTAAACTTATTTGAAATAAGTCTTGAACAATCTCTTAAAAAAGTGGTCTTTCCCCCACCCGGCGGTGAAACAACCAACAGGCTTTTTACACCATCTTTAAAGCAGGTTGACATAAGCATGTCCGCACAACCGATTATTTCATGAGGAATCCTTATGCACAGCGAAGTAAAATTTTTTATCGTATTTAATTTATCGCCGTCATATACACATGAACCGCATAAGCCTATCCTTTCACCCTTTTCACCTGCAATATAACCTTTTTTTATGCTCTCGGAATACGCATAAACGGAATGTTTGGTTAGTCGCATAATGATGGAGTCCATATCTAAAGCAGATATCAATTTATTACCGGTCAAAAAAATATATTTGCCTTTAAACTGAATGGATAAGGGCTTGTTTACTCTAAGCCGTATTTCTGTAATTTCTTTAAAGTCATATCCGGATAAAGTACTTTTAATATGGTCGGGAAGATATTCTAACATAGCATTACAGATTTATTATATTAGTAACAAATTAAAATAATGACAATAATAATCCACCCGC
>CALZDP010000001.1 GCA_945638575.1 uncultured Clostridia bacterium | reverse complement strand
GATACTACCATTTACGCCCATTGGAGATTGCCTTTCAAAGTTACCTTTAATCTTAACTATGAAGGTTGCGCAGACCCCTTCGTTGTTACTGCCGTTATAGTTGCTAACCAAACTTACAGCAGAATTCCTTCCGCGGATTTCCCTGCAAGTCCTTCGCGTGAAGGTTATGCTTTTATGGGTTGGTATAATACTGCAGCCACACTCGGCGGTACAAGAATTACCACCAGCACCAATATAACCGCAGATACGGTTGCTTACGCCCGTTGGAGATTGCCTTATAAAGTTACCTTCGATTATAACTATGAAGGTGGTCCCGAGTCCGTCGTTGTAGAGATAGCTTTGGATACCAACAAACTCGACCCTGCAAAGATTCCCGCCGACCCCGTACGCGAAGGTTATGAATTCATGGGTTGGTATAACAAACAACTTGAAGGCGGTGTTGAAGTTTCTCAAATCAGCGCTTACATGGGCGATACCACCTTGTATGCACATTGGCAGGTTCCCGTTACCGTAACATTCGATCTAAACTATGAAGGGCAACCGGCGGAAATGCTTACCATGAAGACCGTCGGCAGAGGCAAAATCGCAGGGTTCCCCGAATCCCCCGTACGCGAAGGTTATGTATTTTTGGGTTGGTTCACTCAACCGGGGTCCTTAAACAGTTTAGGTGTTTACACATACAGCGTTTATACCGAGGACACCACCATTTACGCAAAATGGAAGGAATCTGCAACCGTAACTTTCGATCTTAACTACGAAGGGCAACCTGCCGAAAAGATTACGGCAAAAACCGGAAACGGAAACTTTATTCTTTCTTTCCCCGAAGCCCCCGTACGCGAAGGTTATACTTTTGCCGGTTGGTATACTTTGGCTGAAGAAGGCGAAGAAGTAACCTCCGAAACAAAATTCCCCAAAGACGCCACCGTATATGCACGTTGGACGGCTAACGATCTTACTGCATAGTTTTTTGCGTAACGAAGCCTAAGTCTCTACCTTAGGTAGGGGCTTAGGCGGATACCGATGTTTTCGGGCTTTCCTAAATTTTGCGGTTAGCCCGAAAGGTTTTTCGGTATTCGATAAACTTATTTCGGCAATTATTTTTTTGAAAAAAGGAGGAATTCATGAAAAGAAGCGTACTATGCGCCATAGTTGCGGTTATAATGCTTTTCGGATGTGTTTTTACGGGGTGTCAACCCACCGTGGAACCCGACGACGATAAAGATACTTGTACCGTAACTTTTGACGTCGGAAGCCAAGCCTCAGCGGCAGGTGTTTCCACGCCCGCAAGCCAAACGGTAAAAAAAGGCGAAAAAGTCGTTCAGCCTACTGTCGACGCATGGGAAGGTTACACCTTAAACGGTTGGTATAAAGGCAGCGTTAAGTGGGATTTCAGCAAAAATACGGTTGCTTTCGATATTACGCTCACAGCCGAATGGCAGGTAGACGTCAGCGGTGAAATTGCAAAAGAATACGAAAACAATCTTAACTGGGGCGAAACAAACCACTTATATATTCACTACTTACGCGGTGAACACAACAAAGACGAACAAGAAAAACTTAATAACGCTCAAAAGCCCGATTATTCCGCGCAGATAGACTCCGAAGTTTACGGCGATTGGGGTCTTTGGATTTGGGAATATTACCCCGTAAACAGCGAAGGCAGAGCCTTTTATCCGATGAAGATAGACCAATCGGGTGCAGTTTACGATATAGATCTTACCGCAACCTATAACGACGCAGGTTGGGATAGCGAAACCCGTTCAGATAAAGGTCTTGTAATAACTTACGGTGAAGCCACGCGCGTAGGTATTCAGTTGTTCTCTCAAAACAGCCGTGTAAACGGTCAAGGTTTTTGGGTTAACGACGGCGGTGACGTTTACGTAGTTTTAGCGGACGCCAAACGTGAAAAAGGCGATTATCACTGGTTTGTACGCCAGGGCGCCGTTCAAAGCGGTTCGCCTAAATTTACCGATTCCACGGTTTACGATCCTTATAAGGGTTTGGAACCGGGTTCGGCAACTACAAAATACGACGTTGTATCAAGCAAAGGAAACAACAGCGTTTACGTACAGCAACCGGTTGCGGAAGGCTGGGATGAGAACAGCGTCGGTTACGAAATCTTCTTAGCCTCTTTTTCCGATAGCGACGGCGACGGAATGGGGGATTTAAGAGGTGTGATAAACAAACTCGATTATCTTAACAATCTCGGCGTAGACACCCTTTGGCTCACGCCTTTCCAACATTCCAATTCTTACCACGGTTACGATATTATGGACTACTTTACCGTAGACCCCAGATTCGGCACTTTGGACGATTACAGAGAACTTCTTTTCAAAGCCCATCAAAAGGGGATGAAGGTTGTAATGGACTTCGTTTTGAACCATACTTCGCAGTCCAATCCTTGGTTTACCAAATCGCAGAATTTGGTTAAAGAAAAGATAACCTTGCCCGACGGCACTCAAAAAGAAATCGATTACCGTAACTTCTACACTTGGCAGAACGAAGAATACGTCAACAGTCTAACCGACCACAGAGCAAAAAAACAGTGGTATAAAGATTCCAACGGTTACTATTTCTATTCAAGTTTCGGTTCTACCATGCCGGAGTTAAACTTTGACTATCAAGCAACCCGTGACGCTATATTGGAAGTTGCCCTTTATTGGATGAGTTTCGGACTTGACGGCTTCCGTCTTGACGCTGTAAAACACATTTACATGATGAACGAAAGTTATGATCTTTCGGATTGGATCGTAAGAGACAGCGACGAAGCCAATGACGCCGATTATTCTTTCGATATGAACAAGGATTTGTACTTCTTTATGGAGTTCAATGCAAAACTTAAAGCAAGTTACCCCAATGCTCTTTTGGTAGGGGAAAACTTCAACGGCGACCCCACAAAATTAGCGGGACTTTACGCCGGTTTGGATTCCCAGTTCAACTTTAACTGGTATTACGACGGCACAGCAGGTCTTACCAGAATTTCCAAAGGCGAAGAATACGCGGTAACCTTACTAAATCAATACAACGTTGCGCAAACAAGTTACCTTGACGGCCGTACCGACTATATCGACGCCGTATTTACCTCTAACCACGACGTACAGCGTGCAAGAGATAAATTATACGATACCGGCGCAGGCGTTCCGCAAACGTCTGTAAAAGGGGACGCCGCTTGGACTTTATCGGAAGACCTTTCCAAACTTTGGGCAGGAATGTGCCTGACCGTACCGGGGATTACTTGGATATATAACGGTGATGAATTAGGTATGTTCGGCAGTAAGACGCCCAACGGCGAAGGCGAGGGCAGCGGACACGAGGACAGATGGTGTCGTCAGCCGATGAAATGGACGGCAAACCTTGAGGGCAGCGAAAACAACTGCAAGTACCCGATAGGTTTCAACAATTATATTATGACGTGGGATTCTTTAAACGCGCAACTTGACGGCGTAGCCGAGCAGTCTGCCGATGAAAATTCCGTTTACAACGTTTATAAAAAGGTTATAGAAATCCGTAAACAGTACAATCTTGCCAACGGTAAACTTGTTTCCAACATAAACAGCGGAAGTTTAGTCGATTACACCATTAAATCGGGCAGTCATGAAATCCGTGTTTTGGTAAATCCTTCAAACAAAGCGCTTTATCCTTCAAGGATTACCGGCAAACTTATTTACGGTAAGGCTTCCGCAGGCAGCGTTCCTGCAAGGTCTATGTTGATTTATGAGGTTAAATAAGGTGAAATTATGAAAAAGATTTTGGCTTTAATTCTTGTAAACCTACTTTTGATTATCGGCGCAGGCGGTACTGTTGCGGCTGTAGCGCTTACCGATAACCTTTTAGAGCAAACTCTCCAAACGCAAGCGGCCGAAAACAAAATTTATCTTGTTCCGGGCGTTTATAAATCGGGCGATAATAAAAAGTTAAACACCATCACCGCTTCGGGCGTTAAAAAACTTGACGATGCGGAATGTGAAGCAATTTACACCGAAAACGCTTACGTTTGCACCAAAGCGGTAGGCGAAAAACTCCCTACCCCGAGAAGCACCAGAAAAGATAAAAACGGCGAGCCATACCGTTTCAACGGTTGGTGGGCGATTGTCGAAGGTACAGTTACCTATTACCAAACCGTACCGAGTATGACAGAGCAAACCTTTCTTTACGCAGATTGGCGCGCAGATTTATCTCAACGTAAGGACCCCGTTATTCCCGATATAGGCGAAAAGGTTGAACCCAACCATTACATTATCGTAAAACACGCCGACGGAACCGAGGATAAGGTTACCTTGATAAGAGGCTATACAAACCTTTCTAACGCCGAAACTTTGGGATACGCTCGTCCTGCTGAAATTAAAATCGAAGGCTTAGAACTAAAACCGGGCGATTCCTTTATAGTTTATACTACCGGTTTGAATAAAGGCTCCGACAAGGCGGAAATCGCTCCTGTCGGCGGCAGTAACCAAATGTGGAATATCGATCTGGAAGCAAGCGGTGAAAAGATTAACGATACAAAAACCTATTTATCGGCAAATACAAGCGCTTACTACACAGTAGATCCCGTAATAACCTATATTTACGAAACCGCAGGCACCTATAGTCTTTATATTAAATTCTTCAGCGGCGGCAGTAAAATGGCGGTTTATATGGAACCTTTAGGTTTAGTTTAACAGTCATACCGTATATCGGTTTCTTCCCTTTCCTTTTTTGAAGGGAAGAAACCGAACCAATCGGCGATAACCGCGATAAACGGAATCACCGAATTATTTTTAAATAAATTTATATAAATGGGAAAAATAACGATTAAAGATATTGCTCGGCTTGCAGACGTTTCGATCGCCACGGTTTCATATATAGTAAACGACGTCCATGAAGAGCGTTATTCCAAGGCGACAAAACAAAAGGTTATGCAGATAATAAACCTGTATAACTATAAACCTTCAAGTTTAGCAAGAGCCTTTGTTTCCAACAAAAGTTACAACGTAATAATACTTACCGAAAAACATTCGTCTGTCTTTCAAAAAGCGGAATCTTACGATCTGATAGACGCATTAAGCAAGACGCTCGAACGTTACGAGTACAAACTTTCTTTTAGGACCTACCTTAAAGACGCAAGAGTCGATACTGCGGAAGTAATCATATGTCAAGGGGTAGAAGAGGAAAAGTTTTTAAGGCTTGCCAAGGAAAATTTTATTCCTTTGATTTCGCTTGACGGCAAAATAAACGATGAACTTTTCTTTCAGGTTCATCAAGACTTTGCCTACGTTTTATCCGAAGGGGACAGGGTTTTTGGTAAAGATAACTACTCTTTTGTGCTTGTAGACCTGTATAACGAGCAGTTAAAAGCGGAAATCCGCGAACTTAAAAGGGACGTAATATTCATAAGCGACAATGATTTAAGCCGTATTCCGCAAGGTAACGTGCTTACGGTCAACGAATGTCTTAAAAAGGTAAATTTAAACGGAAACGTCCACGTAGTTCCATTTATTACGCAAGCAAGAATGGACGCCATTGTGGACTGTTTTAAAAAGGCAACCGAAAGAGAACAAGGCGCCGAACACACCGTCCTTGTTAAGTAGTATTTTTAAAATTTTAACGACTTATTTTGCAATCGTAAATCTATTATTTAGCGTATAAGTATATGAATAAACACGCATTATTTCATCAACCCGACAGCAGGTATGCGTATGCGTTGGGCGAAAAAAAGTTTAGAATAATTTTAAGAACCGCGCATGAAAAACTCGGTAAGATAGAACTTCTTTACAACAATAAATATGATTTTACAAAGTGGCGCGAAACCGCTGAAATGACAAAGTTTTCCACCGACGGTTTGTTTGATTACTACAAGGTGGATTTTGATTTGTCCGACGTTAGACTCGCCTATATTTTCCGTATCGAAAGCGGCAAAAAAGTTTATTACTATTCCGAAAAGGGCGCATACGAAGATTATGATTTCACTCTTGCATACTACACCTTTTTTCAGTTTCCGTATATAAACGGCGCGGACGTAATGCCCGTTGTCGAATGGTCTAAAGGGGCGGTGTTTTATCAGATTTTTATAGACAGATTCGCACGCGGAAACTTTGATAAAGACGACGGTTATATAAACAGTCCGTGGCAGGAAAAATGCAACCGTTATACCTTTGCCGGCGGCGATATTCAAGGTATTATTTCCAAACTTGAATACATTAAAGATTTAGGCGCAAACGCACTTTATCTTACCCCCATATTTTTATCTCAGACAAATCACAAGTATAATATTGTGGACTATACGGCTATAGACCCGCAGTTCGGCGACAAAAAGGACGTTGACGACCTTTTAAAAAAGGCACATTTTTTGGGAATGAAAGTCATAATCGACGCCGTATTCAACCACTGCGACCAAAATCACGCCTGTTTTCAGGACGTTATAAAAAACGGCAAAAATTCGCAATATTATAATAGTTTTATTATAGACGGAAATTACCCCGACCCCGAAAAGGGCAACTATGCGCACTTTGCCGACTGTGCATATATGCCTAAGTGGAACACAAGCGACGCTCGCACACGGCAGTTTTTAATAGATATTGCCTTAGAATACCTCGAATGGGGTTTTGACGGTTTGCGCTTAGACGTAGCAGACGAGTTATCCCATCATTTTTTGCGTCAACTTCGTTACAAGGTCAAAGAAAAATTCCCCGAAGCCTTGCTTCTCGGCGAAGTCTGGCACGATAACAGGCATTGGCTCAGGGGGGAACAGATCGACGGCGTTATGAATTACAAATTACACAAGATACTTGCCGATTATTTCGGCTGTTATCCTATTTCCTCAAAGCAGGCGTCGGAACGCATGAACGGGCTTTTGATAATGAATACCGATCAGGCAAACGCAATGGCGTTAAACTTTTTGGATAATCACGATACACCGCGTTTTTTACGCTTTACGGGCGGTAATAAAGATAAACTGTTATGCGCTCTTTGCGCTTTGGTAATGTATCCCGGAATGCCCTGCGTTTTTTACGGAACCGAACTTCCTTTGGACGGCGGCGGCGATCCCGATTGCAGGCAGACCTTTGATTGGACTTTTTCCGAACAAGATGAAGTTTATATAAAAAACTTTAAAACCATTCTCGGGTTAAAAAAGTATGACGCCCTTAAAGGTGATAAAACGGATATAACTTCGGACGGCGGTGTTTTAAAAATATCCCGTCAAAATGACAAATGCACTATAACGGCATATTTTAATATGTGCAAAAGGGCAAAGCCCGTTGAATTCGAAGGGGAAGTTTTGCTTTCCATAAACTTAAAAAACTCAAAACTTTTGAGTAGCGGCGTTTTAGTCGTAAAAAGCGAAAACTAAACGTTTTTCTCATAAACCCCGTTCGATTGCTTTAAAACAGATTATACAATATCCTTCTATCTTTTTATTTTCTATTTATAAAAAAATCCTTGGTTTTTTAATCAAGGATTTTTTTTAGCGGAGCAATAAAGTTACTCTATTGCTTTTAATGATTTATTCATATCGACGGAAAGAATTTTACGGTTTAAAATAAGGGTAACCAAAAAAGTGAAAAGGATTACGACAAGGGGTGCCGACAGCCACATAAACCAACTTATTCCGCCTACCGTACCTAATCCTATCGTGTCGTACAAAAGTTTACTAAGAAGTGCGCCTACGGGGAAACCGAAAACAATTCCGATGGCTGAATTTATATAGATTTCGCGGTAGATATAACCTGTAACCTCTCTATCGCCGTAACCTAACACCATAAGGGTTGCAATCTCTCGGTTTCTTTCGCTTATGCTGATATTTGTCAACGTGTAAATTACGACCGCCGTCAAAAGACCTGCAAAAAGGATGATGATTACCGAAATCCCGACTATTGCAGCCGTTCCCGTCAGGTGGTAAATGCAAAGGTCCAATAACGCCAATCCCGCAAGCACAAGTCCGGTGGAAAAGGCTATCGATATTACAGACATCAAAAACCTGTTTAAATACCTAAAAAGGTTGCGGAATGTAGATTTATATTTGAAAGGTATCCTTTTCCATAGCGAACGGAATTTTTCCAAAAACACCTTTTTGCCGGCGCGCGGCGTTTTTGGACGCAACAAATCGGTCGGCGTACCGCACGTCATTTTTGCACCGGCGATTGCCGTTACGAAAAGTGTTCCCAAAACGATAACCGCAAGTACGATAAAGTAAAAAACGGGCGCAACGTAAGGTGTAACGGGCGGCATAACGTAACTTGCGCCGAAAACTGTATACACCAGATTTGATATACCTATGCTTAAAAAATGCGCTCCAAAGCCTCCTATTGCCGTTGCGGTCAAAGCAAACAGTAAATACTTAAATAAAATTTGCGCAGGCGAATACCCAAGCGTAACAAGGCAGGCTATTTGCGGACGTTCCTCGTCTAAAAGTCTTGTCATCGAAGAAAACACCACCAGCATAGTTACAAGTAAAAACGCCGCCATAATCACAAACCCTATAACGGATAGTTTGTCTGAGTAGGAAGAAAGCGACTTAAAACTGTAATTGTCTTCAAGGGTAATAACCTCGCAGTTGGGGACCGCCTGTTTGATTTCCGCCTTTAAAACATTCATCTTTTCCAAGTATTCTTTGGAAAAGCATTTGAATAGCGTTCTGTCCTTAACGGCGATATATATATCCGTGTTTTTTAAAACAGGTCCGTTCATATCGTCCGGAATAAAAGACAGTATATCCCGATAGGTGGGTATGACCGATTTCGGAATATAATATACGGCAAAAAGTAAATCCATATCCTTTACGCCCACGGTCGTATCGGGCATAACGGTATCTTGCGGATTGTTAAAACTCGGGTCTCCGCTTAATACAAAGTTAAGCGGACTTTGCACTATACCTGAAACTTTAAGGTGCTTTTCGGGCAAAAGTTTTAATAATGAAGCAGTCTGTTCATCTAAACTTTCGCCGTTTTGTTGGCTTACTTGTGCGAAAACCTCATAAAAGTTAAGGGTAAAAGTGTCGCCGACGGAAATCTTTTCTATAACTTCGTCAGAACTTTCCGCTAAAATTTCTTCGCTTGAAGGGGCGTTTCCTTCGATTATGTCAAAAAGGTTAACGGTAATATTATCAAAATCGACAAAGTTTAGGCGGACAGAACCTTTTTCGGCTACTTTAACGTCAAGCGAAACACCGCTTTCAATGTCAGCGTCGGGTAAAATTCCTTTGATTTTTTGAATATCTTCTTCCGAAAACCCGCTTTGAGAACGGCTTTTTAATATAAAATCGCTCACGTTTTGCGATGCGTAATACTTGGATAAAGAGGTCCTTAATTGATCTGCCGCCGTCCCTAATCCGGATATAAAACCTATGGAAACAAATACGATAAACAGCATTGAAAGAAACCCCGCAAGATGTTTTTTAAACATTCTCGCAACCGATTTTACTTGGGTTTTCATTACCACTCTACCTCCTCAATAGATTTGGGGGTTGGGTTGGTAATTATGCTTTCGGCGCGTCCGCTTTTTATATAGATTACCTTATCCGCAACTTCGGCAAGCGCGGTGTTATGGGTAACAATTACGGTAAGTTTGCCCGTTTCTTTGCAAATGTCGTGCAAAAGTTTAAGTATCATTTTGCCCGTCTTATAGTCAAGCGCGCCGGTAGGCTCGTCGCAAAGCAAAAGTTTTGGATCTTTGGCTATGGCGCGTGCGATTGAAACCCTTTGTTGCTCTCCGCCCGAAAGTTCCGCAGGAAAGTTTTTCAGCCTTTTATCAAGTCCTACCTCTTTAAGCACCGTTTCGGGGTCGAGATGTTCGGGGCAAATTTCTACGGCAAGTTCCACGTTTTCAAGCGCGGTAAGGTTTGGCATTAAATTGTAAAACTGAAAAACAAATCCTATGTCGTTACGGCGATATAGGGAAAGTTTTTGACGGTTTAAACCTGTTATTTTTTTACCGTCCAATATAATTTCACCCGTCGTTGCAGTGTCCATACCCCCCAAAAGATTTAACAGGGTGGTCTTCCCCGCTCCCGAAGCCCCAAGTATGACTACAAATTCTCCGCTTTCAAGGGTAAAAGAAACCTCTGACAACGCTTTAACTTCCGCCGCGCCGATTCCGTAAATTTTGCTAACGTCGGTAACTTCCAAAAAACTCATATCCTGCCTCCTTAAAAAACAATTATATGCGCTATTTTTAGGTGAATTAAAGATTTTTTATAGGTCGGTTACCGCAATTAAGGTAACTTTTATATTTATATTTAAAGAAAACCGAATTTGATTGCAACCGACAATTTAATTTTACACGGCAATTATATTTTTAATATGATAATTATGCTGATATTGTGTAAACTGAAAAAAATTTTGTTAAATGTTTAAAAAAAGAGTCAAAAATCCGCAAAAAACGACAAAAAAATCCACCGCTTAAGCAGTGGACTTTTTTGTTAACAAAACGGATTAGATTTTTATTAGTCGATATCACAGTTTGTGTCTACAACGTAATAACTACCTTCGTGCTGCGTTGCGGGAAACCTTGTGCCTTTTTCAAGGTAAAGTCTTCCGCCGTCGTTACCGTTTATGTCGTAAGCCTTATAATTGCAAGACTTAGGCACGTATTCACCGGGTCTGAATTTTTCCATGCGATTACCTCCTGTAATCATTATGGGCAGAATAAAATTTTCTATCCGTAGATTGAATTTTTTTAAAAAGTGCTTCTATAGGTTGATTATCGGCAAATTTCGACAAATTTAGCAATATTGGCAAACTGTCGCATAGGATATCTTAAAAGTTGATTTTGCCGTAAAAAAGTGATATAATTTAAAAAAAGGTAAGGTATAGTTTTATCATGCGCAAAAACGGCAATATATTTTTCGGCGTTCTTATGATATTTTTTTCATTCATTTTTGCGTCTTTTTCAATCGTGGCGGTAATGCCTGTAAACTTAACGATATTTTATATATTGTCGGCGGTGGCGATAATCGTTTTTTTATTAGGCATAGTAAACGTAATTCGGTGGCTTTTGGACGATAAAGTCATTAAAAGGGGCAAACAAACGGTTGCAACGGTAAAAAATATGCCTGCCGTTTCGGATAAAAAGGGGCTTATGGCTACCGCTAAAATGGTTAAGATAGACTTTGAATATAAAAATGACGGCGGAAAGACCTATTCGGGAAGCGCAGTTTTACCTGCAGTAACAGTAAAAACGGTGTCTGTCGGTGATGCTTTGCCGATACTTTTATATAAAAACCGCGCAGTTATAGATTATAAAACTTTACAAACCAAAGAAGCATAAATCGAAAAAAGTCGGTCTATAGTACCGTTATTAACACATTTTTAAAATTTTTAGGTAATTTATGAGCAAATTATTTAACATGACGAACGACGAAATACAAGACCTTCACGAAAAATCAAGAAGGATTCTTTTTGAATCGGAAAATACTTTGTCGCAAAAAGAATATGAAGATTTAAAAGAATTCGTGGATAATCTGGAAGGTTTGGTTTCTTTTTATGAAGGGCTTATTTTAGACTTCGGGCAATTACTCGATTATAACGAACTGAAAAAACTCGGAAACGATTGCGAAAGGCTAAGAGAAATCCGCCGCAAGGATTTAGAATACCTTAACAAGGTGGACTATTACTACCATAACAACCATGAAAAGAGAAATTACATGTTCGGCTATCCGTCAAATATGGAAAAAGACTCTTACATCTTAAGGTATTTAAGATTTTTGGAAAGCAAGTTATATCTTATGAACAACTGCGGCGACCCTTACGAAAGGGGAAACTACGATATGGACAGTAAGGAAACCGAGCGCGAAATCATTACGGCATTTGCAGAAAGTTTCGGAATTAGCGAGGGTGAATATTGGGGCTACGTTACAAGCGGAGGCACCGAAAGTAACTTTTGGGCTATTCGTGAAGGTTTTAACCGTTTTCCCGAGGGCAGACTGTACTTTTCGGACAACACTCATTATAGCGTAGAAAAATTCGTTTATAACGACAAAAAAGGTATGATATATCCTTACACCGTAGTAAAAAGCAATTCGGACGGCTCTATCTGCGTGCAGGACTTTATCGATAAGTTAGCCGATGATCGTAAAAAGTTCGGCTATAAGCCCGTTATCGTCCTTTTAACATGGGGTACGACAAAAGAGGGCGCGATAGATGCGGTAAAAGAAATCACCGATTACCTTACCCAAAACAAGATAGAATTTTATTGTCATTTGGACGCGGCGCTTTTCGGCGGTATATCCGGCAATCAAAATTCGGCGCCGACGGTTAATAATTTAAAGGAACTTTCCGTTGATTCGATTTCGGTAAGTTTACATAAGTATTTAGGCGCTTCAAGGGCAAACGGGGTGCTTATCGCCCTTTCGAAAGACAAGCGCAAGGTCATCGACTATATCGGTCAAGAAGATTCCACCCTTTTGGGTTCGCGTGATTTTCCGCCCTTTTCCACTTTACAACGGGTAAAGGAGTTTTTAACTTTAAAGGAAAGCGGACATTATCGTAAAAACATCGATTATTTTAAATTAAGATTGGAAGAAAAGGGCATAAAATACTCGCTTTTTAGTAACGAATGTAATATCTTCGTTATAGATAAGCCATCGGACGCTATTTGCGAAAAGTATCAACTTGCAACCTTTTCGCAAGGTGAAATTCAAAAAGCCCACATAATAATCTTCCCTTTCCACGAGAAGCGTTATATGGACGAACTTATTGAAGATTTGGCAAAGGAAACTGTATAAAAGTGCGCCTATAGGTCGATTAATCGCAGTCTTTGTAAGAATTTTAAATGATTAGACGTAAATTTTCAGAGGATTTATATGTCAGAGGATTTATATGAAAGAAAAGATTAAAAAGTATTTTAAAGAACTGCCGTCAAGATATTTTATCACGGCGTTTTCAGGTATGGCGCAAGGGCTTTTCGTAACCCTTATAGCAGGTACGATTTTAACGCAAATTGCCGGTTGGATAGGGGATAATTATTTCGGTAAAACCCTTCTTACCATTGCAAACGTCGCAAAATCGTTGATGGGCGCAGGCATAGGAATCGGTATAGCCTATTCCTTAAATAAGAACAAACTTTTGGTGTTTTCTTCCGCCGTGGCAGGTTTTATCGGTGCATTTGCCGATAAAATGCTTGTCGGAAGCAACCCCTTTACTTCTTTATCTTTGGGCGCCCCCGGTAATCCTATCGGCGCATACGTTGTAACAATGCTTGTTATCGAAGTGGTCGGGCTTTACGCAGGCAAAACCAAACTTGATATTTTGCTTGTTCCCCTTGGCGCAATGCTGCTTTCCTTTGTAGGTATTTATCTATCCTATCCGTTTATATGGTTAATAAATAAACTCGGTTTGTTTATTGCAATCGCAACCGACTTTGCCCCCTTCGTAATGGGTATCGTAATCGCCGTTATTATGGGCATACTGCTTACCATGCCGACCTCGTCTGCGGCAATATGGGTGGCTGTTTCTACGGTGGTTTTGGCTTCCGGAAGCGTTGCCGAGCAGCAAGCAATACTTCTTGCAGGCGGTGCCGCAACCGTAGGCTGCGCCTGTCATATGGTGGGCTTTGCCGTTGCATCGTTTAGGGAAAACAAAGTTTCCGGTTTAATATCGCAGGGGATAGGCACAAGTATGCTGCAAATACCCAATATTATGAGAAAGCCTGTTATAATGTTACCGATGATTATTTCAAGCGCAATTTTAGGACCTGTAAGCACTTGCCTGTTTAAGTTAAAATGCGGCGCGTCCGGCGGTGGAATGGGTACCAGCGGTCTTGTAGGCGTATTTGACCTATTTAACTACTCCGACGGCTTTGTATACGGGCTTGGCGTAATACTTTTAATGATAGTGCTTCCCGCCCTTTTAAACCTTTTGATAAGCGAATTTATGCGTAAAAAAGGTTGGATAAAGGAAGGGGATATGAAACTTCCCCAATAACCCTTTTAACAAAATAAAAAGTACCGAAAGTTAGGCTATAAGCCCGTTTTCGGTACTTTTTTTAATGACGCCAATTTGTAACTGTCGTCAATAAAAGTAAAAAGTTCGCTAACGTTTACACTGCCGTCCAAAAGTAAGGTTATCCAGTGCTTTTTATTCATATGGTAGCCGTAAAAATACCTTTCGCCGTCCACAATATCGGATAACTTATCGGGGGCTGTTCTAAGGTCGATAATTTCAATTAAATCATCGCTTTTTATACCAAGTTTGCTTGCCTTAACGGTCATAATTACTAAGTACCATTTTTTATTGTCCGCGCGCCTTGCAATAGCGCAATCGGGCGTGTCAGCCCACAAAAACTCCAAACTGTCGCCGTAAGTACGGTAAATATAGTCGGTAACCGCTTGGGTTAAAGACGACTTAAAAATATTCTCGTCATAGCAATTTTCGGCAATTTGTTTCAAAGCGTTTTCAACTGCGCTTTTTACTATTCCCACAAAAGCCCCTTCGGCGTCCTCCAAAAGATACAGCGTATAAGGTTCGTCGGTAAGTTTATCGTAAACTTCGGTAACCAACTTTCCGTCCGTAAAAATTTTAACCGTAAGACAAAAATCTTCCGTAATATCCGTTTGGTAACGGTAAAAATCCGTGCACGCTTTAAACCCGTAAGACAAAAGTTTTTCGGGGTTTACCTTTTTATTTTTAAAACAGGATAAATTCATATAATCACCTTTATACGTTTGATTATATCATAGTCGCAAAAATTATGCAAGCAGGCGTACTAATCGCCATCTTATATGCTGTTATCATAGATTTTTATATATAATACGTTAAAAATTTCCGCCTTTTACAAAAAAATAATTTATAATCAAACAAAAGCGTCGCTATAAGTATATATACTATATAGATAGAAATTTTTTACAAAAGGGCGTACATTTTCGTTTTTCGTAAGGTAAAACGAAAATATTTTATCGCAAAAAAACAAAAATCATGCTAATAATTACCGTTGCTTTAGCGATGTTATTATGGGTAATAAGTAGGATAAAGGCTTATTTTACCTTAGACAGAGCGGAAAGCATACAAAAACTTAATAAATGCCGTAAAAGTTTTCGGTTAATTAGCGTAGCGCAATTTGCTTTATTGGTGCTGCTGTTTTTGTTTGAAAGCAACTTTTCCGCCATAAGGGAAATACTTTACTCTGTTTTATCGGACAACACCGTTTCCGTCGTAAGGTTTTTGCTTTACATAACCTTATGCAGTTCTTCGGTTGTTAAATCCTTATACATAGCATCCTTTTTCGCGATAGTTCTTTTTGCCTTTGTCGCGGCGGCAAATTTAATTCTTTGCATAGGTTCTAAAGGTTTGTCGCTAATTTTCCGCAGAAATAAAATCATTGAATTTTTAAAGGATAAAAATCGTCAAAAACAGGGCTATAAGCCCGTTATCATACAATCTTATCTGAATATGGTATTGTTGAAGTTACGCATTTGATAGATTTGCGTAAAACTTTTTTGTATCTTTTCGGACGCGTAAAATTTTTGTACGCCTTTTTGGCAAGCAAAAAATACTTTTACGTTCCCTTTTCGGTACGAAAATTTTTTACCTATCTTCAAAAAATGAGGCGTAACTTTTTTTTGCGTGCAAATACTAATTAAAAAACACACCCAAACACAATTGTTTTTAATAGGAGAATTTACTAAATGAATAAATTTTTAAAAGCGTCGGCAATAATTTTTGCCGTAATAACGCTGGCGCTCGGCACAACTTTGTTGTTTTCAAGCGACGGCCTAAAAGCATCGGCTGAAACCGCCGAAACGGCAACGCTGGAGGTTATAAACGATTCAGCGTATCCGTGGGCATACGACACCGCAACAAATACTTATTCGACAACTAATGTTAAAATCGCAAAGTCTACAACAACATTAACGGTCAATGTTATATCGGCGGGTAACTTACCGCTTTCCTATCTGACAAGTACCGAAAAAGGTTACGACGAGTTTACCATTACGGTTACAAAAAACGGTTCCGATCCTACCGCATATGGACCTTTTTCCGGCTATGAAGTAACAACATATACGGATATGACCATAGAAGCACTCGAAATCGGCGATAAGATAGAGTTCACTTACACAAAGGATAGCAGCGGTGACAAAGGCGATGATAAAGTTTATTTAAGATTTCCAACCGACAGTATTGTAATAAATGCCGATATTTCCGTCAAAGGGAATGGTAAGGTAACTTATAACGGCTCCACCGACACTACTTTTAAAATTAGGGGAAAGGTCGGCGATAGCATTGTACTGACCGCAACACCCGAAGAAGGTTATAATTTTACCTTTTGGACAAACGGTAATCTTGACGTTCTTTCAAAAGAAAGCGTTTATACCGCCGTTTTATCGGGAAGCACTTCGATAATTGCCGTATTTGCGTCCCAAACCGAAAGTCAAATGCTGATAAAATCTATCAACGGCAAACCGACTTTCAGGGCGCCTATCGGGGAAGAAGTCCTTCCAGAAGACGCAAATAGTACGGTCTACCGTGTAGATATGTCCGCTTGCCCCGACCAAACAGCAAAGATGGTTACCGTCGTAACGGGCGCCACCTATCTTACGTTTTCAAGTATGGCGTCAACAAACTATGACGAATTCTTGACTATTACCGTTGACGGTATTCAAAGATTTTCCGACGGCAGTTACGAATCAAAGAATGAAGTTTTAGCGGATTTATCTTACGAACTGCACACAATCAAAATTCTCGGCGACGGTTTGCACATTGTAGAGATTGAGTTTAACGAAATTGAAAGATGGAACGGCGTTGAAGAGATACGCGGTGCGCGTGAAGTCCGTATCAAAAACTTGCTCTTTACGACAACCCCCGAAACAATAGACGTACAGTTTAATTTCGATAATACAAAAGGAAGTTTGTGGCTGGACCTTTCGGGCGTTCGTGCATTGGGCTGCGGCGCCGAGTATTTACTTAATATAGCAAATTCGGTTGAAACCGTTGCCATACCTAAGGGCATGCAAGTATATTTACTTGCCAATGCAAACAAAGATTACACCTCCTCAATAGATAAAACACAAAATACTTCCTCCAAATTTAACGGTTTCTATAATTCCAAAAACGAAAACATCGGGGGCAGTAACTGGTTGGACTCAAACGGTAATATTTGGTACGATACGCCGATTACTTTTTATGACTACGGCATTAAGGGATATGACGATCATGTTTATGAATGTGATCCAGTAATTACAACGGACATACGAGAAATTGCACTTACGCCCTACTTAGTCGAATGTGAAAAAATCGTGGAAGGCGAAGCGACACAAAACTTAACCATACAAAACGGAGACTGTTTAGAAGTGCCGTTTAACGTAAAAAATTCTTTCCGTTTCCGCATTACCGATTACCCCGGTTTAGAAGGCAATTATAAAGCGTTGGTAAACGGCAAAGATGTAAACGTTGAAAAAATAGGCGATGAATACGGCTTTTTGCTTTCGGATATTATGGATATGACCGAAATATCGATAACTTATTTGCCGGATGGTTATTATGAAAGCGCACCCCTTAATTTTACCATTTTACCTACCATAAGCGGAACTATTGAACAAAATATAGTCGATAAAAACTTTGCCGACAGTATACAAGCGGTTGTAAACACCGATGAAAAGCCTTGGATTTTCAACCCCGGTTTATCTACGGCGGAAAAAATCGCTTATTCTTCCAATATAAAGGGTATAAACAGCGGTGTAAACAATATCGGCTTTACCGTCAAAGGTCCCGGCGTCTTTCAATTTGACTACATGGTCAGCAGTGAGGCTAATTATGACCTTATTTGCATAAAAGTCGGCTCACCACTTGTTTCGGACGATAAAAAAGAGGCAAACTGTATCGGCGGAAGTAAAGCCACCGCCGGCGGAGAGGTTTCCTGGACGACGTCAAGCCTTACGATAAGTCAGGGGGATGATGAAACAACTACTATTTACATCGCATATTTAAAAGACAGTTCGGGTGACAAAGGAAGCGACCTTGCCGCCATTGCAAACGTAAAGTTTTTGCAAGGTAACGCGATAGTAAACTATTCCTCGTCGTCTGCGGGCGGCAGCGCCGTCGTAACCTTAAACGGCAGTGCGATAACTTCCGGCCGGGAAGTCGCCGTCGGCACCGAATTAACTTATACCGCAACCGTAAACGACGGTTATAAATTCTACGGTTGGTATAATAACGGCATTTTGGTTTCGTTGGAAAAATCTTACACAACCACTTTGACTGCCGACGTAAATTACGTAGCCGTTATCGAACAATTCGGCACCTACCCCGTAAGGATGAACGGCGCTCTTTATACTTCTTTAAACGAGGCTTTACAAAACGCAACCGAAGGCAGTGTTATCACTTTAATCGAAAATCTTGTTTTGACCGAAAGCGTTACGATACCCGAGGGCGTAACCTTGCTGTTGCCTTACGCAGTAAGCGATACGGTCGGTACCGCCGTAGGCACGACGTCGAACGCAAGCGAGCGCGTTTCATGGCTTAACGAATCAAAATATCTGTATTTGACTTTTACCGTAAACGGAACCTTAACGGTAAACGGCAGTTTGGTAGTAGGCGGTGTTCAACACTATCCCGACCAGTCCGGACAAGGGCACACAAGCGGTGCTTACAGCCAAATTATGAATAACGGCAATATTATCGTGAACGGAACCTTACAGGTATACGGGCTTATAAAAGGCAACGGAAGCATTACGGTAGAAAGCAGCGCTAAAGTATACCAACCTTTTGTTGTGCTGAACTTTTCAGGCGGTACAAATACTTACGATTTATACGGTGCCGATCAATTTCCTTTCGTGCAGTTTGCAACCATAAACATCCAATGTAACCAAACTGTAAAATACGGCGCCAAAGTTTACGGTATGACAAGTTTATACTTTTTTGAGAGCGTTACCCAACAGGACGTCGTTTTAATCGACGATATTGCAAACATTAACGGAAGCGAAGGCAGTCTTATCTGGCTTGCGGAAGGCTCTTATGCGGAACTTAGTTATTCGGACGCTTCCGTAAAACAGGCAGTAGGCAATATAAACCTTACCGAATACGGCTTAACAACAGTTAAAATTCACGGTAACGTAACCGCAGGTAACTTTCATTTGCAAGGTTACGGCAGTAAAAATATGGTTTTGGCTATTCCTTATACCTATAATTTTGTACTTTGCAACGGTTCAAACGTAACCATGCAGGCAAATTACGGTTACAAGATTATGCCGGGCGCAAACTTCACCGTAGAAGAAGGCGCAACCCTTAACGTGGAAAGCGGTGCAAAGTTATATGTTTACGATGCACTTATCCAATCGGACAAGAGCGGAAAAATTTATCCGGACGCAAGTATTTTATCCAAATACGGATTTGCAAAAAACGGTAATCTTATCGTAAACGGCACGCTCAATATAAGCGGAGAATTCGCAGGCATAATTCAAACGGACGGAAGCGGTATAATTAACCTTTCTGAAACCGCAACGGTAGGTGCAATAACCGTTACCGACGGCAGCGAGGGCGGTTATACCAACAACAAAACGCAATTCACCCTAATAAGTCGCGTTTACGGTCTTTACGGGTTTGTAAACTTAGAAGCCGGCAAGGTATACAAAGGTTTTGCAAGCGACGGCTTCGTTTTGGAAACTTTCACGGCAGACAGCGCCGCAAGATGCGATAATCTTACCGTAACTTTAAATCAATCCCTTAAAGGTCGTTTCCTCGAATGGGACGGTGAATCTTATATTTCCGAAGTCAAAGCCTATATCGGCGTCGCTAAAGAAGGCGTCGGCGTAAACTTAGGCGGTGTTACGGGCACTTCCGATAAAGACGGTAATGTAAACGTAGTTACCAAAATTTCACAGAATGGCAAGTTAACCTATTTCACGACAGGTTATAATGAATTCGCTTTTGAAAAATCTGTTATCTGCGACCAAGCCGTAACCTTAGAAAAAGTGGTTAGCGCGGTTACGGTCGATACCTCGAAAGAAGGCACCGTAACCTTGCGCGAATATGCCGATAACGGTACTATAGCCCAAGATTTTGCACTTTACGCAGTAGTTTCTTACTACGCTTACGATAGCGAAGTTTTACCGCTTACGATAGACGAATCTACTTTAACGGGCTATATAAACAACGCTACCGTACAAGTTAAGGGCTTGACCTTTACGGTTACTTTAAAAATAGATACCGCCGAAATGGCTCAATACCGTACGGCGGCTGAAAACCTTAAAAACAGCACTTCCGAAACTTTAATTGCGGAAGCCACTGCTTTATGGCACACCTTTACGGAAATGAAAAAATCTCTTTCCGCCGAAGAAATGGCTTTCGTTGAAGAAAGACTTAAATCCGCAAACGTATACGCAGGTGAAATCGCAACTTCCGCAAGCGTTTTAGAAGTTGTTTACGGCGATACTTCCGCTGAGGCAACCTTAAACTTTGTAAACG
Organism: uncultured Clostridia bacterium; assembly: GCA_945638575.1. Taxonomy (GTDB): domain Bacteria; phylum Bacillota; class Clostridia; order Christensenellales; family Borkfalkiaceae; genus UBA4636. The sequence goes on along the minus strand of CALZDP010000001.1, from coordinate 159,048 downwards.
GCAAAACCGAAGTCTTAACCGCTAATTACAATTCGCACGGCAAAAACTACGTAAACTTTACCGTTTCAAGAGAATATAAGGGTATAAAATATGCTTTATCCGCCAATGCAAAGACGGTAACACCCTGTCAAATCACCGTTGCGATTATCGGCGCAACATCCGTTTACGGCGATGAAGACTCAGTTCTTACGTCAAGTACCGAAGGTTTGAAGTACGACGATACCGCCCAAGAGGTTTACACCCTTTCAAGGGCGCAGGGCAGGAACGTTTCCGCCTACGATATTACAGGTCAAAGCATTAACCCCAATTACCGGATAACTTTCGTAAACGGTGAAAACGCTTACACGATTACCGCAAGGGAAGTTTCTTTAACCGTAGCGGATCATACCAATATTATGGAATCCACCGCAGTTATCGGTGATATCGAAGTCAGCGCGAATAAACTTTATTACGGCGACAAACTTAACTATACTTTTAAAATTTACAATGCGGACGGCGCGGTAGTCGCCACCGTTGACCAAAACGGCAATTTAAGTTCCGCCCTTACAAAAGGCAGTTACTATATAGAAGCCGACACCGACAACAAAAACTATAAGGCAACCTGCGTCAAAAAAGGCGAAATCACCGTTGTTGAAGAAAACGACTATTACAGCGTCGTTGTTAAATTCTTTAACGGCGATAAGGAAGTAACTTCCCACGTTTACGACGGCAGCGTAATTGACTATACGGTTACCGTAACCGTAAAAGACACGGGTGAAACGGTTACCCAAGGTGTTACCGTCGGCGATTTGGTTATCAAAAACGCAGGAAATTATTCTGTCAACGTAACCGTAAACGACGTCGTTTATACGGGCATTGCAACCTTTACGGTGGAAAAATTGCAGTTGACGCTTGCGGTTTTAAATGAAACTTTGGTTTATAACGGAGAAATCTCCGCTCCCGAGATTATCGCAACCAACCTTGTAAAAGGAGACGCGGTAACCGTTATATCGGCAAGCACTTCTAATCGTACGGTGGGCAGTTACACGCTTACCGCAAGCGAAATCCAAGGCTCGGCAAGTAACAACTATAAACTTCCCGAAGACGCGACCGTAAGTTATCAAATAGTCCAACGTCCCATAACCGTAATTATAAACGAGGCTGAAAGCGTTTACGGCGAACCCATTTCCAATTTGACCGCTACGCTTTACGAAGATTCCGTTCTCGGTACGGGCGACAACTTTAACAGTCTGTTCACCCTTTCCGTTAACGCGGTAAACGTCGGCAGTTACGATATTTTAGGCGAAAGCAAAAACGATAACTACGATATTACCTTTATCGGCGGAGAAAAGGCTTACACCGTAACCGAACGCCCGATAACCTTAGGCGTTAACAACGTAACCAAGACTTACGGCGAAGAAGAAGCCGAACTTTCTATCAGCGGTATTGTCGAAGGCAGTTTGGTCGGAAACGACAATTTGGACGGTATGTACCGTTTGGTTCGCGAAAAGGGTATAAACGTCGGCAGTTACAAGATAAGCGGTATGGACGATTCGGATAACTATTCGATATCCTTTACCTCGGCGACTTACACTATCGAAAAACGCCCCATAACCGTTTTGGTTAACGACGTAGCCCAAATTTACGGCGAAAAAGCAGACTACGCTTACACCGTAACGAGCGGAAGCCTTTGCTATGACGACAGCGTGAACGGTTTGATTTCAGCCGCTCGCGAACAAGGTTTGACAGTCGGCGAATATGCAATTACGGCAACCGTAAACGAAGGCATAAATTACGCCGTAACCGTAAGTTACACCAATACGGATAAATCGCTTTACACCATTGAAAAACGCCCCGTAACCTTAACGCTAAAGGACGTCAGCGTTGAAAACACCGTAAAATTCGGCGAACTTAACGCTTTAATGCAAAACGCTTACACCCTTGAAAATATTTTAAACGGCGACAATTTAAAGGTGGAAGTCTACGCGCTTGTCGCAAATAACCGTTTGACGGCGGAAAACTTTGCAAGGCTGTTTGCAGGCGGTAATCACCTTTTAACCGCAAGTTACCAAAACGACAACTATGAAGTAACCATTCAAGGCGGTACGCTTTATGTATCGCTTCCCAAAGTATCGGTTAAAAACATAGTGAATAGTTTTGTTTACAGCGGTGAAGAAATTTCCGCATTTTCGCTAAGCAACGTACAGGGTGCGTTGGAAAGCGCGACCGAAAACACCTTCCGCGCGGTCTACTATAAAGAAGGCGAGGAAACGCCGCTTGACAGTATGCTCGGCGCGGGAAAATACCGTATGGTTATCGAAATAGTCAACGCAGACGCTTACGTTTGGGCGGACGGCGCTCAAAAGGAATTTACCGTAACCGTTGACAAAAAAGACGTATCCGAGGCAGTTCAAGTTATCAAGGACGATAAACAATACGTGGTTAAACGTAACGGATTAAACATTCCCGCAACCGTTAACGGCTATGACGTAAACGTAGAAGTAACCTACGCTTTAAACGGGCAAACGGTTGCTTCGTTAGATGACTTCGGTTATTACACTATGACCGTTACCGTCGTTGACGATAACTATAAAGGCAGTACAAGCGTTAACTTCTATTTGGTTGAAAACGCTTACGTTCGCGTAAGGGATATAGTAAGCGCCAAAACGCAAATACCAGCCCTTAACGGTGAAGAACTCGTCAATGTTATTAAAAGCGGTAAAAAGGCGGTTGAAAGTTTAACCGAAACCGACCTTTGGCAGGTTGACGATAACTTAGAGTGGCAAAACGCCATAACCTTCGTTAACAACGAATACGCTGTTTTGGTTAAGGTTTTGGATTTGCAGTCCAAAGTTACAAGCGCCGGCGCGGAGATGAATAAAGAAAATAGATTGTTGGCTCTTGTTTCAATCCGCAACACCCTTAATTCGCTTACCGAAGCGGAAAACGATATCGTTGCAAGTCATGCCGATTACGAAAAGGTTATCGCCGATTACTCCGAACTGTGGGCTAACGCGATAAAGGACGGCAACCAAGCCATTAAAGTTTCGCAAAAGGCTTATTCGGGACTTATTGTTGAAGTAATGCTTGCTATCGCAGGTCTCGGCAGTATTGTTCTTAAAATGATTTTCAGAGGCTAAGGAGGTTCAAGTAACATGAAAAAATCATTATTATCGGTAGTTTTAACTATATTCGTACTTTCTGCGTCTCTGTTTACGGCGTGCGACTTCGGTAATACAAACGTCGGTTTAGGGGACGTAAACGCTAAAATCGCCCTTTGTTCTTCCTCAAAAACGGCGGAATACACGGTAAATCTATATGTCGGCAGTACTTTGTATCAGGGTAAAACATCTAACTTTACCCGTAACGCAGACCTAACTGTAACGGTTACAACCGAAACAAAGTCTTTAAACCCCGAACCTTTAGGCGAGGTCTATCTAAACCAAACGGCAACGGAAACGGTTGCCGCAGACAAAGGCAAACTTCCCGAAATAAAGCAAATCAAAATCGATTATTTTGAAAACGAGGCATACAGTATTTCCACAGTTTCGGGCAAGACCAAGGTAGAGTTCGTTCCAAACGCTGCGGCTTTTAAGGATATGTTCGATTTTACCGACGCCGAAATCGCGTCCGTTTCGAACCCGAAACTTGTTATCGAACTTACAGATAAACCTATCTCTTACCGTTTGACTTACACGGTGGACGGTTATAATGCGGTCATCGACCTAAAATTAGGTTACTGATTGCTTTCGGGATAAACTTAGGGGGACGGGTTAAAACCGTCTCCCTAAAACAATAACAGCCGTAAATCGGCAAAGGAAAACTTATGAATAATACCGTTAAAATTTCCGATAAGGAAAAAACAGTTGAAATAAAAGGGTTGGGTAAACGTTACTTAAAATCGGATACTTTCGCCGTAAAAAATCTTTCTTTGGAATGTTATTCGGGTGAAATCGTAGGATTATTAGGTAAAAACGGCGCAGGCAAATCCACTACCATAAAATGTCTTACCGGCTTTTTCCCTTTTAACGAAGGCAGTATTACCATTTGCGGACACGATATCGTAAAAGAACCTATTTTGGCAAAGCATAGTATAGGTTACGTGCCCGATAACCGCGCCATGTTCGACAGACTTACGGGTACGGAATATATAAACCTTATAGCAGATATTCATAAAACGCCGACGGTCGAAAGGACTAAACGCATAGCCGAAATGCAGGAAATTTTCAAATTAGGCGCGAAAATAGACGATATTATTGCCTCTTATTCCCACGGTATGCGCCAAAAAATTTGCATTATGGCGTCTCTTATCCATAAACCGAGGCTTTGGATTTTGGACGAGCCTTTAACCGGCTTAGATCCGCAAACCTCCAAGGCGCTCAGGGAATATATGCAGTATTACAAAAGCCTTGACAACACCGTTTTATATTCTTCGCACAACCTTGACGCCGTTGAAAAAACTTGCGATCGCGCTTACATTATAAACGACGGTAGGTTGGTCGAAAGCATTGATATAGCCGATTTTAAAAGAAATAACCAAGGCAGAAGTTTGGAAGACGCTTTTATAAATCGCTTTATCGAGGACTAAAAGGCATGAACGCAGTTTTATTACTATTAAAAAAAGATTACCGCGAAAGGTATTCGTCGGTCTTTAAGCGCGATAAAGCCCATAAAGATCTTTTCGGGGTAATATCCACTTTTATTTTGTTGGCAATTTTATACGCGACCTTCGTTTTTGTGTTTTCTCGGTTTGCCTCGTCTTATCTGGGCGCGGTTTTCGGCGAACCAGATACCGAAGGGGTTAAGCGCGTTTACGAACTTTCCGCTATGGTATACGTAGCAGTTTTGATTTTAAACACACTTGTCGGCGTAAAAAAAATACAAACTTCTTTAAGCGACGGAAAAGATGCCGAAGTTTTGCTTTGTCAGCCGATTTCCGCCACTCAACTGTTTATATATAAACTTTTGAAAATCTACTTTGCCCAAATACTGTCGACGGCGCTTGTACTTATACCGTCGGCAATGGTTTTACAGGTAAAGTCCCCGTACGCAGGCGGTGTTTGGTACAATATAGCAACCTTTTTGCAGGTGTTTACCTTGCCCTTTTTGTCCTGTGCGCTGTCAACCCTTATAGCCTTACCCTTTTCCTCGCTGATGCGCTTTGTTGAAAGAAAGTTTGTTTTGCATCTTATTTTATACGTAATCGTAATAGCGGTGATGTTTTTACTTTACGGCAGGTTTTTAAAGGTGTTGTCAGCCTTGCTTAATACAGGGGAAATAAACTACGTGTTTAACCGCACCGTCGTTTATAAAATTACCACCTTTGTGTCGTATGCCTATCCCGCCAATCTTTTATCGAATATTTTGTTCGGTAAAAAACTTTTGCTAAGCATATTGCTTATTCTTTTAATAAGCCTTGTTTCGGCGGCGGTTACCTACTTAATAATACGCGCCGTCTTTATTAAATCTTTGCAACTGAAAATGGAAGGCGAAACCAAATTTTACCGTCGCAAAAAGGTGAAAAACACTCAAAAAAATCCGCTTTTCAGTCTTATGTGCAAAGAATTTATCGTAATTTTACGCACTCCGACGTATGCGTTTCAGTATTTTGCAACCGTTTTCACCCTTCCGCTTATGGTTTATGTGTTGGTAAATTTAATGCGCAGTATGGTTTCTGCGCTTACCGTAATAAATTGCGATTTTGAAATAGCCGTTTTCGTTATCGCTATGTTCTCGGTTTTAACCAATACATTCTGTACGTCCAATATTTCAAGAGACGGCAAAATGCTGGGTATGCTTAAAACGTTGCCCATAAAAGGCAGTACGGTAGTTTTCGGTAAGGTAATCTTTTGTATGGCGACTTCTTTGGTTTCGATTATCGCAAGCATAGTCGTTTTGGGGGCGGCGGGCTATCTGAATTTGTGGCAATGCGCCATAATATTCATAGCCGCTTCCATGCTGTCTTTTTCGGAAGTCGCTTTTTCCACAAGAAAGGATTTAAATAATCCAGCCCTTCCGCAAAACGACAAAGAAATTGTCGAAGAAGGCAGTCGTACCGTAAGCGAAGTTGTGTTTATCGGGCTTATAGCCTCACTTTTGTGCGGAGCAGGGTCGCTTGCAATCTCTGCAATATTAGGTTTGATATACAGCCTGAGTACCGTTATATGGGCTTCCGTAGGTTTTGTAATGACAGTGGTAACCGTGGTTTTCGTGCTGTCGCTTTTCTACCTTAAAAAAGGTTTGGAACAAAAATTTTACGAAACGGAATTATGAGGTGAATTATGAAAGATATGAAAACCAAAGTGATTGCCTTAATGCTGGTTATACCGCTTATGTTGATTTTTTCCACTTCAACCGTAATAAAGTCGACCGAAATTTTGGTAAACGTACCGGTTTCTTCCGTGGAAATCGAAGGCGATGAAACCCGTTATATCGATTTAGCCGAAGAAGAAAAGTTAAAACTAAACGTCAACGTTTATCCCGAAAACGCTTCCAATAAAAAGGTAACATTTACCACGGAAGAGGTTGCGGGACAAAATACGGCAAGGGTAAAAATCGACGATAACGGGCTTATAACCCCGCTTTCTACCGGAAGCATATCGGTCATTGCTAATGCCGACGGCGGTAGAATGGACCGCGTTCAAGTGGTTATTACAAGCAGTAAGCCCCTTTTGGGCGAAATCACCGAAACCGAAGATTTGTTAACCTTAGACGAAGGCGACTCTCTCTTTTTAAGCAGTAAAATCACCAAACCCGATAACGTAGGTTCGGTACAGTACAGTTACTTAAGCAGTGATAAAGAGGTCGCGACCATAAGTAAATTAGGCAAAATACAGGCGCTTAGGCAGGGCGTAACCACCTTAACCGCCGTTTACGAGGGTATAACCGTTGACGAAAACGGCAGGGTTACGGAAGGCACTCAAACTTTAAGTTATCTTTTAACCGTCAACATGACCGACGAATATTTAAGTTTCGGTCAAGGTAACAAAATGTCTGACTGCCCCGTAGTAGGCAACGAAACCGAACTTTCCTTCGACGTTAATATTCAAAAACTGAAAAGCAACCAAATAAGGTTAAATCTGTTTTCCGATTTTGAAAAAGCCGAAGAAGGAGAATTGTATTTGGATTACGACAAAAATCTTTTGGAAATTACCGAAAAGTCTGTCGACCTATCAAAAGGCAGGGTGGATTTAAAGGTAAAAGCAAAAAAGGAAGTTTCCACTCTCGGCGAAGAAGTGAAAATCATCTTAAAAAAGGGTAACGAAGCCGTAACGGTCGGTACTGCCCGTATAACGGTCGGCAGTCAATCCGACGCCCCTGTGCCTTTTGCCCGTTTTAATTTGGACGAGGTTTCAGGCGTGGCCCTACTCGGTAAGTCCACCACTACTCAGGTTGCTTATGCCGAACTTGACGTAGGCAACGCCGACGAGAATACTTTTTACGTAGTTTATTCTTCAACCGACCAAAAGGTAATTACGGTAACCTCCAACCAAACCGTATGCTATATAACGGCAAAAAGCGTGGGCAAGGCATATATAAAAACGGCGGTTTACGACGCCGTTACCGGTGAAGAATTGTTTTCTTCAAATTTTGCCAAAGATAATTCGCGTTATATTCCGCCTTTGGAAGTGGAAGTTTTAAATCCGTTTAAGCAACTTTCCGTAGAACGCGCAAAATCGGGACTTGCCACCTATAAAGACGCGCTCGATTCTGTTTTTGCTGTAGGCTACTACGATTTTACTAACGGCAACGGATTAGGAAACTTAACCAAAAAGGAATTTTCCGCCACTTTGGTTTCCGGAGTAAAAAACAACGGAAGCAGGGCCGAAACTTCAACGGAATCTGTAGCGTGGACGTCGGATAATCCTCAAATCGCCGTTGTCGAAAACGGAAAACTTACCTTAAACGGGGGAGAAGGCGTCGTTACTTTAACGGTAAAAAACGATGATTTAACTCTTGAAAAATTAACTAAGTTGGATAATTCTTTCCAATCGGCAAGCGCTTCCGTTACCGTAAACGTAAGAAGACGCGGAGTAAACGTAGTGAATGACGAGCAACTCTACTGCCTTACAAAAGACGGCAATTACGAAGTCGTTTTGCAGTCCCCCGTAAGTTTGGGCGACGAACTTAAAACGGTGCAAAATTACGACACCTTCAATTACAATAAGTACGTCAACACCTACACTTATCTAACCGACTGTACGGCGGATAACACCTATTACCGCAACATTAACCGAGTAGAACAGAGTAAAATCCGTTGTGCTATAGAGTTGACAAACAATCTTTACGGCAACGGTTACAGTATCGACGCAGACTGTCTTACCATGCTATATTACCAAAAGTCCGGTTCAAGAATCTTCAAAGGTCCGATAAATCTTGTAAGTTATTCTGTTTCCGCTTCGGAAGGCAATATGGCGGTAAAATCGCAAGACAGCGTTATATTTATGGTTAAAAAAGAGGGTATTACCGTTACAAACTGCGAACTCAAAGGCTGTTTGAATTCGTCTATATTGTCGGGCGATTCGGCAGACTTAAACAACTTAAACTATTGCGGTACGGTTTTGGAAGCGGTAGGCGATAATTTCAGCCTTACTTACAGCCGAGTCAATCTCGGCAGGACCGCCGTTAGGGTTTTCGGCAAGCCAAACACTCAAGAAGCCATTACGGCGTCCACAAGCGAAAACTTCCGTACCCACGTAAACATTTCCAACTGTATTCTATCCGGCGCGCGAGAGTTTATTTTAAAAATCGGCACAAATCAAATTAAGCGCAACCCTTCCGTTTCAGGTAAAAACTATCTCAACAGTTTATCCTGGCAGAACATCGAACCTGCCGTTTGGGAAAACGCTTCGCCCTATTTGACCGATGAAAAGGGCAATAAACTTGAACCCGACGGCGACAATTTGAACGATTATTTCTACGATAATTACGTTTTAACCGACGTAACCGTCCAAGACAGCGCCTTTTACAGCGCAGGGCTATTCAGCGTCGGGCTTGACAGTATCTTCGGGGGGCTTGTCCTTAACGGTTGGGATTATAACGAAAGGTATCGTTTCAGCGATTGGCGCGACGTCGGCGGTACTTCTTATCCCGCGGTTTTAAGGCTAAAGGGCGACGTAAGGTTTTATGACTGGAAGGACGTTGAAACAATCAACAGCGACACTCTGTTGGAAGGGCACGATACTTCCGTCGGTCAAATTATCGGCTTTAATATGGATTTCGGAGAACTTGTTAAAAACTATAAACCGCAAGAGGGCAAGGCAGGTATAGTATCCTATTATAACGCCAAACCTTATGCAAACGGCGCCATAGCCTATTTCGGGGGCGGTAAAAATTACAGTATGGTTGATTTAAGCGGCGTTGGGGCAAACTTTAACCAATTAAGCAAATTCTCCATTCCCATAGAACTTTTAAGCGGCGACAAAGTGCAGTTTTTGTACTATACGGCAGGAAAGTATCCTTTCCGTTTTCAACTGTATGATACAAATTCAAAGTTGAGCGTAGAAAAACAAATTCAGGACATAAACGAAAACACTGCTTTTAGTTGGATTAAAAAGTAACAAACCTAAAAAAGCGGAATAACGGGCTTATAGGCCTATTTATTCCGCTTTTTTTATGCAAAAAAATCTGTTTACCGCTTTTAAATTATCGGCAATTAAGTTAAAAAATGTTTATTTTACCTTTAAAACGCTTGTCATATGGTTTAAGCATTTGTATAATATCTTTGTATTTAAATTTTGTTGATTTTTAACGTATACGAAGCACGCCGAAAGCCTCTCTTTCAGCCTTTGACTGTACTTAAAAACCGATTTACGCACTTAACTTTACAGTTACACTCGGGTGATAATATGAGCACTTTTTGGATGGTAGTATTGATAACGACCGTTGCCGGCGTAGGCGGTACGGGTTTAGGCGGACTTATAGGGGTTTTGTTTCCCCGTAACTCCGAAAAAATCGTCAGTTTGCTGTTGAGTTTTGCAGGCGGCGTTATGTTGTGCGTCGTTTGTTTGGATCTTTTAACAGAGGCTTTGGGACAGAACGGAACGTCCGCCCTGCACGTATTTTTGGTAATCGCCATGGTTTTGGCAGGATACGGAATAGTTTATCTTTTGAACGCCTTTATCGATAAAAAAACAAATCCGCAGGTAAAGCACATAGACGAAACGCATCCTAAAACCGCCGACCAACTTTCCGAACTTATCCATAGCGACCATTACGAAGAGCATAAGCGCGAATACGATATGGACAAGCGTGCAAAATCGAGAAACGAACTTTTCGTCGCCGGTTTGGTTATGGCGTTTGCCATAGCGTTGCACAACCTTCCCGAAGGTATGGTAATAGGCGCTTCTTACGCAAAAGAGGGTGCAAACGCAACTTTTACCATGAGCAGCGGTTTGACCATAGCCATCGTTATAGGGCTTCACAATTTACCTGAAGGTATGTCGGTATCCGTTCCTTTGGTAAGCGGCGGAACGGGTAAAGTAAAAGCGGCGATAGTTACTGCGTTGACGGGCGTACCTACCATATTGGGCGCAATGCTCGGCTATTGGATAGGTTCTATAAGTCCTGTAAGTTTGGCGATTTCTTTAAGTTTGGCAAGCGGTGCTATGTTATACGTAGTGTTTGGCGAACTTTTGCCCGAAGCCATTTTAATGTGGCGTTCCAAAGCGCCGGCGTTTGCAATGCTTGTCGGGTTGCTTGTAGGCATAGTAATTTTATATATTTAAAAATTTGGCTAAAAATCGGCCTATAGGTCGGTTTTTAGCCCTTTTTTATTTTAAGAAAGTTAAAAGATTAAACAAAAATTATTACTTTTTTTAAAAAACGTATAGGCAAATCGGTAATTTAGTGATATAATCAAATAAAATAATTTTAAATCGTAAAAGAGGCAGTGCGGTGAATTACAAACCAATCATCAAATTTATAAAAATATTATCTATCACCGCACTTATTTGTACGGTTCTTTTGTTTGCCTTTTTAATGGGTGCGTCGGCAACGCCGGCGGACGCCAGCGGAGAGTTTACTCAAACGGTTACCGGTTTTTTGGATGGCATTTTCAATATTTCAGATAAAGTGGATTCAAAAGTTTCCGTTCAGTCGATAACCATAGTCCCAAAAAAATACCAATCTTTTTATTTTATAAATGAAACCGTTGCGCTTAAGGTGTCCTTTTTGCCCAAAGGGGTTGATAAAGAGCCGCTTACCTTTACAGTCGACAACCCCGATGTAGCAACCGTTACCGACGACGGCAAAATTACTTTTTTAAAGGACGGCTTGGTAGAAGTTTCGGCGAAACTTAATTCCGATAATAAAATCACCTCTAAATATTCTTTCGAGTGCGTCGGGGAAAATCCTTTCGAGGTCGGCTTAAACATAACCTCGTCGGACGGCGGAAATTTAACCGTTCCCATGGGGCAAAACCGCGCTCTTATTTTAAACGGCGGAAAAACAAAAAGCACTATTTTAAATTACACTTCGTCCGACGGCGAAATTGCAGGGGTATTTCAAGGCGTCGTTTACGGCAGGGGGGTAGGTGAAACAACTATCCTTGCAAGCCTAACCGTAAACGATAAAACCATAGAAACTTATATACCTGTTACCGTAACCGAAGGTACTTTACCCGCCGTTTCCGAAATCACTTTAAAAGATTACGCATTTACTCATAAAAATGTACTTGACGACTATAAAAAACTTATTGCCTCAGGCTCGCGGGAATGTTTTGTTTACAGTGATAATCCAAATGTGTTAAGGGTTAAATACAATCAAATTCAAGCCGATTCTATAGGAACCGCAACCTTGACTTTCGTTTATGCTTATGACGAAACGGTCTATGCGGTTAAAACATTTAGCGTAAACTACAAAAAGCCCAAAGCCTTAACCGTTTACGGTTACGACGAAGTAACCCCCGGTACATACAATTACGTGGCAAGACATTCGCCTAATGTCTATGAAAATAATGTAAAGTGGTCCATAGTAAGCGGTAACGCGCAAATAGACGACAACGGTGTTTTAGTAGTAAAAAATCTTGGCAAAGTGGTAATTCGTTGCCAAAGCAACATTGACGAAACTTTGTTTGTCGATAAGACGGTGGAAGTAAAATTATATACCAAGGCTTACGGTTTTGTGCGTAAACTTATGGGACACGGCGGTCTTTCCGCACTATTTGGCTTCGGCGTGTTTTACGTTTTGCTTTTGTTTTCAAAGCGTAAAGGGTGGTGCGCTTTGTCGCCGGCGGTAACTTTTATCTATGCTTGTTTGTCGGAATTCATACAATATTTTACCGAAGGAAGGTTTTGCCTTTGGACGGACGTATTGCTTGACTTTATAGGCTCGTTAGTCGGTATTTTAATGGCCGTTGTTATTCTTTTGCTTGTAATTTTAATTTGGCGCATTGTAAGTAAACGGGGCGCCGAAAAACTTATCAGGGTTATAAAGGAAACCAATTATACAAATATTTTCAAAAAAAAGTTTGACATAGTTGACGTTACGGAAGAAATCACCGCAATAGACGATTCCGTAAAACAGTAAGATAATCGACCTATAGGCGGACTTTTTATAAAATTTTAAAAAATTTTAAGAATAAAAAACATATAAATAAGGGGTAAACATGGCAAAAAAAACAACTAAACTTCAGGACGCTATTTTATACTACGATAGTATCGTCGACAGCAAAGAAGCCACCGAAGAAGCAAAACAGTACGCAACCACCGCCGTTTATTATTTAAGACGGTACGCCCGTTACTACTCGAACAAAACGGAAACCGAAAGACTTATGAACGATAATTGTAAGTGGACGGACGAGGAAGAAGAAAAGTTAAAACAAGAGTTTGAAAAGGGCTACTCGGTTGAAAGGCTTGCAAAAATTCATCACCGTAAAAACAGCGGTATTATCTCTCGGCTTGTGTTGCTCGGGCTTTTGACCGACGAAGGCACTTCCAAAAAGCGTTGGACAAAAGAGGAAGAAGACAAACTGGAAGCGGAATTTTTAAGCGGAAAATCTCTTGCAAAAATGGCGGCGTTGCATAATCGTACTATCGGCGGTATAAATTCCCGTTTGATATTATTGGGGCTTGTCGAAGATTGATTTTTTAAATGCGATTTATTTTGCGACTTATATAAAGTCGTTTAAAAACGGTATAAAAAAGGGCGAATCTACTTAGTAAATTCGTCCTTATATTTTAAATTAAAATATTTCAAAATACTTTGCGTATATTATAATCGTTACAAATCACGGATATACGCATTATATCGGCAAAATTTAGGCTTTTTAAAAAGGATTTTGCCGTTTATATTTGCCCAAGTTAAATCGTTTTTTTGCCGTTAAATCATCTTTTCTTCGGGCGATATAAGATAAATGTTTTTGGAAATTTCCGAAATATCCCCGTGTAATGCGTAGCAAGCGCCCGAAAGCATATCGATGACGCGCTGAATGGTATCGTCCGAAACGGCTTCAAGGTTAACGACGGCAGGTTTATTAAGCATTAAAAAGTTGATAATATTTTTAACGTCTAAAAAAGAAGTCGGTTTAAAAACCCTTACCGAAACGTTGTCGTCTGTCGGGTCGGGTTGAGAAGAACCTTTAATGGTGCCGATATTTGCCGTACGGGTTTTGTTTGGTTTTTTTTCGTTGGTTGCTTCCTTTGTAAAATAGTCGAAAAGTCCCATAGTTTCCTCCTACGGCGTAAAAATTGCCGCATACAAATGTATTATAACACATACTTTTGTAGGTTGTAAACGATTTTGGGCTTAAAAGCAGTATAAAGATTTTTACAAAGTTTTGTCAAAAGGCTGTTAAGAAACTGTTAAATCTGCGGTAATTTTAACAGGGGGCAAAAATATCCCTTGACAATTGAGATTTGCTTTTATACAATCTAACCAAACACATAAATTATAATTTACTTGCAGATGTTTTCTGCTTTCAGGAGATTTATGAAAATTTTAAAAAAGGCGTTAGCGCTAACGTTAATATTTTGCACAGCACTTTTATTTACCGCCTGCACGCCCATAGCGCGCGGTAAAAGCGCGTATGAAATCGCAGTGGATAACGGGTTTAAAGGTAGCGAAACCGACTGGCTTGAAAGTTTACGCGGAGAAAGCGGTCAAAACGGTCTTGACGGTAAGGACGGCGTAAACTTTAACGAGGGCTACACCGTAACCGATCTTTACCGTGAAATGACCGAAAGCGGAAACTTTACGGGAAGCCTTGACGATTTTATACTAAAATATTTTTCGCCCCAAAAAAAGGACGACGTACAAACGGTAAACAAACTTATGCTTTCCGTATGTAGTATCGTTTGTGAATTTTCCGAAACTTCTTCAAAAAGCGCGGGTTCGGGCGTGTTTTATTCGGTAGACAAAAAGAACGGGAACGCTTTGATTCTTACAAATTATCACGTTGTGTATAACGAAAAATCCGTCAATAACCGACCTATAGCCCAAGATATTCACGTTTACTTGTACGGTAGCGAGTATTCCGACAATCCGCTTTCATTTACTGCCGAATTTGAAGGCGGAAGCACCACTTACGATTTAGCCGTACTTTCGGTAAAAAACAGCGATGCAATTAAAAACTCTCTTATCGAAGCCGTTGCCTTAGGTAACTCGGACGATGCGACTTTGGGCGAAAAGGTTTACGCCATCGGAAACCCCGGCGGTAACGGTCTGTCCGTTTCGGAAGGCATATTAAGCGTTTTAAGCGAGCGCGTAAATATCAAAAACGTTTGCGGCGACTCTAACACCATGCGCGTGCTTCGCTTTGACGCCGCGGTAAGTCCGGGCAATTCCGGCGGAGGACTGTTTAACGGCAAAGGCGAACTTTTGGGTATAGTAAACGCCAAAAGCGTAGTTACCAACGTAGACGGCGTAAATTACGCAATTCCTTCCGCCGTAGTTTCCGCTTGTATGAAACGTTTTGAGTCCGATTGTATCGGCAAATCTCAAACATACATTACCAAACCGCTTCTCGGTATTTCCGTTTTGGAAAGCAACTCCAAAGCAATATACGACAGCCAAAGCGGTAAAGTAAGAATAGAAGCGCAAATTATAATCGACAGTATCGAAACCGATTCGATAGTAACGGGTATTTTGCAAAAAGACGACAGAATAATTTCGGTAACCGTAAACGGAAGCACTTACCCCGTAACAAGAAACTTCGTAATCGTCGATTTAACCTTAGGATTGAACGCAGGCGACAGTATGATTATAGAAATTGTTCGCGATGAAGCAACTTTACAAAAAACCGTTGTAATAAGCGAAAGTTGCATGACAAAAGTTTTATAAGTTGTTTCATTTTCAACATACAAAAATTTTTGTTTAATTTTAATTAAAATACTTGAATTATTGTATAAAACATAGTATAATATATTCTGCCGATGTATGGCAGGCGCGTATAGCGCTAAGTTGATTATATGAGAGGATGAAATATGGCTCAGGAATACCTTATCATCGATAAATCGATCTTGCCCGATTATTTTGACTTAGTATTAAAAACCAAAAGTTTGGTCGAAGATGAAAATAAAAGCGTAAGTTTATCTTGTAAGGAAACGGGCATTAGCCGTTCCACTTTCTATAAGTATAAAGACAAAATCTTTAAAGCGTCTCAGTCTATCGGTAAAAAAGCAATACTTACAATGAAACTTTCCGATGCAGCAGGTGTTTTAAGCAACGTCATGCAAGACATTTATTCTTTCGGCGGAAACATTATAACCATAAACTCTACTTTACCCATTAATAACGTCGCATTCATTACGATTGTTATAGACGTAAGTAATCTTAAAATCGATCCGCAAGCCATGGTTAAGGAGTTTAAACGAATCAACCACGTTAAAAGCGCTAATATCGTAGCGGTGGAATAATCGACCTATAGGCGCACTTTTATTAAAAAAATTCAAAATATAAACCATCCTTATTATCACTTCATATTATGATAATAAGGATTTTTTTATATGTTAAAAGTGTGTAAGTTCGGCGGAACTTCTTTATCCTGTGCCGACTGCTTTAAACGGGTAAAGCAAATAATCAAAAGCGACGCAAGTCGCAAAATAATAGTGGTTTCCGCCCCCGGCAAAAGGTTTGGCGAAGATATAAAAGTTACCGACTTGCTTTACGAACTTTACTTAACCCCAAATAATAAAATTCTTATATCAAAAATTAAAAAAAGATTTTCCGACATTATCAAAGGGCTTAATATCGACTTCGATTTAAAGGAGTTGGATTGTTTTGATTTCGCTTTTAGCCGTTCTTTGGCGGAAGTAGTATCTACAGGGGAATACCTTACCGCCAAAATTATGGCAAATTATCTTGGCTATCGATTTTGCAACGCCAAAAATGTCATTATTTTCAAAAAACAAGGAAAGGTGGACCTTAAAAAATCAAAAAAGGCATTTTTAAAGGAGGATTATTCCCAAGGCATAGTTGTTCCCGGGTTTTACGGCAGTTTAGACGACAGTATAGCACTCTTTCCTCGTGGCGGAAGCGATTTAACAGGCGCTTATCTGTCAAGGTTTTGCAAAGCGGATATTTATGAAAATTTTTCCGACGTCTCCGGTATTAAACCGATTAGTCCGAAGATTGTAAAAACCGATTACTATCTTGATACCATAACTTTTAAGGACTTTAAAAATTTAAGCGTATTAAACCCCGACGTTTTGGAAAAGTCCACCTATAAGCCCGTTATCGGCACAAAGACTAAAATAATCATTAAAAATACATTTCGCCCCGACGATAAAGGAACAACAATTTTAAACAAAAAAAGGTTTGCTGGTTCCGTTGTGTTTTCGGTTGCGGTAAGCGGTAACAAACTTGTTATAACGGGCAAAAAATTAAATAAAAGCAGTGTGCGTCAAATGATACAAACTGCTCTTTACGGTGCCGAATATAAGTTTTTAAAAGTCAGAAGCGATAAACTTGTTATAAGTTTACCTATGCCTAATCCAAACGGCGCGGCGATATCTTTATATTACGGGCTTATGCCTTTAATAAATCGTTCATAGTATATAAATTCGGTTTTTTACCTATCAAAAAAGCGGCGGCTTTAACGGCGCCTTCGGCAAAAACTTCATCGGATAAAGCGGTATGTTTAATTGAAATGACTTCGTTATCCGTCATAAACAAAACGTTGTGTTCGCCGACAATATTTCCGCCCCTTACCGAGTGTATGGGCACATCGCAATTCAAATTATCCGATATGGCTTTTTTTATGGAAAGGGCGGTTCCGGACGGAGCGTCCTTTTTATTTATATGATGCATTTCAATTATTTCAATCCGACAGTTTTTGATTTTTTTGCAGGCAAGGTCTACAAGTTGAATTAAAAGGTTTACCCCGTAAGAGGTATTGCTCGCCATAAACACAGGCACAAACTTACTTAGTTTTTTAATAAGGTTTGTTTGCTTTTCGTTGTAACCGGTGGTTCCCGAAAACACCGCGCATTTGTTTTCTTTGGCGTAATTATGTAAATCGGTACAAATATCCGGTGAAGAGAAGTCGATTATCAAATCGATATTTTCCTTGACCTCGTCAAAAGTACGGTAAACGGGGCAGTCGAAATTTCCGCCCTGCTTTTTATCTACACCGCACAAAAGGTTAAACCCGTATTCTTTGGCTTTTTGGTAAACTTTTTTGCCCATTTTGCCGTTAATACCTGAAATCAAAAGATTAGTCATAATAAATTACCTCCTAAGTTATCTTACTTGACGCTTGTTGTTTTTATTACGGGTAAAGCAGACTAAAATTACAAAAAATCGGTCTATAGGTCGATTATTGACCGTTTTCGTAAAATTTCGGCAATTTTTACGGCGTTTAAAGCGGCGCCTGTTCTAAGGTTATCCGAAACAATCCACATCCAAACGGCGCGGTCTGCCGAAAAATCTTTTCTGATTCTGCCAACCGTTATAAGGTCGCTGCCGTCGGCTTCTTTTTGGGTGGGATAGTCTTTTTCAAAAGCCTTGACGTAAGAAACGTTTTTTAGGGCGTTAAAAATATCCGTCAGGGTAAAATCGCTGTTTAAAATTATGTTAACCGCTTCCGCATGGCAGTTAAACACGGGAACCCTTACGGCGGTTGCGCTGATATTTAATTTTTCCAAGTCAAGTATTTTTTTAGACTCTCTTATAATTTTCATTTCTTCTTCGCTGTAAAAGTCATCGTTATACGTACCGATTTTCGGAATACAATTTGAATAAATTTCTTTTTCAAACTCATTAGGCGCAATGCCTTTTTCACCTTTTTTCAAGTCAGAAATTCCGCGCATCCCCGCCCCTGAAACCGCTTGATATGTACAAACCGTAACTCTATTTAACCCAAAACTTTTAAGGCAGTGTAAAATAGGCGCGAGCATAATGGTGGAACAGTTTGGGTTAGCAATAAGCCTTCGATTAGCCGAAATCTCGTAATCGTTCACTTCGGGTACTACAAGTGGCACATTGTCAAAAAGCCTGAACGCCGAAGAATTGTCTATAACATACGTCCCCGTTTCCGATAGCGTAGGTGCAAAAACCTCGCTTACTTTGCTTCCCGCGCAAAAAAAGGCAAGGTCTATTTTTTTTGAAAACAGACTTTCTTCGTTCAGTTCTTCCACTGTAAGTTTTTCGTTAAAAATTTCGATAGTTGTGTTACGTGATTTTTTACTTGCAAAAAGATAATAATTATCTGCGTAAAAATTTCTTTGCTCTAAAATTTGCAAAACCTTTCTTCCCACCACGCCCGTAGCGCCGATTACGGCAACGTTCATAAAAATCCCCCTTTAAAACAAAAATTTTCTTTAAACGGTCAAAAACGTTTGTAAAAGTTTATTATTTAAGTTATTATATTATAAGAAGTTTTTTATTATCCCGATACAGCCAAAAAAACGAACACTTTTTTTGGCGTATTCACGGCAAGTAAGGTTTAAGTCTATTTGCCATGGCAGATCAATCGCACATTTTGCCGTCGGGAAGGAGTTTTATGGCAAAAAAGAGTTCATCTAAAAACTATAGCGGTAAAAGTTACACTGCAACCGGCAAAAAGTCGGACGTAAAAGGCGGCAAAAATAATCAAAAACCGCAAAAGGAAAGGAAGCCTATTTCTTTAACCGATACTTCTGGCGTCGACGGTTATTTCCGTCCGGAAGTCGCCGTAAGCCGTTGGAAACTCGGCTACGAAGTATTCATGGGCAACTTCACAAAGATTATAGGGCTAAACTTTATTATACTTTTGTTCTTAGCGCCTTTGTTGATACTTTTATTTTTGCGTTCTTCCACCATTTACGCAAATGCGTCCATGTCGCCCTTTTCGGCAAACATGGGTATAGGGTATTTACCCCACGCGGCGGTTTTGGGGCTTGAAGAAAGTATAACGTATTACGCAAATTACAACTTCTTTATGTGGATGCCTATTGCCGCATTGTTTTTGGGCGTAGGTCTTTCCGGCGGAATGTATGTTATGCGTAATCTTTGCTGGGGTGAAAGCGTAACCATCGTAAAAACCTTCTTTAACGGCATAAAAAAGAACATTCTTCCCATACTTGCCTCTGTTGCCATATATTCGCTGATACTTGCGGTGTCATCGATATTTATTTCACATCTAAACCTTACCTCGGCAATAAACGGCTCACGTTGGTATTGGACCCTTTTAAAGGTTTTGATGTATATACTAATCGCTTTTGCGTCATTACATTTTATGGCAATGATGTCAATGGTGGTAACCTATACCGGAAATTATTTCCAACTGATGAAAAATTGCTTTACGATAACTTTGATACTGTTACCGGTTAACGCATTTTTTGCGGTATTTGCACTCATTCCGTTTGCAATTTTGTTCTTGGGCTCTCAAGCGCTAAGCCTTGCCGCTATCCTTATAATGTTCTTAGGCGGTTCGTATACAATGCTCGTATGGACGGTTTACAGTCAGTGGCTGTATGACAAATTCTTCAGGGGCAGGGTTAAGACTTACGAAGCCACTAAGGAAGAAATCGATAAGCACAACACTCGCGAAAAGGAAAAGGCTGTCGCAGGCGAAAGCGAGGGCTATCGTGAAGTCGGTAAATCCGCAAGCATTATGGACGGCGTTAAGCCGGTTACCGATTACGACGTAACCGTAAAAGACTTGGATTCCCTCTTTACCCGCGACGATATCGACGCGCTTCAAAAATCGAAAACCGACCTGTAATAAGTGGCAACTAAAAGTTAAAACCGCATATAAACGGCTTATAGGCGCACTTATTGTAAAATTTGTCAAGGTTTGATAAACATTATTAAACCTAAAAAGGTCAAATAAGACTAATAACGGATTGCCTCATTCTTTTGGGGCAATTTTTAAAAAACAGACTTTTTAGTTGGTTTTAACAAGGGGTGAAATATGCAGTACAAACCATATTCTGCTTTAGCGCAGATATACGAAAGGGTTATAAGTGGCGAAGACTATCGAAAATGGGCGGACTATTTAGTAAGTTTAGTCGGCGCCTTATCCAAAGGTAAATCGGGCATCGATATGGCTTGCGGAAGCGGTTATTTTACACGCGCTTTAAAAAAAAGCGGTTATTCGATAATCGGCGTCGACAGTTCTGTCGAAATGCTTGACGAAGCCGTTAAAATTTCCAAAAGCCAAGGACTTGATATTCCTTTTTTATCGGGGGATATGACTTCGTTCAAAAACTTTAAAAAAGTCGACTTTATAACGGTAGTAAACGACGGCGTAAATTACCTTCCGCCGGAAAGGGTTTTAAAGACCTTTAAGCATTTTTCTGCACTTTTGAAAAAGGGCGGAGTGTTGCTTTTCGACATTTCCAGCGAGTACAAACTTAAAAACGTTATTGCAGACAACCTTTTTGCCGAAGACCGAGAAGATTTAACCTATTTATGGTTTAACAAGTTGTCCGATAATAAAGTGGATATGGATTTATCCGTATTTATAAAAAAGGGCGATTTGTACGAAAAAAAGGAAGAATGTCAAACCCAGTATATTCATACCGTAGACTTTTTGACCGATTGCCTGCAAAAGTCGGGCTATAGTACCGTTAACGCAACAAATCATTTGGGCGGAACTATTAAAACCGATTCTTTAAGAATACAGTTTACGGCAATAAAAGACTGAAAAAATCATTATAAAATAACCGAAAACATAGGCGTATAATTATGGACAGAGTATTAAAAGGACTTATCTTTGACGGAGAAATTTCCGTTTCTTTATTGGATACTACCGAAATGGTTAACCGTTCGATAGAAATCCACAATCTTTCACCGGTTGCGGCAGCGGCGCTTGGCAGAACCATGACCGCCGCAACTTTTATGGCGACCAATCTTAAAAACAAGGACGACACTTTAAGCGCAACTATAAGCGGAGACGGACCGCTAGGCACCATAGTCGTTTGCGGAAACCATGACCTTCATATGCGTGGTTACGTGGACAACCCAAACGTCGATTTGCCTCTTAAAAGTAATGGCAAACTCGATGTCGGCAGGGCAGTAGGACGGGGCAGAATTTCCGTTGTCAAAAATCTCGGTCTAAAAGAGCCGTATACCGGCAGTTCCCGTTTGGTAAGCGGTGAAATCGCAGAAGACTTTGCCGCTTATTTTACGTATAGCGAACAGCAGCCTACCGGCATAGCCTTAGGGGTAAAAATAGGAACAGATTTAAAATGCGTCGGGGCGGGCGGACTGATTTTACAGCCAATGCCGGGCACCAAAGAGGAAAACATCGTAAAAGCCGAAGAACTGCTTAAAAACTTTTCCGCCGTCAGCACAATGATTGAAGAAATGGGTTTAGACGGCATTATAGACAGGTTTTTTGACGGAGTTTTCTTTTTTGAGTATCTTCCCGAATACCGCTGTAACTGCTCGAAAGAATACGTAGACCGCATACTTTTGACCTTGGGTGAAAAGGAACTTTACGACACCGTGGATAAAGAGGGCAAAATCGAAGTAGTATGTCAATTTTGTCCCAATAAATACACATACTACAAAAAGGACGTAGACAAACTTTTAGAAGATGCCAAAAAATAAGCCGATACAAATATCCGATTTTACCGATAGGCAGATTGAACTTGCAGAAAAGCGGTACGAAGAAGGGGATTATATAGGTGCGATTAACGTTGCCCTTTCGGTTGCGAAAAAGACAAAGCGTTACGAAGCGTACAGGATACTTGCCAAGGTATATATGGATATATATTTGGTTAGGCTGGCGGCGGAATATTGGTTTCGCTTCCTTTCGGTATGTCCTGCGCGTGAACGTCCTGAAGCCTATAACGGGCTTGGCGCTTGCTTTTATCTTATGGAAAACCAGCGGTTGGCGGCTTATTACTATGACCTTCAACTATCCCTTGCCCCCGATACGGAATACGACTATTTGGACGAAAAGTTGGACTTTTTCGAATCTGTGTCCGAACCTTATTTTCCGGAGTTTTATATAAGTTATCCGCTTGAAAAAATTCCTTCCGATAAGCGTATAGAACTTGCCGAAGATTCTTTATACCAAAAAAGCAAAATTCCCACCGTAAAGTATTTAAAAAGCATAAAAAAGGACGACGCAAATTATATGGGCGCACAGTTAAGACTGTCCGCGCACTACATTATAAAAGTCAAACACGAAACTGCAAAAAAATTACTTAACGGGCTTATAGGGGACTTTCCCGATGATCCTTTGCCCGTTATTAATATGTTTGTGTTGCTTGTGGGCATCGGAGATAAGCAAGAAGCCTTAAAGGTTTATGACCAATTAGACAAATTCGATATAAAAGAGTTTCAAGCGTGCAATAAAATAGCGATTACCTGCATGGAAATTGCCGAGTACGAACGTGCAATCTTTTATTCCCTTCGCGCTTTGGATGAAGAGCCTTATTCGGTAAGCACTCTGTTTTTGACAGGTTCCGCTTACTATAATTTAGGGCAATACGATAAGGCTTTGCAATATTTTACCTATGTATATCAAATCACCGATTACGACGTCGCATTATATTATTTGGAAAAGGCAAAAAATCCTCCGAAAGTTACAAAACCTATCGGTTACCGACTGAAATTTCCAGACGACGTAAGGAAAAAGAAGATTAAAAAGGTCTTTGATTATCTTGAAAACGTGCCCAAAATTACGACAAAAAATCTTCCTTCCGTAATACAGTTATGCGACTGGATTTATTCTTTCGACAACGAATTGCAAGGCGATTTTGCAGAGGCGCTTTTATCTACCGGCAACAAAACTATTTTGGATTATTTTTTGAACGTTTTACTTGTTTTGGAAGTGGATGATCGGGTTAAATTTCGTATTGTGGCAAAACTTGTAAGTCTCGGTTATAAAATAAAGGTTAACGCAGTTTACAACGGTATGCACGTTTGGTTTAAACTTATTCCTTTTGCGGAATTTGATGATAACGACGGCTTTCAGGAAAGCAAAAAGTTGTTTAAACAGGCTTATAGCATAGCTTTTGCAAAAATTTCGGCAATTCAAAAACAAAGTCTTAAATCACTTAACGACGTTGCTTTCAGCGTATATAAAAGACTTAAAAAAATCAATAGCCTTAATAGGGTTAAAAACGCAAAGGTGCTTGCCGTTTGCTTTATTATGTGTATAAATAACAGTTACAAGTATGAAGACGATTATTTTGCGTTATACTTCGAAGTTCAAAAATCCGAAATACATTCACTATTGGAACTTATAGGCGAATATGAAGACAGTTGACATTGATAATTTATTTAAAAATTTTGTAAAAGACTACCTTAAATCGGGCAAAAAGGTTGACGGCGACGACGTGGATTCTCAAACCGAAACCCTGTATGCCGAGTTTAACAAAAAAACTTTTGACGAGTTGGACGGCAAAACTCCGGCAGAGTATTATCTCGATAAAAAGCAGGACTTAGTCGCAATTTTGTCCGAACATTTCAATCAAGGCGTACCCGTATCCGACTACTTGATTGACGCCTTAATCGACTATGTAAACGCCGAAGATTTATATTGCTTTTTATCGGAAAACACCCCCGACGATATGCTTTTGACGGTGTTGGAAGTCTTGTCGCATAAAGGAGTAAAAAACTGCGATAACAGGCTTATAGACCTACTTTTCGGAAAAACTTCCGACGCCGTAAAAGATTTTTGCGCCGAATTGCTTTCGGGTAAAGACTTGGCTGAAAAACTTATTACGGCTTGTGAAAATTCCGAAAACATCTCCGGTAGCGTATGCGAACTTTTATCCCGTCAAAAAAAGGGTAATAAAAAGATAGCCGAAATTTTGGAAAATGAATTTTTAAAGCACACCTACAAGGCGCCGGAATACTGTTCCTATCTTTTGGAATACGGCG
This sequence comes from uncultured Clostridia bacterium, assembly GCA_945638575.1. Classification (GTDB taxonomy): domain Bacteria; phylum Bacillota; class Clostridia; order Christensenellales; family Borkfalkiaceae; genus UBA4636. The sequence goes on along the minus strand of CALZDP010000001.1, from coordinate 134,808 downwards.
ACGAAGATTGCTTGAAAAGTTTGTATTCTGCGCTTGACGCCGCAACCGACTACGTTTGTTATAAAGAAATCGGCTTAACCATCGAAGGCTTGGGCGGTAACTTTGACGGCACAAAGGATTTTTCAAAGGATAAAAACTATATAAAAATTAAAGAGGCAGGCAAAAATGAGCATAAAGATAACGGTTAAAGATCAAGACGCCGAAATGGATCAAAGCAAATTTTTCGGCGAAATTTTGCTTCCCGAAAAGTGGCTTGAAGACGATGTCTTTTCACTCGAAGAAATGTTTTTTTGCCAACTTAATTTGACCGAAGTCTACGAGGCTATAGGTAAAACAATGCTTCCCGAAAGCGGAACTTTGTACTTTTTTATCGATTATAAAAAAACTCCTCAGGCAGTCGTCAGATATTACGAAGGCGAAGCCGACGCTTACACTGCGTTTAACGAGGATTTAGAGTCAAATTACGACGTTTTTACCGAGTGGCCTATGGAGTTTACCGCCAATGCGCAAAAAGGGGACAGCGCCCTTTTATGCAAAGATGAAAATGTTCCCGACGGCGAAGTCGCTCTTATAAAATACCTTTCAAACAGTTTGGATTTAGACTTTTTGGAAGATAAAAACTGCGCTTTATATTTTTTGATTTCCGAAAAAGATTTAATTTTAAAAAATTTTACAAACGTAACCCTTAAATTTGTCAATTTAGACTAATCGGTATTTTACTTGCCTCTATTAAAATCGCTAATTTAAGAATATTTGCGTTATTTTATTAAATTTGTTTTAAAATCGTTGCGTAAAAACTCTTAATGTGATATTATATTTTGGCAGTAAATATTACGGCCTCATGGTCAAGCGGTTAAGACGTCGCCCTCTCACGGCGAAATCAGGGGTTCGAGTCCCCTTGGGGCTACCAAAAAAAGACAAGCGCTTTTTGGGCTTGTCTTTTTTAATGTACATAGGCGGGTTTGCTATAAAAAACGACGTTCGTTGATTTATAAAATGTACTTTTTCGATATTGATTCAAATGAAACATATTTACAAAAATACCCGTTACTAATAGCAAGGTTCGATAGTAAAATCCGATGATTTAATGAAAAGTCTTTTTAATAAACCGAAAGATGAATGACGCAAAATTTAATTAGGAATTATAAAAAAGCGCTTTATAAAGGCATGGTTTTAATATAAAAATTATCAAGCCTTGATTTTGACGTAAAACCATTAAAAAATAAAAAGTCCGCCTATAAGCCCGTTAAACGCACATTTATTATATAATAATTTCAATTAAAATTTATCAATTTAATAAAAAACAGACAAAAACATTCAGAACGCAAGGGATAAAAAATTTTTTGTTTTTAAAAAAACTTGCAAAAAACAGTTGACGGCGATAATACTTCGTGATATGATGTATTACGCAATGGGAGGTATCAATGGATATACAGTTAAAGCGTGGCCTTTTGGACGTGTGTGTGCTTGCCGCGATAAAAGACGAACCGTCGTACGGTTACAAAATTATCAAAGATATGAAGCCGTATATCGAAATGTCGGAATCCACCCTCTACACTATATTAAAGCGATTGGAAGGAGCGAAAATGTTAACGGTAACCACCGCCGAACACGAAGGAAGGTTGAGAAAGTATTACCGCATTACAAAATCGGGCGTAAAACGTATCGAAGATTTTAAAGATGAATGGCAGGAAATCATGAGCATTTACAGATTTGTTACCAAGGAGGACGCATGAAAGAGCAATTTTTAAATGAATTAAGAAGCAGATTAAAAGGGCTTCCGAAAAACGAAATTGACGAGCGCATAAGTTTTTATGCGGAAATGATAGACGACGGAATCGAGGAAGGTTTATCCGAAGAAGAAGCGGTCAAACGAATAGGCACAGTTGACAGCGTGGTATCGCAAATATTATCGGAAGTGCCCTTTTCAAAACTCGTAAAAGAAAAAATCAAACCCAAACGTACCCTTAAGGGGTGGGAGGTCGCCCTTATAGTATTAGGTTTTCCATTATGGCTTCCGCTATTATTGGTAGCGTTTACACTTATTTTAGTTGCGTACATTGTGATTTGGTCGTTGGTAATCGTTGCGTGGTCGATTGAATTTTCCTTTATAATGGCGACAATCGGTTGTTTAATCGGCTGTATACCCATATTTATTCACGGCGGTGCGCTGTCGGGTCTGTCCGCTATGTCGCTTGGGCTTGTATCTGCAGGCATTTCGATTTTATTTTTCTTGGTATGCATAAAGATATGTAAAGTAACCATAAATTTTACAAAAAAGATATTAGTATCGTTAAAAAACGGTTTTTTAAATAAGGAGTAGTAATGAAAGTGATAAAATATTTGTTAATAGCCGCAGTATCCTTAATTATCGTCGGTTTAATCATATTTTTGGTGGTTTTCGGTTTAAATAATTGTGAATTTTCAAAAATAAGCACTCAAAAATTTGAGGAAAAAACTTTCGATATTACAGAAGAATTCACCAACCTTTCGGTACAAACTTATACCGACAGCATTGAATTTGTGCCGTCGACCGACGGTATGAAAGTGGTCGCGCACGAATCGGAAAAGGTCAAACATACGGTATCCGTTGAAAACGGAGAATTAGTCATAACGACGCAGGATAACCGCAACTGGATTGACAAAATCGGTATATTTATCGGACAAAAATTGACTTTTTATATTCCTGCCAAAGAATATTCTCGGTTGAAAATAGAATCCAATACGGGAAGCGTAGTAATACCTCGAGATTTTACTTTTGAAAGCGTAAATATAAAAGGAAACACCGGCAGTATTGAAAGTTCTGCTAAAATAACTAAAGATATCACTGTAAAAGAAAACACTGGCAGTATTTCCATTTCAAACGTATCGGCTTCGGGCGATGTTGAATTTGTTACAAACACCGGAAGCATTCGTATTAAAGACTTAACGGCAAAAAACTGCACAATCGAAAACAATACGGGAAGCGTAAATTTGACAAACGTTATCGCAAACCAAAAATTAAGCGTTGAAACTTCAACCGGAGGCATAAACTTCGACGGTTGCGACGGTAGCGAAATTTACGCTAAAGCAAGTACCGGAAGCATTAGGGGAACATTGCTTTCCGAAAAGATTTTTATAGCAAAAAGTTCAACGGGTACCGTTGACGTACCTCATTCAACCACAGGCGGAAGGTGCGAAATAACAACAAGTACCGGAAGTATATCAATTAAAATTAAAGAATAACATATTTGTTAAAGTAATTTTTATCTGTCCGAGCGTTTTTTCGGGATACCCAAAAACGCTCGGACGATTTTTTGTCTTTTTAAAAAGTAATTTATCAAAAAATGGCAAAAGTCAGCCTATAGGTCGATTATCGTTGATTTTTCAAATAAAATCACAAAAAAAACAAAGCAAGGATAAATCCGAAAAGTCAAAAAAGCGCATATGCGCGCACGACAATATATTATAATATAAGTCCGCCTATAAGCCCGTTATACCGCCGTTTTTAAAAAAAATTCAAATATTTTAAAAAACGACCGCAAAATACTTTACAACGCTAAAGTAATGAAGTATAATATTGCCATAATCACTTTAGCAAACTAAATTGCTAAATTAAAAAAGGAATACAAAATGAAAAAATTATTGACAGTTGTTTTAAGTATGTTGCTTGCCATATCCACGTTTGCCTTTATCGGTTGCGACGCTCAAAAATCCGATGTAGTTAACGTCAGAACTAAAACCATTACGGTTGCTTACACCGATTACGAACCGATGAACTATACCGAAGACGGCGTTTTAAAGGGTTTTGACACCGAACTTGCGCTTATGACTTTCAACGCGCTCGGTTATGAAGTTCGCTTCAAACTAATCGACTGGCCTAATAAATATAATGAATTATCATCGGGTACCGTTGATTGTTTGTGGAACGGTTTTACCGCTAACTCCGACGATGACGGCACGCCAAGAAGCGAGATAGTAAACTTTTCCTACTACTATATGGAAAACAAACAGTGCATTATCAAAAAGTCCGGTACCGCCGACATTTCCGCTTTATCCGATTTTGCAGGAAAAACTTTGGCTTACGAAAGCGGTTCTGCGGCAGAAGACTTGGTTTCCGAAGTCGAAGGCGCCAACAAAAAAGCGGTCGCTTCTCAAATGGATGCGGTAAAAGAAGTAAATTCCGGAACCTGTCAATATGCGATAGTCGACCTTTTATTGGCAAGTCGCATTTGCGGAAAGGGTAACTTCACCGCATTGGAAATAAATAGCGGTTATGAAGCCGACGCCGAATATTACGCTATAGGTTTTGCAAAAAACGAAGTCGGCGCAAAACTCAGGGACGATGTAAACACAATGCTTACCGCCTTTTCAAAAACAGGTCAACTTAAAGAACTTGCCGAAAAGTACGGCTTAGAAAAGGCTTACATAGACCTTAGCAATCCCGAAGCATAAAGTTAAGCCGAAAGGTTAAAAGATGCAGATATGAGTTTTATTGACGTAACTTTATCGCTTTTAGAAGGGTTTTCGATAACTTGCGTACTGTTCATATTAACGCTTGTTTTATCTCTGCCGTTAGGGCTTTTGATATCCTTCTGCACGATGAGTAAATTTAAACCTTTAAAGGCGGTTTTTAAGGTCATAGTGTGGGTTGTAAGGGGAATTCCTCTTATGCTGCAACTGTTTATGATATACTACCTTCCGGGGATTTTAAGCGACGCAAACGTCTCTTTTTGGGGCGGAATAGACAATACCTTTTATTTTAAGTACGGCATAGACAACGTAGGTTGCTTTATCGCCACGCTTATAGCCTTCGTAATAAATTATGCTTGCTACTTTTCGGAAATTTTTCGCGGCGGAATAGAAAGCATAAGCGTAGGTCAGTACGAAGCCGGCAAGGTTTTGGGCATGAAGAAGTCGCAAATTTTCGGCAAAGTTATTCTTTTGCAGGTCGTAAAGCGTATTCTTCCGCCTATAAGCAACGAAGTTATAACTTTGGTTAAAGACACGGCTTTGGCAAGGGTAATCGGCGTAATCGAAATTATCAAGGTTGCCGACGTAATGTCAAGTAAGGGGCTTATCTGGCCGCTGTTTTACACAGGCGTGTTTTATTTGATTTTTGTGGGGCTTTTGACTTTGCTGTTCGGAAAATTAGAAAAGAAGTTGGACTACTTCAAAGTGTAGGTGCATAATGCCGTATTTAAGTATTCAAAATTTTAAAAAAAGTTTTCAAAACTTGGAAGTCTTAAAAGGCATTTCATTCGACCTTGATAAAGGGGAAGTTTTAAGCATCATAGGTTCGTCGGGAAGCGGTAAGACGACTTTGCTTCGTTGCATCGACTTTTTAGAAGAACCCGAAGAAGGCAGAATGATTTTGGACGGAGAAGTCCTTTTAAGCGAAGAAAGCAAAAATGACAGTGAAGAAACTTTACGTCAAAAACGGCTGAACTTCGGATTGGTTTTTCAGTCCTTCAACCTTTTTCCGCAGTACGACGTCATAAAAAACATCACTCTTGCGCCGGAATTGGCCTTAAACAGCGAGGTGAAAAAATTTGCCGATTCTGTTAGAATTCAATTTGGCGACATCAAAATTAGAGAGTTAAAACAAAAAATCAAGGACTATCGCGCTAACCGTAAAAAGGAAATTTTATCGGAAGGGGAAGGGTTGCTTGAAAAAATCGGGCTGAAAGATAAAATCCACGCATATCCCCACGAACTGAGCGGAGGGCAAAAACAAAGGGTTGCTATCGCAAGGGCGTTGGCATTAAAGCCTAAAATTCTTTGTTTTGACGAACCTACCAGCGCGCTTGATCCGGAACTTACGGGCGAAGTTTTAAAGGTAATAAACGAAATCAAATATAATTCCGGCGTTACCATGATTATAGTTACCCACGAAATGGAGTTTGCAAAAAAGATTTCGGATAAGGTAATTTTTATGGCGGACGGCAAAATAGCGGAAAGCGGTACGCCCGACGAAGTTTTTGAAAATCCCAAAAATCAACTTACCGCTAAATTCTTGCAAGGCTACAATAAACGTTAGGGGGCAATATGAGTAGTAATAAGGAATATACAGAAGAACTTTATAACGCAATTTTAAAACTTAAGTCTACCGAAGACTGCAAAGCGTTTTTCGAGGACCTTTGTACCTATCGTGAAATAGATCAGATGGCGCAAAGGGTGGTATCTGCAAAACTTCTTTTAAAAGGGGAAACTTACGAAAACGTAATAAAGCAAACCGACGTATCTTCCGCCACCTTATCAAGGGTTTCCAAGTGCGTAAAGTACGGAAACGGTTACAAAAAATTCCTTTCGGAAGAAACTGAATAATTGTCGAATTTTATCAAAAATTAAGCATTTTTATACATTAACGCAATTAAATGTAACAAAAACTTAAAAAAATGGCGAAAACCGACTTATAGCGCGGTTTTTGCCGTTTTTTGTTTGTTTTAAGCAAGTTTTCAAAAAATTTGCAAAAAAGTGGATTTGCGTTAAACTATGTAGGCATATCCCCCTTAAAACTCACATTTAGTGGGGATACAGTAAGAGTTATTTTAAATTTGTCTGATTTTTCGTGGTACATAATTCAGGTAAGTTTTTTCCGCATGAATTAGGGCGAAAATCGATAATAGTTCATAAGATTATCCTATTTACGGTGAATAATTATATTTTTGCAAATTTAGTAAAAACAGGCAAAAAATTACTCGCTAATTACTAATAAACAGAAGATATGACTAAAAGCGCCGTTGAAAAAATGCCGATAAAATTTTGCGCATCGGCGTAATTTATTTTGAACATAGCCGGCATAATTTATTTTAAACATAAACTTAAATTTTTAATAACCAAAGTCGGTTAAATGTGTTTTTTAAAACCTTTAAATAAGTGAAGCAGACAGGACTGTATACCGCTTAGATGTGTAATTCGTTATTTATCGAACGTAAAAGCAAATAATCAGCGAATTTTGGAGAAATTTTTATAAAAGTCCTTCTATAGGTCGATTTTTGACGATTTTTAACAACAAATACCACTCAAAAAAGCGTTGATATGCCGTAAAAAATTAACAAAGCGGATATACCGACAGATGACAATTTACATCTTTTGGTTTATCTATCCGAAAACTGTTAAGTTTGCTAAAAATATGACGATAACGGGCTTATAGCCCCATAAATCGCCCTTGTCTGCTTTTTTCAAAAATTGTTTTAAACATTAAGTTAACCCGTATATCCCGTTATTTACACGGTTGCCTTCACTTCCTTTTGAAAAACAGCCTTCGTTTTAAAACCGCAAAGCAATTTCGGCGTTATAACCCAACGCCCTTGTAACCTATTTTGAAGTTTTGCCCCGTTAAAGACTTCCGCCACTCAAGACTTCTACTGTAAAAGACTTCCGCCCCGTTAAAGAGTATCACCGCAAAAAAACGACCGTTAAAACCGCCTTTTTAAAGCACGAAAAATATCGCCGTGTTTTGCGTAGACGGATACCCCTTGTTGCCAATGTAGTTTTGACTTGGCAAAGATAAAAAACCGTAAAAATCGGCAAGCAAATCACGTTTACGGCGATAAAAATAAATATTTGGCAAGTTACGATAAATATTTTGGTCGGCTAATATAATCATAAAAGTCGAAAAAGTCGCCGAGTGTTTTCCTGTGGCGGTCTGTTGCTTGCGGCAGGCAATCGCTTTTTTTACTGAAATTTATCTCGAAATTTTTGCGCTAAATCAAAAATACCGCATAAGATCGGCGATTTTGGGGGCTGTTTCGGTGAAATTTTAAAAAATATTTTTTCACACAAATTTTTCAAAACGAGAAGAATACGCTTGACAGCACGTATTATATAATGATATAATGAACGCAAATTAAAAGCCGAATAATTTTATCACGGCAAAAAATCCGCGCTGTCCGATTCCCGTACTTAAACGAACGGGCTAAAACTTCCGCCCGAAATCAAGGTAATGCGAAAGGACAAAAATTCAGGATAAAAAGTATGTGATAAACGGGCTTTTACAAGTTTAATTTCGGAAACAAAATTTTAAATTTTTATTTCAATATTTTGTGGCAAATTTTTAAGGAGGTTCACATGAACACGAAGAAGTTTAGTTTAGTGCTGCTTTCGGTCATAATGGTATTATCGCTGTGTGCGTTTGCCGCTTGTAACCGCGACAGTGCTTACAAAGCAGGTGATGAAGTAGGCGAGTATTACTGTGTCGTCAACGGCGCGGAAGCGACGCTTACTTTAACAAACGAAGGTCAGGCGACTTTGGCGCTTGGCAAAGAAACGTTAAACGGTCTTTGCGAAAAGGATAAAGACAACGCTAACGTTTTGACCGTAACGTTTGATAATCCCGAAGGCGAAACTGCAAAAGCGACCTACGGCAATGACGTAATCGTTTTAAGTTTCCGCAATAATGAGTATAGATTTTTAAGGAACGTAAATTATACGGTAACCTTTAATTCTAACGGCGGAAGTGCAGTTGCCGCGCAACAGGTACGTAACGGCAAAATGGCTACAAAGCCTGCCGATCCTACCAATGGCGACAAGGTTTTCCTTGGTTGGTACAAGGACAACGAAACCTTTAAAGACGCGTATAGATTCGGTGCCGAAACGGTAACCGGCAACATTACTTTGTACGCATGCTACGGCGAATCCGCAAGCGGTGAATTTACCGTAACTTACGACCCCTGCTACGAAGGCGGCGAAACTTCGACCGCGAAAACCGTGGACGGCGTTGCTAAAAACTTGGAAGCGCCTGCAAGAGAAGGTTATAAGTTTGTCGGTTGGTACGTAAGCGACTTTGATGACGCCGCAAAATTAACCTATAAGTACGAAGGACAAACACTTTACCAAAACACCGTACTTTACGGCGTTTGGGACAGCGACGTTCCCGTTGTATCCGTTTACGGCAATAAGATTACTTGGACGAACGAAGGTACAGGTACATACAACGTATACGTTTACGGCGCGAATGACAAACTTCTTGCTTCCACTCAAACTCAAAGTTTTGAATACGACTTTGATTTTTCCGCGCAAAAAGCAGGCGAGTACAATGTCAGGGTATCTTACAGAGGCAAAAGCGGTAACGCATACCTTAAAAATAAAGCCTTGGCGAAGGTATCGCTATTCGATGTATACAACGGAACCGTTTTAAGTTTTAAAGCCGTTCCCAATGCGGAAGAATACGTACTCAAAATCGAATGCGGTAACAAAAACCACAAACACGACGCTCTTTCGATCGGAAGTTCCACTGTTTACGACTTTGCCAACTGCGATATGCAAAAAGGCGGTATCAAATTTACCGTAACCGCAAAAGCAGACGGATATCTTTCTTCCGTTTCCGCGGAATACGTATTCGAGCAGGGTTTGGATCAAGTTACCGGCTTAAAAGCAACCGATGACGGCAAACTTACTTGGAACGAAGTTAAAAACGCACAGTATTATCTTGTAACCGTTAAAGTAGGCGAAGGCGAACCAACTTCCGTTCCCGTAAAGACCAATGAAATGTCTCTTAAGGAATACGGCGTAGGCGCAATGACCTTTACCGTAAAACCTGTTGCAGATAACTATTATTCACCCGAAGCGACCGAATTAACCTATCAAAAAGTTACTTTGGCGTCGCCGAAGAATATTACTTTAAACAATAACACATTAACTTGGGACGCCGTTGAAGGCGCAACCTACAACGTCAAAATCGGCGCAAACGTTTATAAGACGAATACCAATTCTTTGGTTTTACAGCAATCCTATTTCACCGATTCCGACAGAACGGTATCCGTTCAGGCAATAGTCGGCACTTCGATGTCGCTGTATTCCGATCCCTCCGCGGTTACTTCCAAACTTACCGAGGATATCGTTTCCTATGCCAACGGCGTAGTAACTTGGGGCAACGTATTCGGTGCAGTCGGTTACCGTGTCGAAGTTAATCCCGGCGAAACCGCAAGCCTTGATAGTGATGTACACAGTTATGCTTTAAACATCACGTCAAGCGGTGAATACACCATTAGGGTATCGGCGTTTGGTGAAGGCATAACCGGTTCGGTTACCATCGACGTAAGCATTTACTCCTTATATTTCGAATCTAACGGCGGTACCGTCGTATCAACCGAGTACGTAGCGAAAGGCGACTACTTAGTTCTTCCCGAAAGCGCTAAAGGCGGTTACGAATTTGAAGGTTGGTACAACACCATCGGCGGTGCGGAAACCAACGGTAAAAAATACGCTGACGGACAGTTCGATTATTCTTCCGACGTAACTATGTATGCAAGTTGGACTCCTAAGCCCATCAAAGTTACCATGAAGTGGCAGGACGGCGATCAAACCTTGACCGACACCGCAACAGTATATTACGAACAACCCTTCACTTTACCGATGCCTCCCGAAAGCGAACCTAACGGTTACGTATTCGGCGGATGGTATTTAGGCTCCATTAAATACACCGATCAAAACGGTAAATCATTATTGTCCTTTGACCGTATTGACGACGTTACTTTAGAAGCCACTTACGTAGAAGTTTTGAAGTTCGAACTTTTAAACGACGGTACCGGTTATGCTGTGAAAAAGGGCGATTACATCAACCTTGTAAGCGAAGTAACCATTCCCGCTACGTATAAAGGACTTCCCGTTCTCAGTATTAAACCTGAAGCGTTCTCTTCGTGCTCTAAACTCTTGGTATTGAATATCCCCGACACCGTAAACGATATGTTTATCAGCGTCGACGGTCTTACAGCAACCGGTTCATCTTTTGAAAGCACAAATTATTTGCAAGCGCTCAATGTTTATGAAACCGAAGTCGAATCTCCTTCCAAGGGCAGATATTTCTCCGATGACGGCGTTTTGTATCGTTATGTTGACGATACCACTAAGGAACTTTACGCATATCCTACCGAAAAGAAAGGCGACTATGCAATTCTCGACGGCGTACAGGAAATCCGCGGTAATGCTTTTAAAAGCGCAAAGATGAGCAGTATTACGATTCCTGCTTCCGTAACCTATATCGAAGAAAAGGCTTTTGCTTCCAACAGTAACTTAACAAATGTTATTTTTGCCGAACCCGCAGAAGACGAAGAAGTAAAAGACGTCGAAGTCGAAGATTCCGCATTCTACCTTTGCTCTAACTTACTTGAAGTAACTTTACCGACCCGTATGCAAACCCTTAACAGAAATATGTTTAGGTCTTGCAGTAATTTGTCTTCCGTTTGGTTCACAAGCGACAGCGGTAAGTACCGGTCTTTAGACGGTGTAGTTATTTCCGCCGAAGAAGACGGCACCCAAACTTTGGTTTGGTATCCCGTCGGCAGAAGCGGTAACTACAGTATACCTAACGGTATCACTAAGATTGACGACTTCGCGTTTACCACAAGGTTTGAAAATTCCGCGACGTCAACCGCACCTTACACCTATTACGGTAACAAGAATATCGAAGTTATAACCATTCCCGCATATGTAACTTATATCGGCGAAAACGCTTTCAGATCTTGTACCAATATTAAGCAAATTAATTTCTTGGGTAAGGCTTCCGATAACGCATTGACAATTAAAGACAATGCTTTCTACGGAATAACCAATTCTGAATTTGTCGAAGTAACCCTTCCCGAAAACCTTACTTATCTTGGCGTAAGCGCGTTCGGTTATTGTACTTATCTTGTTACGGTAAACCTTAATTCCGTAAACTGTGCAGACTTCCAGACCGGCGCTTTCGGATACAACACTGCAGGTATTGTAAGTAACTTTACTTACTATGTAACTACCCTTAACATCGGCAAAAATACCGGCGCAATCGAAATTTCCGGCGTATTCGGTATTAAACTTGCAGAGGTTGAAGTAGATCCCGACAACCCGAACTACGCTGTTTTAGACAACGTCGTTTATGATAAAGCAATCGTTTCCGTATTGTTCTATCCTGCCGAAAAACAAGGCGCATACACCACGCCCGAAACGGTAACGAACATCGGCGCAAACGTTTTCAGAGACAGAAACGGTCTTACCGGCGTTACCATCGGTAAAAACGTTAAAACGATAGGCGATAACGCTTTCGTCGGTTGCAAATCCCTTAAATACGTCGAATTCGAAGCCGGCGGAACGGAGGATTTGGTTTTAGGCGAAGCGGTATTTAAAAACTGCAGTATTCTTACCGAAATCGCTCTTCCCGAAAGGACTGTCGAAGTTGGTTCCGAATTATTTGCTTCCTGTTTCGATTTAGTTACCGTTTACTTGCCTTCAACCCTTGTAACCGTTAAATACGGCTATGATTCCACTTTAAAGATGGACATCTTTAATATGTTCCCGGCGACCTCTTCTGCTGATATAAGCGAAATCGTTGTTGCGGAAGCAAACCCCAAATATGCGTCATATAACGGTCTTTTATACGAAAAGAACGAAGACGGTGCACTTGCAACCCTCGTTTACTGCCCCAGCGGCAAGACGGGTACGATTGACGCACCTAAGACTGTTACTTATATCGCACCTAAGGCATTTGCTTATTCACATGCAACCAAACTTATGTTCAGCGAAGGTATTGAAGAAGGCGCTACGCTTGTTTTCGGACAAAGCGTATTCTACAACAGCGAACTTACCGAAATCGAACTTCCTAAGGGACTTACCGAAATCGCGGATAAAATGTTTTATTGGAACGAAGAACTTGTAAAAGTTACCGTTCCCGACACGGTAACCAGAATCGGCAAAGAAGCTTTCTATTACTGCAAAGCGCTCGAATCTGTTGTTATTCCCGATTCCGTAACCGTTATTGACGAAAAGGCTTTCTACACTTGTTCTTCACTAACAAGCGTAACTATTCCCAACAGTGTTGAAACTATTGGTAAAATGGCATTCTCGTCTTGTTCAAAACTTACCTCTTTAACTTTCAAAGAAGGCAGTGAAAAGGATGCCGAAGGCAATTATATCCATCCGTTAACCATTGCCAATGCCGATATATCAAGCGGCAGTTCCGAAGGTTCTTGGTATTACGGTGTGTTCTATAACACAAAAATCGAAGAACTTCGCTTCCCCGAAAGAACTAAAGAAATCGGTTCCTATTTAATGGGTTACTATAGCGGCGGCAGCGGCGGCAGCGCTACCAACAATAACACCTTAAAGAGTGTTTCTATTCCTTCTACTATCGACACTATCGGTAAAGGCGCTTTCTATTATTGTAAAGCCCTTGAAACGGTAGAATTCGTAGGCGACGGCGTGTCAACTCTTAAAGACGGCAAAAAGATTTCAAGTTATGATAACGGTGCCGCACTTGATAACACTTTCTATGGTTGTACAGCCTTACGTGAAGTTAAAAACCTTCCTGAATCTTCTACTGAAGAAGGTTATTCGCTGTACTATACGTTCTCTATGGGTTACAGCGGCGTAAAGACCAATCTTACGACTCTTGAAATCCCTGCAAGCGTTAAATCGGTAGAATATGCCTTCAATAATAACTCAGGATTAGAAACTTTGACCTTCCGTAAAGGCAGTAAACTTGAAATCGTTAAATCGAGTTTTGACGGTTGTAAGATACTTGACAATCTTGCGCTTCCCGAAGGTTTAAAGACTATCGGTTACAATGCTTTCAAAGGTTTGCTTTCCCTTCAATCCATCACGATTCCCGCAACCGTACAAACTATCGGTTATCAGGCATTCGCTAATTGTACTTCGCTTGCAACCATTAATTTTGCAACATACGCCGAAGGTGAAAATAAGGGCATGTGCAGTATTGAATCTATCGGCTATCAAGCGTTTTCATATACCGCTATTTCCGAATTTGCTTTCCCTGTATCCGTAAAGAATTCTATTGCGCTTAACTTAGACGGTTCTACTACCAGCAAGGGTAGATTGTTCAAGGGTTGTAAAAACCTTACCGCCGTTACGTTGTCTAAATCCGTTACCGATATCGAATACGTATTGGAAGACTGTGCTTCAATCGATAACATAATTATCGCAGACGATAACGACAGTTTCACCACAAAAGAAGGTCAGCCTTACATTTACAATAAGACCGGTGAAGAAATCTTGTTGCTTTACGGCGCAGCACCCAAAGGACACGTTGTGATTCCCGAAGACACTACCGCTATTGCCGCCTATGTTTATAAAGCACACGTCGGAATTACCGAAGTTACCATTCCTTACACGGTAGGCAGAATCGGCTCAGGTGCTTTCGACAGTTGTTTAGGTCTTACCAAAGTCAACTTCCAAAACACTCCCGATAAACCCAGCGCATTGCAGACAATCGGTGAAAGTGCGTTTGCAAACTGTATAAATCTTACTGAAGTCGTACTTCCCGATACCGAAGGTTTCGATACGATTTCCAAGTATATGTTCATGCGCTCCGGTTTTACTTCGATAAAGATTCCCGCAAGCGTCAAAACTATATCCGATTATGCATTTGCAGGCTGTTATGACTTAACTAAAGTCGAATTTGCCGAAGATGGTAAATTAACGCTTATAGACGGATACTCATTCCAACACACGGCTCTTGAAGAATTAACGATTCCTCATTCTGTTGTAACGATAGATGCGTATGCATTCCAGTACGTTCCTACGTTAACTAAAGTTACCTTTGCAAAGGACGCTAACGGAAATTCTTCACTTGCTTCCATTTACGGCAGCACTTTCGGCGGAGCGGAAGCAGGCGCAAATCAACTTATCGAAAGCGTTGTGATTCCCAAGTCTGTTACCAACCTTTATGCAAGTTCCTTCAGTAATATGAAGAACCTTAAGACGGTAACTTTCGAAGAAGGTTCCAAACTTACAAAAATGACAAGCGCTTTCGCGGGTTCTGCTATTACAAGCATTACCATTCCCGCAAACGTAGTGACAATCGACAAAGACGCTTTCAAAGATTGTGCGGATCTTACTACCGTAACTATCGAAGAAGGCTCCAAACTGACGACTATTAACGCAAACGCTTTCTTAAATTGTAAGAATCTTACTTCTATCAACTTAGAAGCCGCTACAAAACTTACAAAGATTAACGCAAACGCTTTCCAACACTGTTCGTCGTTGACCTCGATTAAGATACCTCAACCTGTTACGAACGTTGAAAAGTTGGCTTTCGGTGATTGTACTTCTCTTGAAAAAATTGAATTCTTGGGTACCTCTTTAAAGACTTTAGGCGTTCAAGTATTCCAAAGTTGTACTTCTTTAACCTCCGTTAACCTTCCCACCGGCGCGCTTACGACTATACCGAACTATGCCTTCTATGACTGTTCAAGTCTTGTTTCCATCGATATTCCGGACAGCGTAACGACCATTAATCAATACGTATTCTCCGGCTGTACCGCTTTGGAAAACGTTAACTTCGGCGCAGGGTCAAAACTTAATAAGTTTGGCACTTACGTTTTCTCGAATTATAACGGCAGCACTTCAATTAGCAATCCTATGCCTGCAGTCGATGCAGCAACCTCTTTAAAGACCATTGCTATTCCGGACTTAGTTGTTGCATTAGGTAACTATATGTTCCAAAACTGCTCCGCTTTGGAAGAAGTAACCTTCGGTGAAAACTCCAAACTTAACTTCCTCGGTACCAACACCTTCCTTAATTCCGGTTTAATCAGAATCGAAGTTCCTAAGGGTGTTACCAAACTCGGTACAAGCGCAACTGCATGCAAGATAGGTTCAAGCGTTAACGTATTCCGTGAATGCGACAGACTTGAAAGCGTAACCTTTAAGGGTAAATTAACCGCTATCGGCGGGTATGCCTTCTTTAGTTGCGACAGTCTTTATATGGATATTCCGGAAACGGTAACCTTATTAGGTGTAAACGCTTTTGCTTATTCACCTGCAACTTCTTACACCATTCCTAAGGGACTTACCGCGGCAAACATCGGTAACGCTCCTTTCGGCTATTGTCAAAATCTTACCTCTATCACAGTAGCGGACGGCAATACTTCCGTTATGGTAGATGAAACTTCAGGCGCACTCGTTTCTATGACGGGCGAAGTTATTTGCTATCCCGCAGGCTTAAAGGGCGATAACGGCGTAGTTACCATTCCCGATAACATGGGTATAACTATTCGCGCTTATGCGTTCATGGGCTGCAGCGATATCAAAGTTGTTCTTCCTTCCGACATGACCGGTTTACCGAATTATGCCTTTGCTTTATCGTGCGTAACCGAGGTAACCCTTCCCGAAGGTTTGACCGCTATCGGCAATTACGCTTTCCAGAATTGCAGATCGCTTGAAACCATTACCTTACCCGAAACGCTTACCTATATCGGTAACAACGCTTTCAGCGGTTCCGGTTTGAAGTCTATAACCATCCCCGGTTCGGTTAAGCAGTTTACGACCAGCGCAACTGCAAAATACACTTTGTCGGCGTCTACGCCTATCTTCCAAGACTGCACAAGTCTTAAGGAAGTAACATTCGGCGAAGGATTTACGAGCATAGGTGCAAAGACCTTCAAAGGCTGTACCTCATTAACTACCGTAAACTTCCCGTCAACCTTAACGGATATCGGCAACTATGCATTCAGCGGAAGCGGACTTGAATCTATGGTTATCCCGAACAGCGTTACTGCATTCGGTACCTATATGTTCCAAAACTGCTTAAATCTCGTAAGCGTAACCTTACCTGACGGCATAACCGAAATCCCCAATTACACTTTCGACGGCGCAACCGCTCTTGAAACCGTAGTTATTCCTCAAGGCGTAACCGCTATCGGTACGGGCACGTCATCGACTTACGTATTCAGAAACACTACTTCTCTTAAAGACGTCGTTCTTCCCGAAGGTGTTACTTCGATAACCAATTACGCTTTCCAAAACAGCGGAATTCAGTCTATTACTCTTCCTTCAACGTTAACTACTATCGGTACTTACGTATTCCAGAACGCTATTAACCTTAAATCGGTTACTTTCCCTGAAGCGCTTACCTCTATCGGTAACTATGCATTCAGCGGAAGCGGACTTGAATCTGTAACCGTACCCGCAAGCGTAACAACTTTAGGCACTTATGTGTTTAAAGGTTGCGAAAGTCTTGCAAGCGTTACGATCGAAGAAGGGGTTACCAAACTTTCAAACTACACGTTTGCAGGCTGTACCGCTTTGGAATCCGTCGTTATCCCGGACAGCGTAACAACATTAGGCACTTATATGTTTGATGGTTGCTCAAGTCTTAAAAACGTAACTTTGTCTAACAACTTAACCGTTTTACCGATGTACATCTTCCAGAATTGTACTTCGTTGGAGTCTTTCGTTGTTCCCGAAGGCGTTACCGAACTTTCTACCGCTGTATTCCGTGGTTGTACCGCTCTTACAAAGGTGGTTTTACCCGAATCGTTAACGAATATCGGCAATAACGCATTTAATGATTGTACCTCTCTTAGCGAGATAACAATTCCCGAAAACGTTACCAAGGTAAATTTCAACGCTTTCAACAACTGTACGTCCATTAAGAAGATAATTTTCAGACAACCTCCTGAAAATGTCGGAAACGGCGCATTCGACGGTTGGACGAAAGATCAGACCATTTGCTTCTGCTTCTATGGCACTGTTTCCAAAGGTTGGGCGCTTAACACTTCAAAAATAGACGGTGTATGGTTCTATAACTGTGACGCTAATATTATTTGGGACTATGTTGAAGCTTAACTAAATTAAACTGTAACTTAATTGAAAAGTTTTTAGTAACTTAGATGTAAAGTTATAATTTCACAAACAAACGCCGACCCGTGTTTCACGAGTCGGCGTTTTACATATAAATTTTTACCGACCTTATTAGGCTCCCTTGTGCAAAGGGAGCTGGCACGTAGTGCCTGAGGGATTGGTAAAACTATGCATATAAGCCCGTTATCGGCATTTTTTGCCCATTACTACGTAAGCCCAAATACTATCGGGCATCGAACTATCCACGTATGTCGCCCCTGTGCAAGGGGAGATGTCGGCAACGCCGACAGAGGGGTTGTGCCTCTGAGTTATCCTCGCACTTATTGGGGGGATGTCGCCATACGCTGACCGTTAAATTCCACATTGTTCCGTCGGGTAATCCGCCCAACAAACAAACACTTTTCCCATTAAAATTATCTTACTCTATAATGATAAAAGCAATTTTTTCACATTTTTTCTTAAATTTGCAGTCATTTCTTTAAAAAATATTGTCATAAATGTTTGACAGGCGCATACAAGTGTAGTATAATTGTTAACAAAAAGGGTTGACTACACACTTTTGCGGCATCTTGGTTTTAGTTAAACACTTATCTTAACACTATCAAAAAAATTAATGAAAAGAGAAGTTTTATGAACACGAAACAAGCATTTGACAAACATTATGCAAAATTTCAAAAAAACAGCATAGTAAAATCGATACTTTTGGGTACTACAGTCGGTTTTGCCGTTGCAGTCATACTTGCCGCTATTTTTTGGTTTTACGGCGTTAAAGCCTATTGGATAACCATTCCCGTTGCCATAGCGGTTACGGCAGGAATGACAGTGCTGTTTAACAAAACCGTTTTCAAGCCTAAGGCTAAAGAGATGGCTGTAAAGTTGGACAGTTTAGGCCTTGAGGAAAGGTTGATTACCATGACGGAATATGAAAACGATGATTCATTCATTGCTAAGTTACAGCGTGAGGACGCTAACAAAAAGAGCGCTTCCGTTAACAGCAACCTTATCAAGTTTGCGGTTTCCATACCTCTTTGTATCGGTATGGCTTTCGCACTGCTTCTCGGAAGCGGTATGATTACCGTAAACGCTTTGTCCTCCGCAGGCGTAATTAGATCCGGCAAACAGATAATAGAAGATATAAACACCGTTCCCGATACCTATTACAACGTTTATTACGTTATCGAGGGTTCAGGTACCGTTTTCGGTGAAGAAACTCAAGTTTTAAAAGCAGGCGAATCCGCTTCCGCTGTTATGGTTGTTGCAGATTACGGCTATGCTTTCGTAAAGTGGTCCGACGGTTATACCGAACCTTATCGTAAAGATGAAAACGTTAAGGGAGACATGATTTTGACTGCGATTTTCGAACCGGACAAAAATGTTGTCGATAGTTCCGAATATCGTGACGGCATCGGCGTCCCGGGCGATCCCGAGAAGTTTGGTGAAATCGGTGACAATAGAGAATGGCAAGACCATTGGGATTTACCGCCGAGCGATGAAGATGATAATAAAAACGTTCCTCCCGGACAGGACGGCGACTCGGTTATAGACGGCGAAACCGATTACGGCGGAAAGTTGTATAGCGACGCGGTTTCCGAGGCGCAAACCCAACTTGGTAACGGCTCCGTTTACGGCGATAAGGCAAGCGAAATTATAACCGATTATCTGACCGGCATAAAAAAATAATATTTTGGTATTTAAAACATTCAAATAAATAAGATATACATTAAAGGAAGTTAAAATGGCAACAGAAAACGTTAAGGCAATCAATCAACAGGATATCGACCAATTCAGCAAACAAATTCAGGATATATTTGCGCAGATAAGAAGGGACGTCATCGGTCAGCAAGAAGTAGTAGAAGGTACTATCATCGCTATGATCGCAGGCGGTAACGTATTACTCGAAGGTGTTCCGGGCGTTGGTAAAACAAGGCTTGTAAGAACTCTCGGCAGGGTATTCGATTTACCTTTCTCTCGTATACAGTTCACGCCGGACTTAATGCCTGCGGACGTTACGGGTACGAATATCATCGTAAAAGACGAAAACGGCAATTCCTCCTTTAAATTCCAAGAAGGTCCTGTTTTCAGTAATATTATCCTTGCGGACGAAATCAACCGTGCTACGCCTAAAACACAGTCGGCGCTGCTCGAGGCAATGCAGGAACATACAGTTACCGTTATGGGTACTTCAAGAAAGTTAAAAGAACCTTTCTTCGTTTTGGCAACCCAAAACCCTATCGAACAAGACGGTACTTATCCGCTTCCCGAAGCGCAGATGGATAGGTTTATGTTTAAACTGTTGGTACCCAACCCCAGCCTTGACGAACTCATGGACATCGTTACCATGACTCAAAAGACCATGGCGGAAGTAGCCGACCGCGCTTGTACCGGCGACGAACTTTTAAGAATGCGTGAAATCGCCAATCAAATTCCCGTATCGCAAGAGGTTTTGCGCTACGCCATGACTTTGACTTCCGCAACCCACGCCGACAGCGAATGTGCTACGGAAACCGCCAAAAAGTACGTGCGTTTGGGCGCCAGCCCTCGTGCAGGTCAGGCGCTTATTTCCGCAGGTAAAGTTCTTGCCCTTATAAAAGGCAGGTACAACGTTGCTTATTCCGATATCAACGACTTAGCGCACTTCGTATTACGCCACCGTATCAAACTTAACTTCGAGGCTATTGCGGAAAGAATTTCCACCGACCAAGTTATCGATATGATTTTAGCGGAACTAACCAAAAAGTTAAAGATAAAATAACGTTTTTTTGAAAACTCTTGTTTTTAAGGATTATAGATGAAGGACTCTTTATTAAACGACAAATTTTTCAGCAGGCTTGAAACCCTTGCATTCAACTTAAAATCACACTTGTTAGGGTATTTCGGCGGTAAGCACCTTGTATCGACTTACGGACAGACGGTTGAGTTTGCGGACTTTCGCGAATATCAACTCGGCGACGATATAAGGCGTATAGACTGGAATCTTTTCAGTCGTTTCGAAAAGTATTTTATCAAGTTATTTACCGATGAAAGACAAATGCACGTCCAAATCTTTGTGGACTGTTCGGCTTCTATGGGTAAAGATAACCCTGAAAAGGCGGCATACGCCATTGCGGCGGCTGCCGCTTTAGGCTTTTTGGCGGTTCATAATATGGATAAAGTTTCCTTCCACATTATGAAGGGAAACACTACCGAAAATCCTTTCGGTACCATAGTGGGCAAAAACGCTTTTTTCAGGGCGGTCGGTCAACTTGAAGATTTGGTTTTCGACGGTGAAAGCGATATCGAAAAGTGTATCACTTCCTGTCCGGAAACCGGAAACAACAACGGTCTTACGGTCATTATTTCCGACTTTTTTACCAATAGCGACTGGAAGAAGGCTGTTGACTACCTTTGTTACAAAAAGCGTCAGGTAATGCTTTTACAGCCTTTAACGCCTGCCGAAGTCGAACCTACGTTTGACGGCAGGGTAAATCTTATCGACTCCGAATCCTTAGACCTTGTTGACGAAAAAAACATGAAGATAAGAATAACCCGTTCCGCACAGTCCGCTTACAGAGAGGCTTTAAAAGACTTTTATGCGGATATCAGAACTTTTGCCAAAAAGCGCGGTGTCGACTATATCACGGTCAATACCGAAGACCCTATTGAAAAGGTGCTTTTCGGCGAATTATTGAAGGTAGGTATGATTTCATGACTTTACTAATGCCATTGGGATTATTAGGCTTAATAAGTTTAATAGTCCTTTTGATAATCTATATAATCAGACCTAACTACCAACAACGCATAATTTCAAGTACGTTTATTTGGCAGTTAAGTTTAAAATACAAAAAAAAGCGTGTTCCTATCAGTAAACTTAGGAATTTGCTTTTAATTTTATGTCAAATTTTGGTATTACTGTGCTGTACTGCGGTTTTAGCCCGTCCCAGCCGTGAACTTTTAGCAAAAGAAAGCGGTGAAGAAGCAATAATTATCGTTGACTGCTCGGCAAGTATGCGTATGCAGTCCGACGGCGAAACCCGTTTTGAAAGGGCGCTAAAAGACTCTATCGATTTGGCAAACTTTACTTTCAATAACAGCGGTAAAGTTTCTTTGATTTTGGCGGATGAAGATCCTGATTTTCTTATTTCGAGAATAACACCCGACAAGTCAAATGAGTTCGTTGATACGGTAAACGGACTTATGGAAGGTAACAGCGCCTGCACTTTCGGTAAGTCCGATATCGACGGCGCGCTCGCCCTTTGCGAAGATATCATCGCCATAAACGAGTATGCCAACGTTTTCGTTTACACCGATAACAAATACATTCACGTGCCGGAAAAAGTTACCGTTGAAGACGTGTCTGTCGAGGAAGATTGGAATGTTGCCATCTTGAATGCTTACACAAGTTACGACGACGGTTATTACAACTTTTTCGTGGACGTTGCTTGCTATGGCAGAAACTTTGAAGATTTACAACTTGTTCTCGACGTATACGGCGTAAATGCGGAAGCGGACGAAACTCAGACTCAAAACGAAGTTTTAAAGCCTACCGGCAAACTGGACATTATGCAGGATACCGTTTATACGATAGCCTTCAGACATAACACTTTACCGGACGGACAAACCCCGCCCGACAATATGATAATAGTGGACCAAACCACGCAAATCTATTCGTACGAAAGTATTCACGTTTCTATTTTGGAAGACGGCTCTGCCGAAAGTTTCAGAGACCGTTTGATTTACTATGACGACGCATTATACGAAGACAACGACTTTTATATTTACGGCGGAACAAAAACCCCGTTAAAGGTAATGTACGTCAGCACGTTGCCCAACACCTTCGTTAATCAGGCGCTTTTGACGATGAAAAAGATTTACGAAGAAAATTGGGATATCACTATCGAACAAGAGGTCTTTATAGAAGAATTGGGAGAAGAAATTTCCGGTTACGACCTTTATATTTTCGAACATGCAGAAATGCCTACCGTACTTCCTACCGACGGCGTGGTTTTGATATTATCGCCCCAAGGTTCCATAAACGGCTCAGGCGTAAATATCGGCGGACTTCGCAGTATCGATGTGCCGGGAGGGCTTTCGCCGGAAATAGAGGTTCGCCATCCTTTGTTGAATAATATAACGCCTGAACATATTTTTCTTAATGCATATAATGAAGTTGTAAGTTACGACACCAACCGTTACGAATGTATTTTGTCGGTTATGGAAAAGCCTCTTATTTTGGTTGCCAACGACGATCAAATGAAGGTTGTGTATTTTACTTTCAGCATACATTACACAAACTTCCCGTTGGTTGTTGATTTTCCGCTGTTTTTCTACAACTTATTTGAATATTTCTATCCTGCTACCGTTGAAAAGGACGCTTTTGAAGTAAATGAAGATATCATTTTAAAATCGCTTGGCGGATTTCTCGACATAAAAGGTAACGGGTATTCTCAAAAGATAGAATATTTCCCCGCAACCATTAAACTTAACATGCAGGGAAGTTACACCATAACACAGCAGACTTTTAGCGGTAAGGAATTAACCAACAGCATTTATGTAAAAATGCCGTCTGCCGAAAGCGATGTTTCACCCGATGCGGAAGGCTTGTACAATCCTTATATCAACGCCGCCGCAAGGGATTACTATGCGGATTGGCTGTTATACATTGCTATAGGGCTTACCGTATTCATGTTTGCGGAGTGGTTACTGCAACTCCGTGACAATATGTAAGGGGGTAAAAAGAAATGACAAGTTTTGCAATTCGTTTTTCATACCCTTGGCTGCTTTTTGCGATAATCCCCGTACTTTTGGCAGTTTTAATTCCTTACTTTATGATAAACAAAAAGTACAGGAATACAAGAAACCGTATCGTTTCCATAATTTTACACGTTACGGCAATGACGCTTGCCATATTGATGCTTGCGGGAATGCGTTTCGAGTATAACGTATCGCTAACCACAAACGAAATGATAGTCCTTGTCGACATGTCCGATTCCGAAAACTATTCCGAAACCGAAAGAGATATGTTCGTAAGGGATATCGTTAACGAAGGCGCCAATAACGGTTTCGGCGTAGGCGTTGTAACCTTTGGTTTTGATCAAGTTTACGCTTCCGAAATCAACAAGGATATTACCCAAACTTATGACAACTATCTTAACGCTAAAAAACCGGACGTTTCGGCAACCGATATAGAAGCCGCAATAAAGTATACCGCAGGTATATTCAAAAATCCGGAAACCGCAAAGATAATACTTGTTACCGACGGTAAAGAAACAGACGAAAATTCCGTAAATGCCGTAAAATACGTAACGGCGCAAAACACTAAGTTAGACGTTATGTATATTCCGTCGGAATACACCGGTAAAGACGCGCGTATAACCGAAATTACTTTCCCCGAAACTAATGTTCAGTTAAACGTTTCTTGCAACATAACGATAACTATCGCTTCCAATTTTGCAACCGACGCCGTAATTTCGATGATCGACAATAACGGCGAAAAAGAAAATTTGCCTTTTGCGGTATCGGAAGGCGTAACTCAATGCTCCTTCCCCCACACATTTACCGCCGACGGTATACACAAAATCGACGTTACCATGACGGTAGACAATGACGGAGTGGAACAAAACAATAAATTCAGCACCTATTACGATTTAGAGCGTTACAATAAAGTTTTGCTTATTTCTCGTTCTAAAGACGCCATTGAAGAGGAATCGCAATTCCTTAATGACCTTTTAAGCGAAGACAATTTATACAACGTAACAAGCACCACATTCGGCGACCCCGATTGTCCCGATACGTTGCAGGAATTACGCGAATATAATCAGGTAATTTTAAACAACATTTCCAACGCCGATATGCAAACGCAAGAAGGCTTTGACGAGATGCTTCAGTCCTACGTATACGATTACGGCGGTTCTTTAATTACCACCGGCGGAAGCGACGGGGAAGAGTTAGACGAACTCAACATACCCCATCCTGTCGCGCACGCGTATAACAGAAAGGATATGTATAGCGGTTTCTCGCAGGAAACTTTGTATCAGCAAATGCTTCCCGTTCAGTCCGTTGCATATACGCCACCGGTCGGCGTAATGTTCTTAATCGATATTTCAGGCTCTATGGGCGGCGGCGGAGAATACGACGAAAATAACAATTCCAAATGGGCTTACGCAAAAAGAGGTATCGAATACGCTTTGGATAAAGTAGGCGAAGACGAGGACAGCACGCTTTCCCCGCGCGACTATTGCGGTATAATTGCCACTAACGATGCCGCGCATATGGTACTTCCGCTTACTTCGGTAACCAACAGATCGGCTATTAACAAGGCAATAAGAAACATGCCCGAACCTACCGGCGGAACGGCGTTTGCAGATTCCGTAAGGCTTGCCATTGCTCACCTTTCAAACAACACGAAGATTAAAAAGCGTCATATTATCATGCTTACCGACGGTCAAATACAAGACCTTATGACCATAGAAGATTTGGCGTCGCGAGCATACAAAGAACACGGTATAACTTTCTCAATCGTTATAACCGGACAGGAATATCATGACGTAACAGACTTTAATAACAGACTTTTGCGCGGCGAACTTAAATTAGTTCCGGGCGAAGGTTCAGATGATAACTATGAAAGATTGATGCGCGTCGTTTGGCTTTCCAACGATACGCAAGAGGTCTCAGGTAATCCTCAAGCCACCGAAAGTAAAAGATTAAACGTTTTCAAGAAATTGATGATGTCTGTCGAACCCAGCGATATTTTACCGCAACTTAGGGCAGACGTTTCCGCCCCCGATATTAAGCAGGTAGAACTTACCGACTTTTATCCTGTTTCAGCGGACATCGTATCGCCGATTTTCAGCGGTGTGCTTGATACTTCCGGCGAAACTTTCTCGGACAAATTGCCGATAGTTTTATCGGGCTTTTACGGGACGAAAATTCGTCCAAGCGCAAAACTGCTTATAAAAGGGGAGTATGAAGTCCCCATTTATGCACAGTGGAATTACGGTAAGGGTAAAGTAGGCTCGTTTGCAATCGACCTATACGGTCAGTTTTCACAAGATTTAATAGATTCCGAACAGGGCAAGACACTTATTCTTAACGTGGTTAAGGAATTGTTACCGCTAAGGGATTTATCGACAAGCGGTATCGAAACCACCATAACGGAAGACAACTATCACAATACCGTAAGCGTTATGACTTCGCTTGAAGAAGACGAAAGGATTTCAGGTACCATCAGTTGGCGCGAAGGTAACGTCGAAAAAACCGTGTCATTAGACTCGATTTCCAAAAACCCAGATCCTACGGTTTACGTTACTTTACCGCTTGAAGCCTCAAACAACTACAGCAGGTTCTCATTTGTCGCCAAAAACACAGGTACTTACACGATAACATTAAAGAAGTTAGCCGCCGACGGCAGTGAAAAACAAGTTCACACCTTCTATAAATCTTTCTCATATTCCAAAGAATACGATGCAACCACCGCTACCCAAGAAGAGATAACCACTAAACTCGGTTTGTTGGCGGACGGCGGAAACGGCGTATACAACGACGACGTTTTGAACTTGAACGTATTCTTTGAAAACGTTGAATTAGTCATCCATAACGAATACGATCCGAGGATTTTATTTGCGATACTTATAATAGTAATGTTCTTGTTGGATATTGCCGTTCGTAAGTTCAAATTCAAATGGTTGCACGAAATCATTCGTGAAAGAAAAGATAAAAGGTTCAAAAATCACAAAAAATAAAGGTAAAATATTATGAAAAAAGCGACTATAGGCATACTTTTCTGCCTTTTCGTTACATCGCTTTTCCTGTTCACGGCGTGTAATACCGATAAGATCGGCACGCCGAAAGGAATAGTCTTTGACGAAGATAACAATATGACTTGGACGGAGGTAGCGGACACAAAAAATTACGTTGTCGAAGTAACCGATTACGTTACTAAAGAAGTAGTTTTGTCCGCAAACCTTAGGAAACCTTTATGTTCTTTAGCCGACCTTTCCGAAGGCGACTACGACATAAGGATAAAAGCCATACCTTCAAGCCGTATGAAAGAAGAATCCGATTGGTCCGAAACCATTTTCTTCCACAAAATTTATGAAACCGGCTGTGTTTATACGCTTATCAACAATGAAAGAGAATACCAGATTTCAAGGGTAGGAAGAGCCCAAGGCGAATTCACCATCGAAGACGTTTACAGGGGCAAACCCGTAACCGCTATCGCCGACAGCGCATTTTATAGAAGTAAGACTATAACTTCGGTTACGGTAGGTAAAAACGTAACTTCTATCGGCGAAAGCGCCTTTGCAAATTGCGTTAATTTGGAAAAGGTAGTCCTTTCCGATAATATTACTTTTTTAGGCAATGCTTGCTTTATGTCGTGCAACTCTCTTAAAGTTGTAAACATTCCCGCAGGCATAACCGAACTTAACGAATATATTTTCGCTTATTGTCCGTCGCTCGAATCCATAACCATTCCCGACAACGTTAATACTATATACGAATCCGCTTTCATAAACTGTACCGCTTTAACCGAAGTTGTAATTCCCGATTCCGTTACGGCTATATACCAAAAGGCGTTTTACTACTGTTCGGCATTAGAGTCTGTTACTATCGGCAGCGGCGTAAAAACCATTTACGATCAAGCCTTTGCAAGTTGTTCTTTATCAAAAGGCATAACTTTTTCGCCGAACAGCAGTTTGACCGAACTTGATACAAGGGTATTTGCTTACAGTAAAAATCTTACCGGCGTAGTTTTGCCCGAGGGTTTGCAGTATATCGGCACCAACTGTTTTGCAAGTTGTCCCAAGTTTGAAACGGTTGACCTTCCGGACAGTCTTACCAACCTTGGTGCTTCGGTGTTTTACAAAACAAAAATTTGTCCCGAAGAAGAAGTGAATTACGGCGAAAAACTTTTCTATGCCGATAATTGGCTGGTGGGCGTTTCTCAACCCCTTAAAATCACCGTTGAATCGATAGGGGACGGCAGTGTTCCTCCGAAAGAAGACGGAACCCCCGCAAAGCGTATCGATATTGCGGAAGGCACTGTAGGCTTGTGTCAATACATATTTGCAAAGGCAGAACTATTGCAGTCGGTTATTTTACCGCGTACTGTAAAATACGTATGCGGCGCAGCCTTTTCGCAATGCCCTAAACTATATAAATTCGACGCTTACGACGACGATGAATTGCTTGTTGTCGGTAACAGTACCTTTTATGAATGTACAAATCTTACCAATGTCAGAATGGGGCAAAAGGTAAAAGAAATAGGCGCTTACTGTTTCTATATGTGCAGCGGTTTAGACGTTCCTTCCGAGGAAAACTATCATCTTCTCGTTCCCGACTCGATAAGAAAAATCGGCGGTCAAGCATTTTTAAGAACCAAATTGTGGAACGTAGCCTCAGTCAACAAAGAAGTTTACGCGGGTAAATGGGTTGTAGGTATCAAAGTTCTTGAAGATTTATTCCAAACTTCTTTAAACATAACTTTAAAAGACGATACCATCGGTATAGCGGATTATGCTTTTTCCAATGTTTCTATGGGCGCGTCTATACTATCCGTAAATAATACCAACAGCGTTAAATACATCGGCGCAGGCGCCTTTTACGGCTGTGAAGACTTAACTACTTTCGTAATTACCGACAACATTATAGAAGTACCCGATTTTATGTTCTACGGTTGTAAAAACCTTAAAGATATCGGTACTCCTCTTAACTTGGAAAGAATCGGCCGTTCGGCATTTTATGGTTGTAGTTCTTTGAAAAATATCGACCTTTCAAGTTTGTATAGACTTGAATCTATAGGTCAATCTGCGTTTGCATACTGTCAGCACCTTTCCGAAGTTATCCTTCCCGAATACGGGGTTTTGGAAAATATTTCAGACTACGCATTTTATTACTGTAATATGCTTGAAAAAGTAACCATTCCGGATACCATTACTTCTATCGGACAAGAGGCTTTTGCAAGTTGCTTTGCCTTGGAAACTTTGACCTTTGAACAGAATGAAACGGGCAGCGATAAACTTACCGAAATCGGCGATTCCGCTTTCTATCAGTGTTACACCCTTAAGGAAGTTGTAATTCCCGATACCGTACAAACTATCGGTAAAGCCGCTTTTTACGGCTGTGTTTCGGTTGAAAACTTGCAGTTAAGTTCGGCTTTGACTTATATCGGCGAAAACGCTTTCTGCGGTCTCAACCAAATTACCGACGTAGAATTTGGCGAAAACTTAAAATATATCGGCAATTATGCCTTTTCCGGTTGTGAAAGTCTTAGGTCGATAAACTTAAGTAAGAACGTGGAATGGATAGGCTCATGGGCGTTTTTCCAGTGCAACTTAGCCACAATCTACACCGACGCCGACGCTTTTATGCCTAATTGGAGCGGAAGAATCAATCCTTCTTACCGTCCGATAGTTTGGTCTGCAACTTTGTCCGAAGACAACAATTACGTTGTTTCCGTTACCAAAAAGGCGGATTCGATATATTACGGAAACGAATACAATATCATATCCGCGCCATCGAGAAGGGGATATATCTTCAAAGGATATACTTTAACCGAGGGCGGAGTTACGCCTGAATACTCGGCAAGCGAACTTTCAAACCTTTCCGACGGCACAGTGCTATACGCCGTTTGGGAAGCCGAACCGGAGCCCGTACCCGACGAAAATCCTCCTGCGGATCAAGTAGCGTAAGGTGGATTTTTGTAAAAAAGTGTTTGCGGTGTGCGCATAAATGCCTTTATTCGACGCAAAGTCTGTACGCCGTCAGCGTATAAATGACTTTTTAGGGCAAAAAATTGTCTGTCTGTGGCGTATAAACGCTTGCAATCGGCGTATAAATGACCACAGACGGCAAATAATCGCTTTTTTACGGCGTACAACTCAAAACTT
This sequence comes from uncultured Clostridia bacterium, assembly GCA_945638575.1. GTDB lineage: Bacteria > Bacillota > Clostridia > Christensenellales > Borkfalkiaceae > UBA4636. The sequence continues at coordinate 105,388 of CALZDP010000001.1, read as the reverse complement.
AAATTACAGAAGAAATAAAAATAGCAAAGATTAAAAATTACCACTTTTCTAAGCCTATTTATGTTTGACAACGGGCGTAGAAAGGTGGTATATTTATATATACTAACATTCCAATATAACTTATTTAATCGACAAAATACCAGTTTTATTGCTACAGGAGATTTAAAATGAAGAATCTGAGAAAGAATTTGATTTTGGTATTGCTTTCCGTAGCGGTAACCGCATTATCCATATTTGCGGTTGCGTGCAACGGTAAAACGGCAAAACTTTCCTTCGAAGTAAACGGCGGAACGCCAATCGCCGAAGAAACAATCAATAAAGAAGAGTCTTTTACCCTTCCCACGCCTACCCGTGGGGCGGAGTACAGTTTTGAAGGTTGGTACTTAAACGCCGACTTTTCGGGCAGTGCGGTTACCCAAGTAACCCTTACCGAAGACACGGTGGTTTACGCTAAGTGGGAACAACTTTACGCTGTCAACCTAAACGTAGACGGCGGAAGCCTTTCCACCGATAAAGTTTACCTTAAAAAGGGTGCTAACGTATACGATGCGTTAAAAGATTTAAAGCCTACTAAAAGCGGTTACGAATTCGGCGCATGGTTTAACGGCAGCAAAGAACTTGCCAAAAATTTAAGAATGTCCGAAACGGCGCTTAACTTGACGGCAAAATACAAAGCGCCTTGCAAGGTAGAAGTTTATCTTCAAAACAATACCTTAGACGGCTACGATAAGCAGGACGGCGAAACCTTATACGCTTACGTCGGCGAAACTTTGACTTTAAATAACAAGTACGAAGGTTTTTCCCTTGCGGATAATGCCGACCAAGTTTTGTCCGTAACGGCAGGCGAAGGAAGCGTTTTAAAGGGTTACTACAACAGAAACGCGGTAAACTTAACTTTTACTTCAAATAATCCCAACGGTACCTCTCAATCGGTACGTATCAACACCTACTACGGCGTCGAAACCACTCTTACCGACGAATGTTATTTTGAACTCGACGGCTACTATTTAAGCGGTTGGGCGACTTCGGCTACGGGTGAAATCGTTTATAAGTCTAACTTTATCGATCGTGCTGTGTACGGCGGAGACAAGACTTTGGAAAACGACAAAGTAACCCCGTTAAGAACCACTACCCTTTACGCCGTATGGCAAAAAGGTTATTACGATATGCTCGGCGGTAACGATACCATTTTCGTTGAAGCGGAAGAAAATTCCAACCGCGGTGTTGCATACTTAAAGCGCGGCAGTTGCTACTTTAAAGGCACCTATTTACCCAAGGCTTCGTATAACCAACACAACTTTGAATTTGAAGTTAACCGCGACGATCGTATTTTCTTACGCGGCAGGGTAAACAATAACGGTTCCTTTATCTATTACGACGAAGACAGAAGAATCGGCTCCTACACCAAGTTTGTTCAGGGCGAAGGCGTCAAGCAAGAAGTTACCATCGAATTCGACAAAGGCAACGGCATTACATACGACGATAACGGCGAAAAATCGCTCGGCTTATATACCACGGAAGGCAACGTTTATTATGTTGAATTTATGGAAGGCCCCAAGCAGGGTACCACCCTTGAATTCGTTATAGCGAAGACAGGTAACGGCAATTTGGTATTCCTTGAACGCAATCAAGAACAATACGCCATGGGCACGTTAAAGAGGTTTATTTTAAGCGGCGCTCAAATCGGCGAAGCAACTGCGGCGCAAATCGAACTTGACGGCTTCTTTACCGCCACCATGCATACAAGTGCAACCGATCCTACCGCAACCCAAACGTTATCCTACGTTTACAGCGACGGTATTTTAACTTTATCCGACGGACAGTCTCAATTAGTTGCCAAGGTATTTGAATATAAAGGAAGCCTCGGCTATATGATTTACAACCAAGCGCTCGATATCACTATCGAAAACGCAGACGGAACAAAGTTGACCACCGACGGTTTGTATAACTTAACCTACTTTGACGGCACCACCGAATACAAAGGCGCTTACACTTCGCAATCTTCTTACAGGGGCGGATATATAATTTCCACCAACTTAAACGGCAACGCCAAAAAGTTCCTTGTTTTAGGTCATGAAGAAGCCGTTTTAGACGAAGAAGGCAACGCAACCAAAGACACCAAAACGGTATATGAATTTACCGAAAAGTTACTTTCTTATGCAGAATTCTACTATAAAACCGCAGATAACGTTTATATCGCGCCGTTAGTCGTACTTGACGACGAACAAGTCGGCAAAGCAAACATCTACGGCGTTGACTCCGCAAGGAATTTTGTTAAGGTCGCAACTTGCGCTTATGAACAAGTGGAAGTTATAAGCGACGCTTCCGGCGTAGCAACATATACTTTGACCGTTGAATCGGTTGAAACTATAGACCAATCCATTTACGTAGGCGACTATAACTTTAACGATATTCAGTCTGTTTTATTGGTACTTGACGACGCAACCCTTACCATGCGCATTTCCTATTGGTATCAGGTAACCGATAATAGCGGTAACGTTCAGACCATGAATACGATGTACAACGGAGCCGAAAGTTCTACTTTAGTTGTAGCAAACGGCATGGCGGTTTACACCGATCCTTCCAACGGACAGGTACTTATCGGTTTATACACCGCGCCTACCGCAGAACGTCCCTATGCTTCCGTTCAAATGAGCGGCGGAACTTTATACTTTGAAATTAACGAAGAAGAATTAACTTTCGAAAGACTTCAACATTTACCTTTCACCACCGTAAAATATCTTTCCAGCGGTGCGGCGGATACCAACGTATACATGGTATTGGACGGAAAGGGCAACGCGGTTTACACCGTTGTTACCGTTACAACCGATCCCGATACGCAGGAAGAATCTACCGCAAAGACCGAAACCGCCGGTACGATTTCCTCAACCGGTTTAACTTCCAACTACGGTTCGCCCGTAATGGCGTTTAATTCGGACACTATAAACTTCAAATTTATTCAACTTTCCACTTCCTCACAGGTATTGTTCTCCGTATACGAATACGACGACCTCGAATGTGAAGGTAAAATGTATTCGGGTAAATTCGGTAACCTTACCCTTGACGGTTTCGGTTACGGCGCAAACTACACCGATACCGAAGGTAACAGTTACGACGGCAGGTATGCCGCAAGCGATAACTTAGTAAGACTTACCACTCAGTACGGTTATCTTTACTTCGACGTTAACGATGAAGACGGTTCCTTCACCAAGAGGGGAGAGGAATTCCCCGGCAGCGTAAACGGCGCGTACATTATATTCGACAACCAGTCAATCGTCGGCAGATACATTCACCTCGACGGTTACGGCAACGCTAAGATTTTTGAATATTACACACCGGAAGGTTCCGAAGCGCGAGAAGTCAGATACATTGACGAAAACGCTACTTACACGGTAACCGACCAAGTTATCACAGTAAGTTACAAAGACGGCGACGCAGACGCTTCTTACATAGGCAAGATAAGTTACTTCGAATATTCCGGAAGATATTACAACACCTTCGTACTTTTAGGCGAAACCACCGATTCCATCGTTATGGTTTACGTACAGGATTCCGACTGGACGGTACTTGTCTTAGACGACGTAGGTAAAGCGGTAAGATACCGCGGTCAAGGCGAAAAGGAAACCGGTACTTACAAACGTATCACCGATGAACTTATTTACTATGTAAACGACGAAAGTTCAGACGCTTGTATTTACAAACTCGACCCCGTAAACGGCAACGTGATTTTAAGCAAGGCAAACCCCAGAAACTTCTATTCCGAAAAGATGAATACCTTGCTGTTCACAAAATACGGCTTCGTAATTAAAGACGGCGTTAACATTTGCTACTATACGACAAACGGTTCTTATGCGACCACTTATCGTTATGATGAAGACAACCCCGATGCCAACAGATACGGCTTCGTCATCAAAGAAAACGCTTTCAACTTATCCGAAAGCACTATTGTTTTTGAAAATAAATATTACTATACCGACGGCGGTTACGGCGCGGAATTCGCAAGACCTGCCGACAATGCCGAAAAATATCCTATCGACGGCAAGGCGATAACTTCCTTAAAGTTTGCCCCCAACGGCGGCGACAGTTACAGAACTTCCGCAACCGTAATGATAGACGGCACGGAAGTTACCGGCACTATCGTCAAAGACGCCGAAGGTTTCCACTTAACCATTGCCGACGGCATAGCGGATTACGTATTTGATATCACCTTAAAATATCAAGGAATCACCAATTCCTCTTACACGATCAACAGCATGAGCCGTGTAACCTCCTTACTGTCCTACCGTTATATGTATTCCTTCGTAATGGGTATTTTCAGCGGCGTATACATTGAAAACGATTACGGCGAAATTTCATTCATTACCGAATACAACGAACAGGGCAATGTTACGGCCGACTATGCAGACGGTACTTTCGGTCAAAGTTCGGGCTTTGTAGATTCTCTCGGTAACCTTTTAACCATTGAAAAATCCGATTACGTTTACGATTCCGCAAAGGCTACTTACACGATTACTACCGTAATGGCCGACGGTTATACTTATGATCTCATTATGGAAGCAGGTACCTTCCTTAATGCCGGTTGCTATCAAACTATCGCCTTTATCAGAAATGAAACTTTAACCTTCGGCGAATACAAAGTGCTCGCAAGACGCATTATCGCTTCCGATAGTTATCAGGCAGGCGTGTTCTATGAATTCCACCTTTACCAAAACGATACCGAAATAGAGTACGGCGGCGGTTACATCGTTAACGGTACTATAATTTGCATCGTAAACGAAACGGGTGAAGACGGTAACGTTACATCTTCAACACATTACAACATTACTTTCAGCGAAAAGCCCGTTGTCGGCGATGAAAAAACCACCGTTCTTCCTTACGAATCGGTTACTGTCGAAAAGAGAGTAAACACCGTTTACTATAACGCAGATAAGACCAATTATGTGGAAATGTACGACGGTAAAGTTGTGGCTATCGTAAGACAGACTACTTCAAGTTCCGGTACACATTCTTATTCCTATATGTTCGCAAGGGAATGTACGAATAATGACGACGGCAGTTACACCGTAACAGTCGGCAATAACAAGGTTTACACCGTTACCGTAAACGAAAACGAGGCAACCATTACCGAAGTCGTTCAAGAATAATTTATTCGGTTTCACGTTAACAGCAAAAACATATAGATTTAAAAAATCTGAAACAACGATTTACGCCGAGGCTTTGCCTCGGCGTTTTTCCGTAATCAAACCAAACTTCCTGTTTTTTCCAAAAGGGTGACAAATCACCCCGAAAAAGTGTGAAAATTTAGTGAATTATAATTATATATTATAATACTTATAATATAGTTGTAAAAAACTTAGTTTAATTGTTTTACAATTTTATTTTTTTGTTGTAAAATAATAAAGCACGATATCGCTAAGGGTGTACTATGCTCTTTTGTCGTGTTTCATTGACTGCGGTGATTTTTAAATAACCGAACTTAAAAAACGTTTGCGGTCAAACCGATTTAGTAAAACTTTTTAAGCATTTATATAAGGAACTCGATATGTTTAAGACCAAAAGATTATTACCGAAGATATTATCCTTTGCATTGGTACTGGTAATGGCGTTTGCCTTTTTCACCGAAGTGCCCGAAAAGAAGGTTAAAGCAGAATATCTTCCCACGCAGGAAATTTCCAAACTCGATGTGCCAGTTGACACCGGCATCGAGAATTATTTTGATAATTCCGTAGTTACCAAACTACCTTCCGCCGTTAAAGATAACGACGATATTTCCGTTATCGTCGAAATGGACGTTGACGGTATGCTTGATTCCTACAATAAAAACGCCAACAGCGGCAGTGTAGCGGACTATTTTAATCAAAAAGAAGGCAGAAAGGCTTCACGCGCAATCGACGCAGAAAGAAGCAAACTTTTAAGAATGATTAAAAGTTCGGGTATTTCCTATGCCATGGGCTTGACCTACGACACATTGTTCGGCGGATTCGAAGTAACCATTAAAGCCAAGGATTTTGAAAGATTGAACAATCTTTTGGGTTCTTACGCCACTTTAATGGTCGGCGAAGTTTATAACCCTGCAGAATCTGTCATCGTCAAAAACATAGTTGACGTATATGAAACGGGTATTTTCGACAGTTCTTCTTGCGATTACCAAGGCGACGGCGTAGTCGTTGCGGTGCTCGATACCGGTCTTGACTACACTCATACCGCTTTCGATTCTTCTGAAGAAAACTTTACGACCACCAACGAAAGATTCGATATAAATTACGTTGCCGAAAAAATCGACGGTACAAGGGCGTCCGAAACCACTCGCGGTCTTGTTGCGGAAGACGTTTATTTAAACAGAAAAGTACCTTTTGCCTATGACTACGGCGATAAGGACCCTGACGTACTTCCCATAAACTCCGAACACGGCACCCACGTTGCAGGCATCATCGCCGGCAAGGACGATACGATTACAGGCGTTGCGCCAAATGCTCAACTTGCTATAATGAAGGTTTTCTCCGACACCCAAACGGGCGCAAAAACAAGTTGGATTTTAGCGGCGTTAGAAGACTGCGTTAAATTAGAAGTCGACGTAATCAACATGTCCTTAGGTACCAGTTGCGGTTTCACGAGGGAAGTGGATAAAGAAAACGTAAACAACATTTACGACAAGATTTACGAACAAGGCATAACCCTTATCGCAGCCGCTTCCAACGACTACAACGCAACCTTCGGTTCGGATAAAAACGGTAGCAATCCGCTTACTTCCAATCCGGATTCCGGTACGGTAGGTTCTCCGTCCACGTACGTAGGTCCTTTATCCGTCGCTTCCGTCGACGGTGTGGAAACCCCGTATTTGCTTCACGACGGCGACATAATTTACTTCACCGAAGCCTCCACCAGCGACGCCGAACAGAAAAAGAGTTTCGTTAACGACATCTTAAAAGAAGTAGGCGACGTCGAAAGTTATGACTTCCCGTACGTAACCATTCCGGGCATCGGTAAATCTTCCGACTATTCCGAAGATAATTACGCCGGCAAAATCGTCCTCGTAAAAAGGGGTATCACCACCTTTGAAGACAAGGTAAGAATCGCTTTAAAAGAAAAGGGAGCGGCGGGCATAATCATTTACAACAACGTTTCCGGTACGATATCCATGTCGGTCGGCGCCGATATCGGTGCGGTCTGCTCGATTTCTCAGGACGAAGGCGAAAAACTTGCAAAAGCCTCCACCGGTATCATTACCGTTTCCAAAAAGAATACCGCAGGTCCTTTCATGTCCGACTTCTCGTCATGGGGTCCGACGTCCGACTTAAAGATTAAACCGGAAATCACTTCCCACGGCGGTGAAATTTTATCGGCTGTTCCCGGTCAGGATTACGAAAGATTATCCGGTACTTCAATGGCGGCGCCTAACCAAGCAGGTGCGGCAGCGCTTATTCGTCAGTACGTAATTTACAGCGGTACTTTCGGTGAAAACCTAACCGGTAAAACGGTCAACTCTTTAGTAAACAAACTTATGATGTCCACTGCGGATATCGTTATGAATAAAAACGGGCTTCCCTATGCGGTAAGAAAGCAGGGTGCCGGTCTTATCAACATCAACAACGCAACCAACACCGCGTCCTACGTTACCACTTACGATAAAGAGGGTGACGCAATGGATAAAACCAAACTCGAACTCGGCGACGACAAGCAAAAAACAGGCGTTTACGAAATGACTTTCGACATCACCAACATAAGCGCTTCAAGCGTAACCTACGCCCTTGACGCTATTATGATGACCGAAGGCGTAAGTTCCACCTATACCGGACATGACGAAACCACGGTTACGCAAGACGGCTATCTGCTTAACGGTACCAAGTTTGAAGTTACTTCGGTAAACGGCGGAACAAAAGAAGGCAACAACGTCAGCGTTTCCGCAGGTCAAACCGCAAAAGTTACCGTAAAAATAGTCCTTTCCGAAGACGACAAACAGTACATGCTCGACTCTTTCGCATACGGTATGTACGTTGAAGGCTTCATCACCATGGAAGCGGTTTCCGGTACCGAAGTAAACATGAACGTTCCTATGCTCGCATTCTTCGGCGACTGGACGGAAGCGCCCATCTTCGACGAAGAATATTACGACACCAACAAGGACGAACTCAACGAAGGTCTTGACGATAACGACAAGATGATGCCGGACGCCTACGCAACAAGGGTTATAGGCGGTCTTTACAGCGACTATATCAGTACACTTGGCAGTTACTACTTCGTACAGGATCCAAGGGCAGTCAAAATTGCCGCTTCTAAGGAACATATCTCTTTGTCCAACCAAACGGGGGACAGCAACTGGACGGTTAACACCATAAGAAGCATCAATGCGGGACTTTTACGTAACGCAAAACAGGTTGACATAACCATTACGGAAGACGCAACCGGCAGAGTGATTTTCAACAGAACGGAATACAATCAAATGAAGTCATTCAGCAAGGGAACGACCATTTATGCTTCTTCGATAGATACCGAGTTCAGCGTTTTGGAACACGAACTTAAAAACAACACAAAATACACCGTTACGGTACAAGCCTATATCGACTATGGCGAAAAAGAAGATCAAAAGAACGTAAGAAACACTTTTGAATTCCCTCTATACATTGACTTTGAAGCGCCTGTTATTACCGATGTAAACTACCGTACCGAATACGACAGAAGCACCAAAAAGACCAAACTTTTTGCCGACATTTACGTATACGACAACCATTACTCAATGGGTATGCAAATAGGTCAAATCATTCCTTCGGAAGATCCTAAGTACCTTTTCAGCATGAACTCTTTCGGCAAATACGTAACGCCGGTATACTCCTCGTTTAACTCTACTTCTTTAGTAACCGTCGAACTTACCGACTACGTTTCCAGAATCAAAGAATCCATAGGCGCAAGATATTTAGCCGACGGAACTTTGGAAGTGGTTGAAAACACCAATTCTTATACGGTAACTTGCTACGACTACGCAATGAACTCCGCTACTTACGAACTTCAACTTCCCGATGAAGTTAAAGCCATGTATTTTGCAGAGGACACTTTAAAGTTAAGCCCCAACGAAACTAAAGAATTATCTTCCATACTCAATATTTATCCGTCGTCAAGTTGGATTGAAACTTTAGACTTTACCGCTTCCGACGACAACGTTTGCGACGTAGTTAACCAAACCATTATCGCAAAATCATCGGGTACCGCAATCGTAACCGCTATCGGCAAAGACGCAGACGGCAACACCGTTTCCGCCGACGTCGAAGTAGTTGTTTTGGCGGAAGGCGACGAGGGTTACGTAGGCGGTTATACCGTACCTTCGGTCAACAAATTCACCTTAACGGGCTACAAAACTAATAAAGCCTATTACGGTTTATCCTCGGACGAAAGGGAAATCGGTTTAACCGGCGGTGAATATTCTTTCGGCGACAGTTACACCCTTTCTATGTATCCGTCCGAAAGCGTAACCTTAAATTACTTGCTCGATTCCTACTTCCCCGACAGTACGGAAGTAAGGTTCTCGGTCGGTAACGAAAAGATCGCCACCATCGACCAAGACGGTACTATAGTTGCTCAAACAAAGGGTAATACCAACGTAATGGTAAACATTTACTTTGACGGCAAGTCCACGTTGTTCTCTCAAAGGGTTGCCATCACCGTAAAAGATCCTTTCATTATCAACGCAATATATCTTAACAACTACAAAGGTTTGGGCGGAGAGGTTGTTATTCCTTCCGACCGTGGTATTACCACCATCTACGACTACGCATTCTCTAATTACGAATACGTTGATAAGGACCCCGAAACCGACGTTATCGACGAAGAAGATCCTTATCTTATCAAACAGCAGTTTATCGGTGAAGACACCATTACCAAAGTAGTTATCCCCGAAGGCGTAACCGACATTAACTCCTACGCATTTGCAAACCTTACCGCACTTGAAGAAGTCGTCCTTCCTTCAACCTTAACAAGGATAGGCGTCGGCGCATTCTATAACTGCACTTCTTTGAAGAAGATTAACCTTGAAAAGGCTAAGTTTATCAACGAAAAGGCTTTCTACAACTGTCCTTTGGAAGAGATAAACCTTGCAAGCGTAGTATCAATAGGTAACTACACCTTTGAAAACTGCACTTTAAACTACGTTTCTTTACCGCAGTCCTCTCAATCGTTGGGCATCGGGGCATTCTTAAATAACGACGCTTTGGTCGACGTTCAGTTTGCCGCGGAAAAGATTAAAATCGGTGCAAGCGCTTTCGCAAACTGCGACAACTTAGAATCCATCAACATCAACGCGGCGGTTGTTTCATCCTATGCGTTTGCAGACTGCACGAAACTTACCGACGTAACGCTCGGTAAAGACGTAGCGGTTATCGGCGAATACGCATTCGCAGGCACCAACGTTGCTAAATTCAATTTAAGTCCGCTTAACCAGACCTTAACCCTCGGTAACGACGGCGCAATAATCTATAAAGTTACAGGGGACAGCAAAGAACTTGTTTTGGTTGCTCCTAAGTTTGGCGGAAGCGTCATCGACGGTAGGGCAAACGTTATCGAAACTGACGCTACTTCCATTGCGGTTGGCGCGTTTGCCGGCAACCAAAAGGTATTCAAAATTATCGCAAACAACGTACAAACCATTGCAAACTATGCCTTTGCGCGTTGTGCAAACTTAGGTGAAGTCGCATTAAACAGTGCAACCGCGATAGGCGATTACGCATTCTTCGGTGACCAAAACTTGAAAGTTTCACCCAACCTAAGCAGTCTTAAAAAGGTAGGTAAGTACGCTTTCTATGCAACTTACATCAAAGAACTTACCATTCCCGACAACTGCTTTATAGACGATTATGCGTTCGCGCTTATGCCGGACCTCAGAAAGGTTACCATCGGCAATAACGTAACTATCGGTGAAGGCGCTTTCTTCTGTCCTATGAACGACAACAGTTACGAGGGTACCGGTAGTTTGAATCAAAATTACTACACCAGGTATGACTACGTCGTTAAGGACGACGAGGGCAACGTTTTGGAAACTTATGCATATTACCGCTACAACGTGGAAGCAAGTTCGATCTCCAAACTCGAAACGGTTGAGATAGGCGATAATGCGATAATCGGTATGGCTGCTTTTGCAAATAACATCAATCTTAAAAACTTGACCTTCGGTCAGGATGTAGAGATCGGCGTAAGGGCTTTCTATAACGACACCGCTTTAACGGAAGTAGATTTTTCAACCGTAAAGAAGATAGGCGACTACGCATTCTCCGGCAACAGAATGAATGATTTCTGGCTCAGTAAGAGTGTTTGGCGTAACGCTTACGAAAGGCAGTACGTAGACGGCGAAGTAAAAATCACCGGTTATATGTATTCAAGTTACGCACCGCGTATCAAGACCTTAGATCTTCGAAACGTTGAAGAAATCGGCGTAAGCGCATTTGCTTACAACGATGCGTTAACCGAAGTTATCTTCAATCAAAATCTTACCGCCATCAGCGAAGCGGCATTTGCATACTGCACGTCCCTTAAACAAATCGATTTACCCGAAACCGTTACCGAATTAGGCGATTACGCATTCGTAAAAGCCTCCGTTACGGAAATGGATTTATCTAACGTAACTATGATAGGCGCAGGTGCGTTTGCAAGGGCAACCTTAAAAACAGTTACCCTTCCCGCATCCTTAACAACGATTGGCGACTTCGCTTTTGCCTATAACTACGGCTTAACCGCAGTTGAAAATTTAGACATGGTAACCGCTATCGGCGAAAGTGCTTTTGCAGGTACAAAACTTACTTCGATAAACCTTGAAAGTATTCAATCTATCGGTGATTTTGCCTTTGAAGATTCCGCTTTGACCGAAGTTACTTTGGGTGAAGCGCTCGCTTCTCTCGGTGAAAACCCCTTTAGCGGCTGTCAAATTAAATCTTACGGCAAAGCAGTTGATATCGAGTTCGGCGGAAAGGTTATCGGTCAGGAATATCAAAACGATTACGATATTTCCGAAACCGTTTTCGTTCGCGACGGCGTGCTTTATCAAAAACTCCCCAACGGCAGTTTTGAACTCGTATCTTTCCCTGTCGCAAGCGAACGCGGCTCCTACACCGTTTTGGAAGGCACCGCAAGAATCACCGCAAACGCCTTTGCAGGATCTAAACTTTCAAGCGTAGTTCTTCCCACAACCTTAAAATCGATAGGACATAAAGCCTTCTACGACATGGAAAATCTTTCCGTTGTAACCTTCTTAGGCTTAACCGCTCCTATTTTGGAAGAAGCCTACGACGAAAGCGTATTAACCTACAACAACCTGCCAATATCGGGTAACCTCGGTAACCACGAAGGTATCGGCATCACCGATTACTATATGTGGAACGTAACTTCAAGGTTTAACAACTTCTACTTCGGCGCAAACTTTGCCGATTACGTAGGACACGTAACCCAAAACATTACCATGGTTGCGCCCTCTAACGGACAGTATTACGACACATTCATATTCAACAAATACTTCAGCAACTTCTCTAAGGGCAGTCCTGCAAAGACGGAACAGACCGAACAGGTAATAAAACTTATCGACGCTATTCCGGAAAGCATCTCACTAAGTTCAGAAGAAGTCATAGGAACCGCAAGGACGGCGTACGACGCGATTGCTTCAACCGAACAAAAGTCCTTAGTTACAAACTACAGCAAACTTACTCAAGCAGAATCCGTTCTAAACTACCTTAAAGGTCAACAGCAAGAACCCGTAAATCCCGTTGATCCCACACCGCAGAAAAAGCCTTTCACCGAAACGCCTTACTTCGTTGCAATAATGACGGCGGCAGGTGTTATCCTCGGCTTAGGTATCGCAATTTTGGTTTACGTTCTCTGGCAAAAAAAGAGCGGTAAAAAATCTGACAAAAAGGCCGATAAAAAGGCTGAATAACAAACAACCTAACCGTCCCCGATAAAAAGGGGACGGTGGGTTACAAGTAATTGGCATTTTAAAGGAATTTGACAATGAAAAATTCAAAGGTTATTTTAATCTTAATATTCGCTATGCTGTTTTCAATTGCGCTTATCGGGTGTTCTGACATGACCGAAATCGACAAATACAAGGAAATGGGTTATACCGTACAGGTAACCTATAACGGCAACGGCGGAAACTATATCGGAAGTCAGGCAGTATCCTTAGTCGATATGTTCAATCCCGATAAATTTACGGCAGACAGCGACGGCAAAGTACATATAAAACTTACCGAACCTACTTCAAAACTTCGTCCTTCGGGCGGAAGCGACCCCGTAACTTTATCCATGCAGGGCTACTTTTTTGCAGGCTGGTATAAATCGAGGGAACTCAAAAAGGACGCCGACGGCAACGTTCTCGACTGGAATGACAGGGTATTGGAAGAAATCGACGGTATCTACTACGTTAAGGGGACCGACCCTTTGGCAGCCGGTTATCCCGCTTGTACTTCCTATTCCGATTATTGGGACTTTGAAACCGACACCATTGATGTAGATTTAAACGGTGATAAAGAGGTTTCTATCACCCTTTACGCAGGTTGGGTTCCTTACTATTCCTTCGATTACTATTATCAACAGGACGGTCAATGGACTAAGTATGCAACCACAAGTTTCGACTACAAGGCGACAAATGCCGAAGGAAGCACTACTTCCGACCGTGATACCATTTTTATGCCTAAGTACGAAAGCGGTGCAATGAACTATAAAACCGCTTACTCGGACGGAAGAAGTTACGACTTCCCCCAAAGAGAAGGCTACACCTTCGATTCCGCTTATTTAGATTCCCAATGTACTCAAAAAATCGACCAATCTTTTACACATCAAGGAAGCGTCGATTTAGAAAGCGGTAAGGCGGTAAACAGCGTACAAAACATTTACGTTAAGTTTTTAGACGGCGTTATTTATAAAATTCAAACCGCCGAAGAATTAAGCAAAAACGGCGATGCCGACGGGATTTATTACATAAACAGCGACCTTGATTTTACTTCGGTTGAATGGCCGAACGCCTTAAAGTACAACGCCTTTGAAGGTAAATTTTACGGCAACGGGCACAAAATCAGTAATTTAAACGTTACGTTTAATTCTGCAAGCGCAAGATGCGGCGGACTGTTCGGCAGTATCGCAAGCGGTGCCGTTATCAAAGACTTAACTATTGAAAATCTTACTTTCGACTATGCCGCTACCGGCCGTATAAACGGCGGAAGTTACGGTTTGGTCGCAGGCGATATAAGTAACGGTGCAGACGTAAGCATTACCTTAGCGGGGGCGTTAAACCTTAAAATAGGCGCAATTTCTTTAAACACCGTAGGTAACGCAAAATCAACCATAAACGTGTTGGCAGGCGGCGACGTTACAGGACTTACATACAACGAAAACGACATTACTCTTACCATATACGGTAAGTTAAGTTACGGCTCTAATCCGCCGGAATACAATTACAACTTTAAAAAGGAAGTTACCGTAGACAGCGATGGTTATCTGAATATCGCCGTTGGCGGAATCAATAAATACGATCAGGAAAGTTACACAATTTCTATTGGAGGACAAAATGAGTAAAAAGAAACTTATTGCCATCATCGCATCTGCAGTAGCGGTTGTTTTGGTTGCAAGTATTACCTTAACCGCGGTATTTTGCGGTAAAGGCAATACCAAAGATACTATAACCTTAATGTGCGAAGAATTAAGCGGTTTATATAACCCGTTCTACGCAACTTCCGGTGCCGACCAAGACGTAATCGGTATGACTCAAATCGGCATGCTTTCTACCGACAGTAACGGTAAAACGGTTGCCGGCGACGATTACGCAACAGTCGTAAAGGATTATAAAGTAGAGGAGAAAGCCGACGAAACCGTTTACACGTTCGTTATTAAAAACGGTCTTAAATTTTCCGACGGTAAGCCCTTAACAATGAACGACGTACTCTTCAATATGTACGAATATTTAGACCCCGTTTACACAGGTTCTTCTACTATGTATTCCATCGACATTAAAGGTCTTACCGAATACAGAACACAACAAAACCTATCAAGCGGCGGTGAAGAAGCGGAAACTACTTTATCTCTTACTGCCGACGCTTACGCCGTAAACAGACTTTTGGAACTCCAAAACGTTTATATGGATAACGGTCTTATTCAGGGCAGTCAAAACTCTTACAGTTTAGACGAAACCGCAATGAAGAACGCTATCGATAATTGGTCTGTATCCATCGGTTACAAACAGGCAGTTGCCAACGAAAGCAAATGGGACTCCATCGACTTTAACGCAAAACTTAAAGAAGACTATGAATTCGCGCTTGAAACCTTCAAAAAAGAACTTCAGTCCGACTTTAACGCCGCTAAAGAATCTTTCGATTTAACTAAGGAACCTTACAAAGAACATTCCGCAAAACTCGAAAGCGACGTCTTTAAGTTCCTTCTTTACGAAGGCAAAATCACCCCCGTATACGCTAAAATCGAAGGCACCAGCCGTGACGATAAAAACAAGATTTTACGTTTTGAAAACGAAGTAGCGGCTAAAAACGGCGATCGTGAAAAAACCGAACAGGAAGCCATTAACCTTATCTACAACGATAACGTTAAAACCGAGTTTATAAACATTTTAACTCAATGGGGTACTTCGGGTACGCTTCGTACTCAGTTTACCGCTGACGCAAAAGACGTATTGCTCCACGCAAACTTAGAGGAAGGCGAACTTCCCATTCCCAACATTTCCGGTATCGTATCTTTAGGACACACCGGAAGCGACCGGCAAGTTATCATTAACGGCACTACTTATAACGTTGCACGTGAACATAGCGCTGAAGGCGTACCTACCGTAGCCAACACTTACGACGTATTACAAATAACCGTAAACGGCGTTGACCCCAAGGCAATTTACAACTTCGGTTTCACGGTTGCGCCCGTTCACTATTACAGCGACCAGCAGGTTGATATCGTAAACAACAAATTCGGCGTTAAATGGGGCGATTCCGACTTCCAAAGCAAGACCATTCAGTCTCAGCGTAATCAAGAAATCCCTATGGGCGCAGGTCCTTACAAGGCAAGCGACATCAACAACAGCGATAACCCCAATGGTGAAGATTTCGTAAGCAGCAAAGTTGTTTACTTCAAGGCAAACAATAACTTTATGTTCCCCGTTAAAACGGAAAAAGTTCGTTTCCAAGTAGTAAGTTCAACCAACGCAATCGATAAACTTGCCAACGGCGAAGTAGACTATATCACTCCGCAGTTTACAATCGACAACTCCGAAAGATTGGAAGGTTTAGAATCCAAGGGCATCAAATCCATGTTCTCATGGCAGTTAGGTTACGGCTATATCGGCATTAACGCCGGTAAGGTTACGGATATCGACATTCGTAGGGCTATAATGAGCGCTATGCAGACAAGTCTTGCACTTGAATATTACAAGAGAGGTACCGCATTCAACATCGATTGGCCTATGTCAATGGAAAGCTGGGCTTATCCTTGGGATAACAAAGCAGAAAGAAAGTCCAAACAGAACGGACACGATTACACTCAGTGGATAAATAGAGACGATGCTGTAGCAAAGGTTAAAAAGTATATGAACGCCGCAGGCGTATCGGAAGGGGATTCCTCCTTAAAGATAACCTTCACCATCGCAGGTTCTTCTATATCCGAGCACCCTTGCTACCCCGTATTCTTACAGGCTAAAGAAATTTTAGACAGTTGCGGTTTCGATATCGAAGTTAAAGCGGACTCTTACGCATTAACAAAACTTGCAACCGGTTCACTTTCCGTATGGGCGGCTGCATGGGGTTCCACAATCGATCCCGATATGTATCAGGTTTACCACAAAAATTCCTCGGCAACCTCCGTTTACGCTTGGGGCTATCGTGAAATCAAAGCCGATACAACCACCTATAGTAAAGAAAACCGTATCATCAACGCACTCAGCAATATAATCGACGAAGCGCGTGAAACCACCGATCAAGATACCCGTACCGAACTTTACGAACAGGCAATGTGGTACGTTCTCGAATTAGCGGTAGAAATGCCTGTATATCAACGTCAAAATCTTTACGCGTATAATTCGAGCACCGTTAAGGGCTTCCAGACAAACGTCAACCCGTACACTTCTCCCTTAGAAAAAGTTTGGGAACTCGAATTAGTTAAATAATAAAACAAATCACCGCCGATTTTCGGCGAAATTAGGTAAAAAATGTTTAAATATATACTAAAAAGAATTGGAATTTCCATTTTAATACTTTTAGGGGTTTCCATGATTCTTTACGCATTACTCCGTTGTATGCCTGCCGATTTTATCGAATCCAAAATCGCAAACTTGGCGCAAACGGGTATTACGGTCAGTGAAGAATTCGTTAAGGAAATGTACCGCTCGTACGGTCTTGACGGCAGTATTTTGCAGGGCTATTTTACCTGGCTCGGCAACGTGCTCCGTCTGGACTTTGGTACCAGTTTTATAAACCACCGTCCCGTTTTGAGCGAAATCTTCAACGCGGACAGAATCGGTACCTCTTTCTTCGTAGCGGCTATCGCAACCGTGTTCGAGTTTTTAATCGCTATCCCTTTAGGCGTAACGGCGGCAACCCACCAGTATTCCTTCCGCGACTATTTGGTTACGGTATTGGTACTTATAGGTATATCGCTTCCGTCATTCTTCTTTGGACAGATGCTTAAAAACCTGTTTGCCAACAAACTCGGTTGGTTCCCCGTATCGGGCATGAAGGACCCTAATATCAACTATACGAATAAGTTTATGGAAATTTCCGATTTCCTGAAGCATATGTTCCTGCCTATTTTGACGGTAGTTATTTTGAGCATAGGTTCCCGTATGAGAATGACGAGAACCAACATGCTCGAAGTCTTAAACGCCGATTACATACGTACAGCAAGGGCAAAGGGATTAAAGGAATCCAAAGTTATCTATAAGCATGCTTTCCGTAATACCATGATTCCTTTGGTAACAAGTTTAGCAGGGCTTATCCCGTCCCTATTTTCAGGCGCAATGATAACCGAGTCGGTCTTTGACTTAACGGGTATCGGCAGTTACGCGCTTAATGCCATGACGCAAGGGGATATTCCCGTCATTATGACGTACAATATGTTCCTTGCGGTATTAAGCGTAATAGGCGTATTACTTGCCGACCTAATGTATGCGGTAGTCGATCCGCGCGTAAAACTTGCTTAAAGGTGTTACTATGGAAGAAGAAAAGATTTTAGAACAAGAAGTTTTGGATGAAGATTTATCCGTAGACACCGATAAGCCGCTTGATAAAAATATCAAGTTAATGTCGCCCGGTCGTATGGTCGTAAGACGTTTCTTACGTTCCAAACTATCCATCGCGGGCCTAATAATGCTTATAGCGCTGTTTGCCTTCTGTTGGCTCGGTCCCGTTTTCTATAACGAATGGGGGGAAACCGATTCCGACAGAACGGGAGCAAAAGACTATTTTACTTACGATGTAACCGACGAAGCCGGTAACGAATTCGTTCAAATAGTAGTTTCCGGTAACGATATCAACAAACTTGCAGACCCCTCCTCAACCCACTTTTTAGGTACAGACGAAGCAGGTATGGATATCTTTGCAAGGCTTATGTACGGCGGAAGACGTTCGCTTATGATAAGTTTTTTGGCGGTATTTTTAACTTCGGCACTCGGCATTATTATGGGCGGTTTGGCAGGTTATTACGGCGGAATCGTCGATAACATCATAATGAGGATATGCGATATCTTTATGTGTCTGCCTACCTTACCGCTAATGTTGATTTTAGGTACCGTTTTAGAGGCTATCGGCGTCCGTTCGGAATATTACATTTACGTACTTATGGGGCTTTTGTCGCTGTTTTCCTGGACGGGTATGGCAAGGCTTGTCCGCGGTCAAATACTTTTCTTAAGAGAGCAAGAGTATATGGTTGCCGCCGAAGCAATGGGCTTTTCCACCCCGAGGAAGATTTTCAAACACTTAATCCCCAATATATTACCGCAGATTTTGGTTTCCATGACCTTATCGCTCGGCAGTATGATTTTGTATGAATCCACTTTGTCATACTTAAACCTCGGTGTTCCTGCACCGCTGTCGTCCTGGGGTACCATGGTAGAAATCATTTCCAAACGTAACGATATTTTACAGAACCATTTTAACGTATGGGGGCCTCCGGGAATCTGTATATTTATAGCGGTTTTGGGCTTCAACTTTATCGGCGACGGATTAAGAGACGCTCTCGATCCCAAGCAGAGGAGATAACAAATGGGTTTCAAAAGCATTCTTAGTAAATTCAAAAAAAACGAAAGGCAGGAAGAAGCCAAAAAGCATTACCTTACCGGTAAAGAAATCAAGGTAATCGCAAAAGCCAACGCCCAGGAAATGCGTCGGCTTGAAAAGGCTAAAAACCGTAAAGTTCCGCCGGAAGAATATATGTCCGTTATGAAGGACGAAAACAACGTTTTGGAAGTTGAAAATCTTCATTCCTACTTTTTCACCGACCAAGGCGTAGTTAAAGCGGTAAACGGCGTTACCTTCAACATTCCCGTTAACTCCACCGTAGGCGTAGTAGGAGAATCCGGTTGCGGTAAGTCGGTTACGGCAATGTCCGTTATGCGTCTTTTGCAAGGCCCGTCAGGTCAAATCGTTGACGGCAGTATCAGGTTTAAAGCCTATGACTATAAAACGGACGAAGAAGGCAGACCTGTTCCCACTTACGAAACCGACGAAAACGGTGAAATTGTTTACGAAACCGTTGTCGATAAAAACGGCAAAGAAACTCATAAACCCGTAATTAAGGGTTACGAAAAGGTCGAAGCCGTCTACGACATAGCAAAAATGCCGATTAAAGAAATGTATAAACTTCGCGGAAGACAGATTTCCATGGTTTTCCAAGAACCTATGACCAGTCTTAATCCGGTATTTACCATCGGCAACCAACTTGACGAAGTAACTTTATTACATATCCCCGGCGCCACAAAAGAAACCGCAAAAAAGCGTTCAATCGAAATGCTCGATATGGTCGGTATCGCCATGCCGGACAGGGTTTATGCCTCTTATCCGCATGAACTTTCCGGCGGTATGCGTCAGCGTGTTATGATAGCAATGGCTCTTGCGTGCGAACCTCGTTTGATAATAGCGGACGAACCTACAACTGCGCTTGACGTAACCATTCAGGCACAGGTTTTGGACCTTTTTAATGACCTGAAAACCCGCATAAACGGCTCGATTTTGCTAATAACACACGACCTTGGCGTTATTGCCGAAATGGCGGATTACGTTGTCGTAATGTACGCAGGCAGGATAATCGAACAAGGTACTGCGCTTGAAATTTTCCGTAATCCTATGCATCCTTACACCAAAGGTTTACAAAAATCCAAGCCTACCATGAATTCGTCGACGGACACTTTATACAATATACCGGGCAACGTTCCCAATCCTATCAATATGCCAAACTACTGCTATTTTAAGGAAAGGTGCCGTTACTGTACGGATAAATGCTCGGGAGAATACCCTTGCATGCGTCAGGTAAGTCCCACGCACTTCGTTGCATGTCATTTATACGAATCTAAGGAAGATTAACATGGAACAAAACATTAACGAAAAACTCAATACCGAGGAATTTGCCTCCTTTAACGATGAGGAAGAAGCCTTAAAAGAACAGGCGGAAAGGGACAATAAGGCTGAAGAAGATAAACTTTTGCCACCCGACCCCGACGCCATTTTGGAAGTCAGACACTTAAAAAAGCACTTCGTCTTAAAAAAGACGGTAATGGGCAAACCCTTATCCGTACTAAAAGCGGTTGACGACGTATCTTTTGTCCTTCACGAAGGGGAAACTTTAGGTATAGTCGGCGAATCCGGTTGCGGTAAGACTACCATGGGCAGAACCATATTAAAACTTCACCAGCCTACTTCCGGACAAATCTTTTTCAAAGGACGGGACATCGCAAGTTATTCTTCAAAGGAAATGCGTTCGTTAAGGACGGAAATGCAAATCGTTTTTCAGGACCCTTATTCATCGCTTCCCCCAAGAAGTACCGTCGGCGGTATTTTGGCTGAACCTGTTTTAGTCCACAAAATCGTTCCCGAAGAAAAGGTTAAAGATTATGTTTTGGACTTAATGGAATCCTGCGGACTTCGCGACTATTATTATGAAAGATATCCGCATGAATTTTCAGGCGGTCAGCGTCAGCGTATATGTATAGCAAGGGCGTTATCGGTAAACCCGAAACTTGTCGTTTGCGACGAACCTGTTTCCGCGCTTGACGTATCCATTCAGGCGCAGATAATCAACCTTTTAAAGAAACTTCAAAAGGAAAGAAAGTTAACTTACCTATTTATTTCACACGATTTATCCGTCGTTAAGTACATTTCCGATAAAATCGGCGTAATGTACTTAGGTTCTATGGTAGAATTCGGAAATAAGGAAGATATTTTCAGTAAGCCTTTGCATCCGTATACCAAAGCGCTTTTCTCTGCGGTACCTAATCCCGATCCCGAAGCAAAGTCCAAAAGGGTTATATTAAAAGGAGATATTCCTTCGCCTGCAAATATGCCCAAAGGTTGTAAGTTCCACACAAGATGCCCCAAAGCACAGGAAATCTGTAAGCATATTTGTCCCGAATATAAGGAATATTCCAAAGGACACTTCGTGGCTTGCCACTTTGTAGATGATCAAGATGAGTAAGAAAAAGTCAAAAAAAAATAAGGAAAAGGTTGTTTATTACGACGATAATTCCACTATAAGCGATATGAGCGGTGTTGGCAGTACCTTTAACGGTATGTTGCCGAACAACTCTCAAAAAAGCAAAAATAACACGCCTAAAGTTCCGTCAAGGTTCCGCGACAAGTGGAATACTTACTGGTCTACGGTAAAACTTATGATATTGCCGATGTGCGTGGTTTTGGGCATTTTAGCGGTGTTATACCTTATTATAATTGTTATTCCTACTTGTGCATAATAAAAAGCGTTGCTATACGGCAACGCCTTTTTTACATCTTACCCATTATTTTTGAAAATTATTTTTATAAATTATGAAAATTTTTTTCAAAAGGTATTGAAGGGACAAAAATTCTGTGATATAATTATAACAAATAAAACTTGAAGGGAAGGGTTTTATTTGCGATAGTTTCGGCAGAAAGGTAGTTCTGTCAATATAATATAATGAGAAGGGTAAAAATATGAAAAAGTTTATTTGTTGTGTCATTACATCCATTTTGGGCGTAAGCCTTCTTTGCGGTTGCAACCCAAGTTTGAATAGCGGATCTACCGGTGAAGATCAAACACCCCCAAAGACTATGGAAGAGCAGTTGCAAGAGATTGACAAAGGATATGACCGCGTTATTTACATAAATGAAAACGCTGTATATAATCTTAAACAGCAGTATAAATATGAAAAAATTTCCACCGTTAACGCTACGGTCGAAACCACCGCTACGTCCTTTACGATGGAAGATTTTATTATTACCACCGCTTCTTGCAAAGACATTACGTCTGAAGAAGCAACAGTTAAATTTTCCGATAACAAAACGGAAAAGGTAATGGTACACGTTGTAAACCGTCAAAAATACGGCGCAAGGCTAAACACCGTTGACGCAGGCTATCTTTACGGCAAAAGGGTAATGTTTTTCGGCGACAGTATTACGCATAACTGGGCAAAATATCCAAACGGCGATTATCAGGAAACACCTTCTTCCGATAGTCTCGGCTATAACCACGTACCAATGTTAAACGAGGTTTGTCATTTTTCAAGCATAGTAAACACCGCTTGGTCGGGTGGTACAATGGCTTATTTGCCAACTTCCGATGAAAGGTTTGTATACAAGTCCTTTCCGGGCGCAGTGTCCGACCATAAGGAAGATATAAAAAATGCGGAAGTAATTTTCGTCTGGTACGGCACCAACGATTTATGGGAGCAAGTTCCCATCGGTAACCCGGACGATGTAATGGTTGCCGACGGAAAAACCGACCAAAACTTCTATTCCGGTTTAAATTACGGCATGACCGAGATATATAATCAAAACCCCGACGTCGACGTAATCATAATGAACATTATGGTAAGGGACCCGTCAAACTTCGGTTCGATTAAGTTAAGCAATTATAACGAGGCTTTAGCCCTCGGCGCAAATAGGTACAACGCAAGGCTTCTTAACACCTTTAAACTTTTCACCACTAAGGATTTGGCAAGTTGCTTTGGCGACGGGCTTCACCCCAACGAAACCGGCTATCAAAGGATAACTGAATTTATTTTAAAAACCAATAAAACCGTTAAAAAATAGAAAAACTTTAAAAAAGTAAAACTTTAAAATCGAATTAAACAAAAATCAAAAAACCCCGTCTGCTCCGACGGGGTTTTACTTGTAAATTAAGATAAATATAATTAAATTAGATTTTTTTCTTTGAATTCGTTTATGCTTTCCTTAGAAATCTTTAAAGCCTCAACGCAATAGTTTTCAATAGAACCGTACTTACTTTTAATGCCTTGCAAAAGGTGGGTGATGTACTCGACTTTTGCGTCAAGCATAGCAAAAAGGATGTTTCTGAACTTATACCCGAAAGTAAAAATAGTATAAACGATAAGCGCAAATCTTTGCATTGCCTTTTTAAATTTTTGCGCTTTATTAGACGTCAAATAGTCGCTAATAATGTCGTAATCGGTAACGTCAAGCATACCTAAAACCAGCATAGACACAATACCTGCCCTGTCTTTACCCGCAGAGCAGTGCCACAAAACGCAACCTTTGGTATTCATAATAACGTCAAGGCAGTGTTTTAACTGTTTTTGGGTGGCAGGCGAGAAAAGTATAAGGTCGTAAAGTCCCATCATGTAATCGTCTGCGGTAGCATACTGTTTTTTCAGCAGTTCCGATTCGTCCTTCATAATGCGGTACATACTTTTTTCACGAGTGATACCGGGCAAGGTTGCGCAAACTATAGGTATGTTAATGTATTTAATGCCTTCTATAACCGTGTCTTGACGGTTGACCTTTTCGTTTTCCATTCTAAGGTCTACAATCGTTTTAATTTTAGCGTCCTTTAAGCCTTTAACGTCCTTTTTCTTAAGTTTGCAAAGTTTACCGCTTCTTATAAATCTAAGCGACTTAACCATTCTTCCGTCGTTGGTTTTAAGACCGCCCAAATCCCTGCAATTTGCAAGTCCGCCCTTTTCAAAGTTGTAAATGTCGTAATACCCTTTATCAATGGTGTCCGCCACCAGAAAAACGGGGTTATTATTCTGTTTTTTCATTGTTTTCCTTGTAGCCGATAAAAAATAAAGGTAACGCCCTTTTACGCTCATATATTATATCAAAAATCTTTAAATAAATCAATAAAATTATAGTAAATTTATCAAGTAAGTTTTTTATTTGTAAACGGAAAAATTATCCAAAAGACAAAGTTTGATAAAAATCGAAAAAGTTGTTTCAAAAAAGGTTGTTTTTAGCAAAAAACTTTATCAAATTGTACCGTTTCGGCTTTTAAAATAAAAATTTTTTAATAAAAATCATAGATAAAATGCAGGATTTTTAACAGGTAAATATTATATCGATAAATATATTATCGAAATGCCTTAAAATTAGTTTACAAATAAAAATCACTGTGTTATAATTTTGTCGAAAAAGGGGGAATGGTTATGAACTTATCCGTTTCAAAAGCAACGCTCGGCAGAATACCGCAATATCTCGCTTATCTAAAGACCGTTAAGGATAAAAAGACTATTTCCGCAACCTTCATAGCCAAAGCCCTTTCGTTTGGAGAGGTTCAGGTAAGAAAGGACCTTTCCGCCGCTTGCGGAAACGGTAAACCCAAAGTCGGTTACATAACCAAAGATTTAATAAGTTGTCTTGAAGACTATGTAAACGTCAAAACAGACTGTCCTGCGGTAATAGTCGGCGCAGGCAAGTTAGGGCTTGCGCTGTACGGTTACAAAGGGTTTTCGTTATACGGCATACAAATCGTAGCCCTATTCGATAAAAATACGCAGGTTGTATCCGAACATTCATCATCAAAAAACATTTACGACGTTTCGGAATTCGACCTTTTCTGTTACCGCAACGATATAAAAGTGGGCATAATCGCCGTACCCGAAACCGAGGCGCAAAAGGTGTGCGATATGATGGTTAAAAACAATATAACCGCCATTTGGTCTTTCGCCCCCATTGATTTAAAAGTACCTAAATCGGTTGCCTACAAGCGTGAAGATTTAGCCTTATCGCTTGCGCACTTAACCACATTAAGGCAGGATTAAGTTATTACGACAAATTTCCGCCAAACATAAATTAAGAAATAATTTTTTTTAGGAGATATAAAAAATGGCAAACAAAACTTACGGGATAGTCGACTCGGTCGAAAAGTTCGAACAATTACTGTCCAAAGTAAGAGAGGCTCAAAAGGAATTTTCCACCTATTCTCAGGAAGCGGTAGACAAAATCTTTTTAGCCGCCGCAACGGCAGCAAACAAGGCAAGGCTTCCTCTTGCTAAACTTGCCGTAGAAGAAACCGGCATGGGCGTAGTAGAGGACAAAGTTATCAAAAATCACTTTGCTTCCGAATACATTTATAACGCCTACCGCAACACAAAAACCTGCGGCGTGTTGGAAGAAGACAAATCTTTCGGTATCAAAAAAATTGCCGAACCTATCGGCGTAGTCGGTGCGGTAATCCCCACCACCAACCCTACTTCGACGGCGATTTTCAAAACGCTAATTTCTTTAAAAACCCGTAACGGTATAATCATAAGCCCCCATCCGCGCGCCAAAAAGTCCACTATAGAGGCCGCTAAGGTGGTTTTAGAGGCCGCTGTAGAAGCCGGTGCGCCGGAAGGCATTATCGGTTGGATAGACGTTCCAAGTCTTGATTTAACAAACCTTCTTATGAAGGAAGTCGATATAATTTTGGCAACAGGCGGTCCGGGAATGGTAAAAGCGGCGTACTCAAGCGGTAAGCCGGCGCTCGGCGTAGGCGCGGGAAATACACCTGCAATCATCGATGATTCCGCAGACGTCGTTTTGGCGGTAAACTCCATAATTCACTCCAAAACATTCGATAACGGTATGATTTGCGCTTCAGAGCAGTCTGTTATAGTTCTCGACAAGGTTTACGATGGCGTAAGAAGCGAATTCATGGCAAGGGGTTGCTACTTTTTAAACGAAGCCGAAAAGGAAAAGGTGCGTAAGACCATACTTATAAACGGCTCGCTTAACGCAAAAATCGTCGGTCAAAGAGCGGCGAAAATCGCCGAACTTTCAGGCGTAACCGTTCCCGTCGGAACAAAAATTCTTATCGGCGAAGTAGAAAGCGTTGACCTTTCCGAAGAATTTGCACACGAAAAGTTATCGCCGGTACTTGCTATGTATCGTGCAAAAGATTTTTCCGACGCGTTAAACAAGGCTGAAAGGCTTGTTGCGGACGGCGGTTACGGACATACGTCGTCCATATATCTTAATATTGCAACCGAACAGGAAAAACTTTCCCGTTTCCAAAGCAGAATGAAAACCTGCCGTATTTTGGTAAACACTCCCTCCTCGCAAGGCGGTATAGGCGATTTATACAACTTCAAACTTGCGCCGTCGTTAACCCTCGGTTGCGGTTCGTGGGGCGGTAATTCCGTCAGTGAAAACGTCGGCGTAAAACATTTATTGAATATCAAAACGGTAGCGGAAAGGAGAGAGAATATGCTTTGGTTCAGAACGCCTGAAAAGGTGTACATTAAAAAAGGCTGTCTACCCGTTGCGCTTGACGAACTTAAAAACGTTATGGGTAAAAAGCGTTGCTTTATCGTAACGGACAGTTTCTTATATAAAAACGGTTACACAAAGCCCATTACGGACAAACTTGACGAAATGGGTATCGCGCACGATACATTTTACGACGTTGCGCCCGACCCGACGCTTGAATGTGCAAGGGAAGGAACTAAAAAGATGACGGCGTTTGCGCCCGACTGCATTATCGCTTTGGGCGGCGGATCTGCCATGGACGCAGGCAAAATCATGTGGGTATTATATGAACATCCCGAAGTTGATTTTATGGACATGGCAATGCGTTTCTGCGACATAAGAAAGCGTATTTACACTTTCCCCAAGATGGGTGAAAAGGCTTATTTTATCGCTATTCCCACATCCGCAGGCACAGGTTCCGAAGTAACTCCTTTCGCGGTTATCACAGACGAACAAAGCGGTATAAAATATCCTTTGGCAGACTATGAACTTCTTCCCGACATGGCTATTATCGATACCGATTATCATATGAGCGCGCCAAGGGGCTTGACCGCGGCGTCCGGTATCGACGCGGTAACCCACGCCTTAGAAGCCTACGCTTCGGTAATGGCAACCGACTATACCGACGGCTTAGCGTTACGCTCTTTAAAGATGATATTTACCTATCTGCCAAGGGCTTACAACGACGGACAAAACGACGTCGTCGCGCGTGAAAAGATGGCTAACGCCGCCACTATGGCAGGTATGGCGTTTGCAAATGCATTTTTGGGCGTATGCCACTCGATGGCGCACAAGTTAGGTGCTTTCCATCACTTGCCTCACGGCATAGCAAACGCTTTAATGATAGAACAGGTTATTCTGTTCAACTCCTGCGAAACCCCCGTTAAAATGGGAACATTCTCTCAATACGACCATCCGCAGGGCTTACAGCGTTATGCCGAAGTCGCCGACTATTTAGGCATAAAAGGCTCAACCGACAAAGAAAAGGTTCAGGGCTTAATCAAAGCAATTTCCGACCTTAAAAAGCAGGTCGGCATAAAGGAAACCATCAAAGATTACAACGTTGACGAAAAGGACTTTTTAGACCGTCTTGACCAAATGACCGAACAGGCGTTTGACGACCAATGTACGGGCGCAAATCCGCGTTATCCTTTGATGAGCGAAATTAAACAAATGTATTTAAACGCCTATTACGGGCTAAAATACACCGAAACCGAAATGCCTTACCGCGATACCGACGTTAAATCGGTCGATGCCGAAAGCACTAAAATTCAGTACGTAAAAGCCCACAGAGGCAAGAGGATATAAGGAGGAATTTATGAATCTTGACAGAGTAATAGCGGTTAGAAACACCAAAACCGTATACCGTGACGGCGAACTTTGTATAAAAGTATTTAACAAAGAATATTCCAAGGCGGACGTATTAAACGAAGCCTTAAATCAGGCAAGGGTAGAAGAAACCGGCTTAAAAATTCCGAAAATCGAAGAAGTTTTAACCATCGACGGCAAGTGGGCTATAGTTTCCAAGTATATAAAAGGTAAAACTTTACAGCAACTTATGACCGAAAACCCCGATAAAAAGGACGAATACCTTGAACTTTTCGTGGATTTGCAGATAGAAATGCATTCAAAAACAAATCCGCTACTTAACAAGTTAAAGGACAAAATGAGCCGTAAAATAGCGGAAGCCGACTTTGACGCAAACACCCGTTATGACCTTTGCACAAGGCTTGAATCCATGCCCAAGCATAACAAACTATGCCACGGCGACTATAATCCGTCCAACGTAATAATTGCCGAAGACGGCGCCTATATCATCGATTGGGCGCACGCCACACAGGGTAATGCTTCGGCGGACGCGGCAAGGACTTACTTGCTATTTTGGCTGTCCGGCGATTTTGACGGGGCAAAAAAATATCTCGATCTTTTCTGTGAAAAGAGCGGTACAAAAAAGCAATACGTACAAAAATGGATGCCGTTGGTTGCGGCTTCGCAATCGGCAACGGGTAATGCAAAAGAAAGAGAATTTTTACTTTCTTGGGCGCAAGTTGTTGACTTTGAATAATAAAAAAGGGGATAATAAAAATGAAAGTAGTAGTTTGCATCGGAAGTTCCTGTCATATTAAAGGTTCCAGACAGGTTGTAGAACAACTTCAAAACCTTATAGAAACAAATAACCTTAACGAATCTGTAGACTTATCCGGTACTTTTTGCATGGGCAACTGCCAAAAGGGCGTATGCGTTACCGTTGACGAAGTTTTGTATTCGGTTAAGCCCGAAACGGTTGAAGAATTCTTCAATACCGAAATTTTGGCAAAGGTAAAATAAATATGATAGTACAGATATGCGTAGGCAGTTCCTGTCACTTAAAAGGTTCGCAAGAGATAGTCGAGCTTTTTCAAAAAGCCATTGAAGAAAACGGTCTTGATAACGATATCACCCTTGCAGGCAGTTTTTGTATGGGAAAGTGTAACCGTATCGGTGTAACCGTAACCGTTGACGATACCGTGTATACGGGGGTTACCGTAGAAGGCTTTCAAGAATTTTTCAACGACAAAGTTTTATCTAAAATAAGGGGATAATATAATGGCGGATTGTCTTACTTTAAAGAAATCGAACTGTAAAAACTGTTACAAATGTATACGTTACTGCCCTGTAAAATCCATTAAATTTTCAGGAAATCAGGCGCGTATTATAGGTAACGAATGTATATTGTGCGGACACTGTTTCGTTGTATGTCCGCAAAACGCCAAGGAGATAGTTGACGATACCGAAAAGGTAAAAGTGCTTATCCAATCGGGCGATCCCGTTTACGTAAGTTTGGCGCCTTCATTTATTGCAAATTACGACGGCATCGGCGTCAAAGCCATGACGAAAGCGCTGAAACAGTTAGGCTTTTACGACGTTGAAGAAACGGCAATCGGCGCAACCATAGTTAAAACCGAGTATGAAAACATGATGCGCGATAAATCTCGCGACGTCATAATTTCCTCTTGCTGTCATACGGTAAATTTGCTTATTCAAAAGTATTATCCGAGAGAACTTATGTATCTTGCAGACGTACTTTCCCCCATGCAGGCGCACGCAATGGATATTAAAAAGCGCAACCCCAACGCCAAAGTGGTATTCATAGGTCCCTGTCTTTCCAAAAAGGACGAAGCGCAAGCATATGACGGCTACGTTGACGTGGCGATGACCTTTGAAGAATTAACAAAATGGCTGGCGGCGGAAAATATCGTCATCGATAAGGAAAGCGACAGTAACGATGAAAGTCGCGCAAGGTTTTTTCCGACGACGGGCGGTATATTAAAGACCATGTCAAACATAGTCGGTTATGAATACCTTGCCATCGACGGCGTAGAAAACTGCATTGCCGTTTTAAAGGAGTTGGAGGAAGGCAAAATACATAATTGTTTTATCGAAATGTCAGCCTGCGTCGGCAGTTGCGTCGGCGGTCCGGTTATGGAAAAATTCCACCGTTCTCCGGTTAAAGATTATCTTGCGGTTGCTAATTACGCAGGAAATAAAGACTTCCCGATAGACAGCCACGACCGTATAGAATTAAGAAAAAGTTTCAGCGTAATCGACAAAAAATCCTCTATGCCAAGCGAAGCGGAAATCGCCGATATTTTGCGCCGTATGGGTAAAAATAAGCCTTCCGACGAGTTAAATTGCGGAAGTTGCGGTTACAACAGTTGCCGTGAAAAGGCTATTGCCGTATATCAGGGTAAGGCGGAAATCTCTATGTGTTTGCCTTACTTAAAGGATAAAGCGGAAAGTTTTTCGGACAATATCGTAAACAACACGCCTAACGGACTAATCGTACTCAACGAAGATTTAGAAGTTCAGCAGATAAATAAAGCGGCAAGAAAAATTATGAATATCAAATCGGCTTCCGACGTTTTGGGCGATCAGATAGTCCGCATACTCGACCCTAAGGACTTTATGGAAGTTTTATCTACCGGAAAAGCAATAAGGGACAGAAGAAGATATCTTGCCGAATACAATAAACACGTTGAAGAAACGATCGTTTTCGATAAAGATTACAGAATTTTAATCTGCATTTTAAGGGACGTAACAGACGTGGAAACGGTACGTACCAAAAAGGAAAATATCGAAACTCAAACGGTTGAAATCGCCGATAAAGTTATAGATAAGCAAATGCGCGTCGTACAGGAAATCGCTTCCCTTTTAGGCGAAACGGTTGCCGAAACCAAAACCGCCCTTTATAAGTTAAAGGAGAGTATTTCCGATGAATGATCTTTGCTCCGACATAGGTTATAAAAGCGTAAACCATTACGGCGAAGAACTGTGCGGCGACCATATAGATATTATCGAAAACGAAGATTACGATTCCGTCGTAATAGTCTTAGCCGACGGTTTGGGCTCGGGCGTAAAAGCAAGTATTTTGTCGACTTTAACTTCAAAAATCATATCTACCATGATGGCGGAAGGGCTTCCGCTTGAGGACTGTGTTGCGACTATTGCCGGCACTCTGCCTATATGCTCGGTAAGGGGAGTTGCTTATTCCACTTTCACGATTTTGCATATCAAATCAAACAAAATTGCAGAACTTATCGAATACGACAATCCTAAAGCGATCCTTCTTCGAGACGGATTTAATTACGATTATCCTCGCATAGAAACCGTTATCGGCGGAAAAAAGATATACCGTTCGGAAATCGAACTTCAAGTTGACGACACTTTCGTTTTAATGAGCGACGGCTGTCCGCACGCGGGTATCGGCACCGCCTTTAACTTCGGTTGGAAACATAGCGATATAGTTTCGTTTATGGAAGCGGTAAACGCAGGCGGTTACACCGCAAAAACCTTAGCAACCATGCTTGTTGACGAGTGTAATAAACTTTACGGCAACCGCCCCGGCGACGACGCCACCGCTTGCGTGGTAAAAATAAGAAAACGTGTTCCCATGAACATACTTTTCGGACCTCCTTCCAACAGAGACGACTGCACGCGAATGATGAATTTGTTCTTTTCTAAAGAAGGTAAACACATCGTTTGCGGCGGTACTACTTCTACCATAGCGGCAAAATATCTCAATAAGCCCTTAAAAGCCAGCCTTAAATTCGAGCGTTCTGACGTTCCGCCCATTGCTGAAATCGAAGGCGTTGACTTAGTTACCGAAGGCGTAATCACGGTGAACAAGGTTTTGACCTATGCAAAAGATTACCTTGCGGACAACAAGTCTTACGAACAGTGGGGTTTCAAACGGGACGGCGCGTCGCTTATCTGCAGGTTTTTGTTTGAAGAAGCCACCGACATAAACTTTTACGTGGGCAGGGCGGTAAACCCGGCACACCAAAACCCCGATCTTCCCATAAATTTCAATATAAAAATGAATCTTGTCGAAGAACTTTCCCGCTGTCTTATTAAAATGGGAAAGCGCGTCAAGGTAAGTTACTTTTAGAGGTAAAAAATGCGTAAATTCGATACAAAAGTACAACATCTTAAATACAAGGTCTTGCGTGAAGTAGCAAGGCTTGCGTGGAAGGGCCAACTTTTTGACCGTATTTTGGAAATTCCCGAAATCATCGTTCCGGGGCCCGTTCCCACAATGCGTTGTTGCATTTATAAGGAAAGGGCAATCGTAAACGAAAGGGTAAAACTTGCCATGGGCGGCGATAAAGAAAACAAAAACGTTATCCAAGTCATCAAAATTGCTTGCGACGAATGTCCCGTCGGCGGTTACGAAGTTACTAACGCTTGCAGAGGCTGTTTAGCGCACCGTTGCGAAGACGTTTGCCGTTTCGGCGCAATTTCTTTTGACGAAAACCACGTTGCTCACATCGACAAGTCAAAGTGTAAGGAATGCGGCGCTTGCTCAAAAGTGTGTCCTTATACCGCAATTGTCGGCAGAAAACGTCCTTGTCAGGTTGCTTGCAAAATTAAAGCAATTTCCATGGACGAAAACAAAGCGGCAAAAATCGACAACGAAAAGTGTATTTCCTGCGGTGCTTGTGTTTACCAGTGTCCTTTTGGGGCAATTATGGATAAATCTTACATTGTAAACGTCATAGAACTCCTTAAAAAGGCAAAAGCAGGCAAGGATTACAGAATGTACGCGGTGGTTGCGCCGTCTATATCAAGTCAGTTTACCTACGCCAAATTAGGGCAGGTAATATCCGGACTTAAACTTATGGGCTTCCATACCGTAATCGAAGCCGCTCTCGGCGCAGATATGGTTGCCGAGGCAGAATCTCAAGAACTCGCCCAAAAAGGCTTTTTGACAAGTTCCTGCTGTCCCGCATTCGTTAAATATATTAAGTCTGCTTTCCCCGACTTAGTGCCTTTTATATCCCATAATCCGTCGCCTATGACGGCTATCGCTAAATACATAAAGAGTATAGATGAGAAGGCAAAAGTAGTCTTTATCGGCCCTTGTACGGCTAAAAAGTCGGAAGCCCAGCATGAAGAAGTCAAACCTTACGTTGACGGCGTTTTGACCTTTGAAGAACTCCAAGCCCTTTTCGATAGTTTAGACGAAG
Source organism: uncultured Clostridia bacterium (assembly GCA_945638575.1). Lineage (GTDB taxonomy): Bacteria > Bacillota > Clostridia > Christensenellales > Borkfalkiaceae > UBA4636. The sequence continues at coordinate 72,213 of CALZDP010000001.1, read as the reverse complement.
ATATAACCACTCTTCCCGAAGACGTTTTGGATAACGCTTCATATTTTGGCAGAATTTTCGCCCGTTCCGGCGGTCTTTCCGACGCTGTAGCGCAAGCCATAAAGGAACAGAATATCGACTTCGAGGCAAAACCTTGCGTTTGCGACGGTATCGAGGCTTGTAAGATAGCCTTGCTTAAAAAGAGCAAGAACCTGTTAGACGCAAACTTTATCGAAGGTATGGCGTGTATAGGCGGTTGTATCGGCGGCGCAGGCTGTTTAACTCACGGCGAAAAGAACAAGGCAGAGGTAGACAAATACGGCAGGGAAGCCTATGAAAAGTCCATTTTAGACGCCACTTCCGTCACAAAGCAATTTTAAAATATAAAGTGAAATTATAACGTATCTCAAAAATATAATATAATTAAAAAACTACGGCGAACCCGAAAAGGGTTCGCCGTAGTTTTATGAAGTTGTTTTATTGTTTGTCGTTAAAATCAGTGTCGTGCATAGACAAATACCATTCTTCATTAACTTTTTATTAATGTTTACGATTTTTTTATCTTTCTTTTTGCGCTTTTTTAAGTAAACTCTATCAAGTTTTTCTTGTTGCTTTGCTATAGATTAAGTAGAAAATTAGACGTTTGTTAAATCATCCCATTTTTTATTCAATATCCTATACCGAATTTAATACCATTAGTAAAATCAAAGGTAATTCCGGCACCAACATAACCTTTTGCCTGTATACTTACAACATCGCCGAATTGAATTCCAACGGTACCCGAAATAATTTCGGCTGTTCCTGATATACCAAGTCCAACTGAAGCATTGAGCGTCCAAGTTCCAACGCCAAAATATATATTTGGATTAGCAAATGTTCATCTGGTAAAAAATTAAACCATTTGGGTGTTTGAAATACCGCATCTAAAACCCCTGCGCTAAATGATGCAAATGAATAACCATCACCTAAAGTATATCCCCAACCCAATGTTCCTTTAATATAGCATGCATACGCAGACATCCATAATGGCATATCATAGTTTTCGGGTGTTATAAGTCCAATTGAAAAGCCAAGTGGATTTATTTGGCGCTTTTTGATACTATGAAAGCTCGCACTATTAGTCTTATTGAGATTAGTACTGTTAATAATAGTATTACTCACAAATGGTGATACTTTAAATTTGCTATTATTAACAGTTATCGGATCATTATTACAATATGCATATAGATTTAATCCGTTTATTGTTTCGGGATCCAAATAGTTCACATTATCGGGGGATAAAAACCTACCTAAAACAGGATCGTAGTATCTTGTTTGCAGATAATATAAGCCAAACTCTTTATCCCAATAATAACTACGGTAAAGCAAGGGGTTTATGTTTCCTATATTTTGCGATTCTTCGGTAAGTAAATTATTGTATTCGTCATACAATTTGCAGTTACCCCAAGCGTCATATACGTAACGGCACTTTAAGTTGGCAAAGTTATCGTATATGGCAATAATATCACCAAAAATATTCTTGCGGTAATAGTATTCTTCGCCGTTATACTTGAAACCGCACACACCGCTGTTATCGTAATAATAATAAATGTAGTTTTCAACGCCGTTATCGGTCCAACACTCCATAATAAGGTTGCCGTTTTGCCAATAATAACGTTTGTTACCCTTAGTTGTTCTTAATCCGTTAAGGTCATAGGTCATGGCAACGCCGGCAATTGTTTTAAGTAAAGGCCCTTGCCAGGTCATTTCTTTACCCAAATAGTTTGTGGGGTTACCGGAAGCAACGTAACTAATAACGGTGTTGTTGAAACATTTTAATTGGTCGTGCCAAGCATCGGTTGTGGATACAAGTGTTCGCCCGTCATAGCTATAACTTACTGATGTGCACTTACAGAAACTAATGTATATGATTACGCTACTTGTACGGTAGGCGCAGGACATAATGCACGGTATCCGTGTTATCGTAATAAACGTTTTTACTGATAACGTCGGGACTTCCTGTTTTACACCTGACGGAGCAATGAAGCAAGCACAATTTAATTACAACAATACTACAGACGCATTTAAAACTTCCGTAAATTTTGCTTTTTGAAATATTTCGCGCAATTCAGGTATTGGTGCGGTATCGACAATATAGTTTAAACTCTCTCCGCTTTTTTCAAAATAAGCGTCAAATGCCTTGTTGATTAGTTGTTCATTTAAGCCCCATACTTTAATTGGTACATCTTTTCCGTAATGCATATTATTCTCTTTAAAATTATTTTTTTATTTGCGTCTGGAACAAAACGCAATCAGTTACAATATCATTATAACACGTATTTTATTAAAATTCAATGCAAAATTTCGGTGAATGTGTGAAATTTACAAAGTTATATTTTAAACTGCATTTTTCGCACTAAAAATTTTCAAAAAACGCTTGCAAAAAGGGGATAAAGGTTGTAAAATTAAATAAATCATTTGTGCAAGTTGCACAAATGATGTTTTAAAAAATCAGCAAAGGCGAAGTTGCGCCTATGGTGTATTATGAAAAAATTATCCGCAATCTTAAATTCCGTAACCCAACGCACAGGTATAGAAGTAACTGCGTTTTCCGACAATATGAAGTACGTTATAACGGGAAGCAATACTCCGCCCGTAATGCCTAACCGCACCGATTTTTCCCAAATATATGCTTCTCAAAAGCAAAATAAGACCTTTTTCAGGTTTCGTTATTCGGGCGTTAACTTTATCGGAAGTATCGACGGAGCAGGTAAAACGACCGAAAACTATGCCTATTTAATAACTTCCATTATCGAAAATTTTAAGGATGAAACTAACGGATTAAACCCTTCCGAAGTTTTAAAACGCATACTTCTTGACGAAATTTCTTCTGAAGGAATTCAGGCATTTTTAAAGGAAAACGGTATTATAGACGGACTTTGCTTCTGTCTTGCCATATCTTCCGACAAGCGTATGTGTGAGGCGGTAAAAAATTATTTAAGCACAAAACAGCAAAACAAAAATTTGGTTACGGTAATAGACGATACCACCCTTGCTTATATTCAAATGGTTGAACCGGAAGCAGAAAAACCTTCAGTTAAGGACTTTGCTCAAAGCCTGCACACCGAAATTTTGCGCGCTACCGGCGCAAAGGTGGTAATAGGTTGCGGTACCTATAAAGAAAGCGTGAACAAGGTCTTTTTATCCTATAAAGAGGGGCTTGCAGCAATGAAGATGAACGGTTTTTTGTGTAACAATTCATTTGTTCGTACTTTTACCGATTTTTTGATGATAAGGTTGATTGAAGACGTTCCCAAATATAAATTGAAGGAATTAACTTCAAACCTTTTAACCGAGGAAGCCAAAGCCCTATTCGACGACCCCGAAATGTCGAAAACCGCTGAAGTCTTTTTTGAAAACAACCTTAATTTGAGTGAGGCAAGCAGGGAGCTTTACACCCACCGCAACACTTTGTCCTACCGTCTTGATAAAATAAAACGAGTGGCAAATCTCGACATAAGACGGTTTTCCGATGCTTTAACTTTTAGGCTGTTGTCGGTTATCAAAAAGATTTCAGACTGAAAGTGTACAAGTAAAAATGGTTGATAACAGGCTTATAGCCCGACTTTTGCAGGCTTTAAGGAGAATTTATGAACAAAAAAGTTAAAATAACGCTTATAAGCGTGTGTTCGGTTATAGTAGCGTGCGGTGTGTTTTTTGCCGGCTTTTTGACGGGGCGTAATGCTTTGGATAAAGACGTACAAACCCTAAATTACATCATCACGATGTATAAAAAGTATTATTACGAAGAATCCGACGACATTATAGGTTTAATCGAAGGTGTACTTTTAGACAAGTATTCAAACTATTATACCAAGGAAGAATACGAAGTAATAAAAAAGACCTCTCTCGGAAGGCGTGAGGGCGTGGGGTTTTCTTACGATGTAAACACTAACGTTATAACGCAGGTTTTGGGCAATTCGCCGGCTAAAAAAGGGGGCGTTACTGAAGGGGGTAAAATCGTAGGCATCGGCTTAACCGCAGACACCATTTCAAGCACGTCGGACAACACAGTCGATAACCTGTTATCCGATATCCCCGTAAACACCGACTTTATTTTTCAGGTACAGTACGGTGAAGAAGTTGTAAATCACACGGTTTCAAAAAAGGAATACACTCAAACTTACGTAAGTTATTATGACGAAACGGGCGAATACGGATTTACCGATCAAAGCGGAAAAATGAGTTTTGAAAGGCTTGCCGACAACACAGTTTACCCAATGGAAGGCAAGCAAAAAACGGCATTTTTGCGTTATTCGGGTTTTAACGGCTTATCTAACGGAACAGAAGGTTCGGTTACGCAGTTTCAAATGGCGCTCGATCGTTTTCGCGAAACAAATAAAACCTGTTTGATTTTGGATTTGCGCAATAACGGCGGTGGCTATATGAATATTTTGGAAGCCGTATCATCACATCTTATAAATGCGTCGGACGGCAGTAAAAATCTTATTTCATACGCCGAATACAAAGACGGCGCAAAAAGCGAATTTTACAGTACCGCAACCGATTATAACCGTTACAATTACGAGAAGATAGTAATTTTGGCAAATAACGGCAGTGCTTCCGCTTCGGAGGCCTTAATGGGCGCGGTTTTAGATTACGACAAAGATAATATCGTCAACGTTATTTTGGAAGGGACTGTTGGTAACGGAAACAAAGTTTATAAAAGTTACGGCAAGGGAATAATGCAGACCACCTATACAAGAGTGCAAGGCGATGCCATAAAACTTACTACGGCAAAAATTTTCTGGCCCAAATCCAAAATTTCCATTCACGGCGTAGGTTTAACCCCGAGCCTTGACAAAAGGATTTTACCGGAATCGGAAAAGGGGGCTTTTTACGACGCGCTATCGCTTTGCAAGTAGGCATTTATAGAATAACTTATATCGTTATCCGCAAACGAACAAAATTCGTTTGCGGTTTCATTTTGTTCAAAAGTAGGGCTATAGGTCGGTTTTTCAAGGTTTTCATCGGTTTTCTCAACGCTTACTTCGCTTTTTAATTTAGAGGAAAGTAAAAATGATAACACAATCGGTAAAAGCGACGGCAGGGCTTCGGAAAGGGAAATTTCCCCTTTAAAAAGGGGCGGTAAAACCCTGACAAGAGAGCAAAGCGACTTGCTGTTTATATTAAGTAAGGCGGCAACGGGCGACAAAGTTTCTTCGTCAACATCGGATAAAAAGTCCAACGCCCCGCCCGAAAACATTTCTTTTATCCAAGAAAAAATTTTGCTAAAATCCATAATTGAAACTTCTCTTTAACATTATATGCGTTTACCGACATAAAATATTTATGTGGAGTAAGATATTTGAAATTTTCCGATTATAAGCAAAACAGCAGTAACAAAAAGCAAACTAACAATCAAAAAATGGACAAAAATGCGGAAAGACTGCTTCGTAACTTCGTAAAAGATTACGAGGGAAAAAGCCAATCCGATATCGTATCCGAAATTGTAAAAGTTGCCGAAAAAAACCGTCGCGAAGGTAAACTAAGCGACGGCGATCTCGATAATTTTGCCGATATGTTACGCCCGATGTTAGACGAAACTCAGCGGTCAGAACTTGATTTAATTATCAAAAAATTAAAGACACAGTGACATAGCGTCCGGCAAATGATTTAAAAAACAATCAATTTCATCTTCGGTGTTAAAAGGGGATAAAGATAGGCGTATAAGCCCGTTATCGTCGGTTTTTAAGTGTTTGTGCATAAGGGGCGCGCAGTGGAATCCTCCGCGTACCGCAATCTTATAGACCTTGCCCAAAACATCTGCCAAAATCTGCGACGGACATTCCGCCGCAAAGGAAACTATCCCGTAAGGGTTTTTTTCGGAATAGATTTTTATCCCTTTAATTTCCAAAAGTCCGCCTATAAGCCTGTTACTAAGGTAAATTAACCTTTCGTTATGGTAAGCCATATTATCAAAAGCAAACTTTGCCCCATGATATAAAGAGCATATTGCAGGGTAATTTAAAGTGCCTGCTTCTAATTTTTCGGGATAGGAAAACGGGACTTCGCTAAAAGTTTCCGTTCCGCTTCCGCCAAAGTTTGTAGGCTCTAAATCATAATTTTTATTTATTGCAAGCACCCCGACCCCTTGATAGGCATAAAGCCCTTTATGCCCTGCAAGCGACAGTGCGGAAATATTGTCGCCCATAATGTCAAAGTTAATATGACCGCCTGCCTGCGCGCCGTCGACAAAAAACGGAATTTTCCCTTTTAAATTTTGCCCGACCTCTTCAAATTGATTTTTATATCCTGTAACGTTGGAAACCGCATTCATGATAACGAAAGCCGTTTTGTCGTTAACAAGATTTAATACGCTTTCCGCTTTAACTCCGCCGTAGTTTTCCGGCTTGGCAAATCGTATAGTCATATTTTTATCTTTGGCAAGTTTATAAATAGGCCTTAAAACGCTGTTGTGTTCGGTAACGGTTGTAACGATTTCGCTTCCCAAACCTTTAAATCCGAACACGCAAAAATTTAACGCCTGTGTGCAGTTAGCGGTAAACAAAAGTCTGCCTATATGCCCGTTATTAAGGTTATTTGATAAAAATCTTCTGCACTCGAAAACTCTTTCTTCGGCAAAAACGGCGGTATCGTAACTGCCTCTGCCGACGTTTACTTGATAATCGTCTAAAAGACTTTTTACACTTTCTTTAACAATATTCGGTTTAAATCCGCCGGTTGCGGCGTTATCAAAATATATCATATTAAATTATATTTTTTACATAGGTTAAAAATTCATATCGTAGGTTAAAATGATAAAATGTATTGCAGTTTTCAGGTCTAAAACAGATCTTTTCACCTTTATAAACGCATTAAAATATAACGGCGCCATAGTCGAAACAGTTGCTACCCCGAAGGAAGCCCATATCGGTTGCGGTTTATCCGCCAAGTTTGACGAAAGGCATTTTTCGCTCGCTTTAAGAATTTTAAAGCATGGCGGTTTCGACGGTTTTTACGGAATTTACAAAGTTAAAAGAGTCGACGGCAGGGTTTCGACCTTCCGCGCATACCCTTAAAAGCATATTTAAGGTTCTATAAAATAAATAACTTACTTAATTTAATTGTAAATTGGCGCTGTTTGTGCTAAAATATATCGTAAGTATATAATAAAAAGTATAGCCACGGTATGTTATGGACAAAGTACAAGCGTCAAAAATAATTGAAATTTTAAGTAACGCTTATCCCGACGCCGAAACCGCATTGGAATTTAAAAGCAATTACGAACTTTTAGTCGCGGTCATTTTATCGGCGCAGTGTACGGACAAGCGTGTCAACATCGTTACCAAAGAACTTTTCAAAAATTACAATACCCCCGAAAAGATGTTAACCCTTTCTCTTGAAGAGTTGGAAACTTACATTCACAGTTGCGGATTTTATCACTCAAAGGCAAGGCACATTTTGGAAGCCAGCCGAGATATAGTTGAAAAGTTTGACGGCAAAGTACCCGATACTGTCGAAAAATTGCAGACTTTGGCGGGCGTCGGAAGAAAAACCGCAAACGTAGTTTATTCGGTCGGTTTTAACGGACAGGCTATTGCGGTCGACACCCACGTATTCAGGGTTTCACACCGCTTGGGTTTAAGCGACGCAAAGGACCCGTTACATACAGAATTGCAACTTAACGGGCTTATAGACCGACATTTATGGCGACACGCCCATCATTTTTTGATAAACCACGGTCGAGAGGTCTGCCACGCGCGTAAGCCGGACTGCGAAAATTGCAATTTAAAATCTTTGTGCAAATTTTACAAAGACAGTCAAAAATAGAAAGACTGTCAAAAATAGAAAATCGGAAGTATTTTATATGTTCGTTGATAAGGAAAGTATAATTATAAAAGCAGGGAACGGCGGCGACGGCGCAACCTCATTTATCCACTATAAAGGGGTTACCAACGGCGGACCTGACGGCGGAGACGGCGGAGACGGCGGAGACATCTATTTTGTTGGCGATAAAAGAAAGTCGAGTCTAATTGACTTTTACTATAAAAAGAAGTATTTTGCCGGCAACGGTACCAAAGGCGGTCCTAAAAAGTGTTATGGCAAAAAGGGCGAAGATCTTGAAATTTTCGTACCGCTCGGTACTGTTATAAAGGACAGAAGCACAGGCAAAATCGTCTGTGATATTTTCTATGACGGCGAAAAGAAGTTGGTTTTGGAAGGCGGAAAGGGAGGTAAAGGCAACGTAAAATTCTGTACGTCCACACGCCACGCCCCCCATTTTTCTCAAAAGGGAGTTATGACCGAACCGGTAAGGCTTACCTTAGAGTTAAAAACCATCGCCGACGTCGGACTTTTGGGCTTCCCGAGCGTAGGAAAGTCCACCTTGTTATCCAAAATTTCAGGCGCAAAACCCAAAATTGCCGCCTACCATTTTACAACGCTGTCGCCTAATCTCGGCGTGGTAAACCATTACGACGATAACTTCGTCGTTGCCGACATACCGGGGCTTATTGAAGGCGCAAGCGAGGGCGCAGGTTTAGGACACGAATTTTTGCGCCATATCGAAAGGACGAGAATGCTTGTGCACATTGTGGATATTTCCGGCATGGAAGGCAGAGACCCTATCGAAGATTTTAATAAATTGAACGCAGAACTCAAAGCCTACGATGAAGAAGTCGCAAATCTTTTGCAAATAGTGGCTTTAAACAAAACGGATATGTACGGTGCGGAAGAAAACTGTAAAAAGTTTATCAAAAAGTTTGGCAAAAAGTACAAAATCTTTCCCATTTCGGCAATTTCGGGCGAGGGTATAGAAGCCCTTTTGGACGAAGTTTACCAAACCCTTAAAACCCTGCCCCCCGTAAAGCCCATCGAATACGAAGAATTCGTCTATGAAAAAAAGGATGAAAACTCATTTGAAATCGAAAGGGACGAGGACGGCGCTTACGTTGTTATCGGTCCGTTGGTGGACTTGCTTACGAGAAACGTTGTTTTAAACGATATGGATTCTCTTTCCTATATGCAAAAGACCTTGCGCGACAAAGGTGTTTTCAAAGCCCTTAAAAATATGGGCGTAAAGGATGGCGACACGGTTGTCATCGGCGAAGTAGAATTCGATTATTTAGATTAGTTTTCGATTTTTAGGTCGGTAATAAAAAAATCCGATTATTGATTAGTAAAGAGGTTTTTAATATGAATTTCACGTCAAAACAAAGAAGCAATTTAAGAAGCATGGCGCAAAACATTACCCCCATAACCCAGATAGGCAAGGGCGGTGTTTCCGACGCCTTAATAGAAACGGTTACAAAAGCCCTTGACAAAAGGGAACTTATAAAAATTTCCGTATTAGATAACGCAGGCGACGAAGCGGTTGCTTTTTCCGAAGAACTTTCCCAAAAAACAGGAGCCGACGTAGTTTGCGTAATCGGTAAGAAAATAGTTTTATACAGAAGAAGCGAAAAACCCGGCGTAAACCACATCGAATTTTAACGGCGCAAAACAAGGCAAATATAAGGCAAATATGAAAAGATTTAAGTATAAATTCAAAAATTACGTTTACCTTTTGATGGCGGCGGCACTTTTGCTTGCCTGTTTAACTATCGGTATGTCCGTTTACCGCCTTATAAAAACAGGGTACGACCCAAGCCATATAATAGGTCTAATTACCACATTGTTAGTATCGATTTTGATAATCGTGCTAATAGTTTCAATATTTGTATCTTCCTATTACGAAGTAAACGACTTAAACTTTGTTTTGCGTTGGGGAATATTGAAAAACGTTATCCCGGTTAAGGAAATAACAAAAACCCTTTACGACCCCGACAAAGATAAATTGACGGTGTTTTTCGGCGAAGATAATTTTATGATAATATCGGTTGCAAACGTCAACACAATGGATATAGTCGACGCCTTAAGAAGTAAAAACAAAAAGATTCTTTTTGAAAGCCAATCTTCCGCATCGGACGATACGGATAAATAGATATTTAAAAAAAGTGGGGCTATAAGTCCGTTATCGCCCTTTTTTGGATGTAATTATCTTTACAATAGGCGATAATGACAGAGTAAAATTATGAAAGAATATTTAACCGAAGCAGAAAAACTTACCCAATACGCCAAAGAAAATTTAGAGTTGGACGAACGAAATATTTTCTACGTCAAAAATCGTCTTTTAGAGGTCTTACCTTTTTGCAGCGATCCTTTTAGCGATGAAGATATCGATAAAATTTACGACATACTAAGTTTGACTCCCGATAAAATAGACGAAAAGTTTCACCGCCTTGTAAAAGAAGATTGCAAAAAAGCCACCGATTGGCTATACGATTATTGCGTAAAAAACCAATACGTTAAACGGGACAGGCTGGATAAAAACCCCCGTTTCGACGTTTCAAACGGTCTTATCGTAACCATAAACAAGGCGAAGCCGGAATTTCGCGATCCTAACAAAGCAAGGACCGGAAACTCTGTCGACGGCGGATTTTGCTCATGCGTCATTTGCCGTGAAAACGAAGGTTTCGGCGCAAGAAACAAGCGTAATCTTCGTACGGTTTCGCTTAATTTAGGCGGACAAAATTGGTTTTGGCAGTATTCGCCTTACGGCTATTTTAATCAACACGGCATAGCGGTTAATTGCGAGCATATTCCCATGCACGTAGACAGGGAAACTTTTTCGCGCCTTATGGATTTTGTGGATATTTTTCCGCATTACTTTATCGGTTGCAACGCCCCTTTGCAAAGAATCGGCGGAAGCGTTTTGGCGCACGACCATTATCAAGGCGGAGGAGAAGTCTTACCCCTTTTCAAAGCAAAAATAAAAAGGTTTTTTAAAGATGAAAGTAATCCTTCTTTAAAAATCGGCATTTTGGATTGGCCGGGAACCGTAATCCGCATTATCGGCGGCGACCGAGAGGCTATTTCGGCGGTTGCCGACAAAATCAGGGTAACTTGGGAATCTTATACCGATACAAATCTCGGCATTGTCGCAAATGACGGAGAGCAACATAACGCTATCAGTCCGACGGTCATAAAAACGGCAACGGGTTACGAAATGAACATCATTTTGCGCAGTAACATTACAAGCGAGCGTTATCCGGACGGCGTATTCCACGCCCACCCCGAATATCATTCGGTCAAAAAGGAAAGTATCGGCTTAATCGAAGCGCAAGGTCTATTCATATTACCGGGACGGCTCGAAGCCCAATTAAGCGAGATAGAAACCGCTATCGAAAAAGGTTTGCCCCTCGATAGCGAGGATTTCACACTTGTTTACGAAGAAACAAAAACCTTAGTTAAGAAGGGTTATGACGTCCACACCGCCATGAAAGAAGAACTCGGAAGTATTTGTTACAGAATTTTACAAAACACAGCCGTCTTTAAAAAGGAAGAAGATTTCTGTGCTTTTATGATAAAAGCAGGATATACGGCTTAAATTATAAACTATCAAAGGAGATAAAATTATGCTTTTAAAAGATAAAGTCGCCGTCGTTACCGGCGGTACGCGCGGAATAGGTTATGCCATCGTGCGTGAATTTTTACTTGAAGGCGCAACGGTTGTATTATGCGGTTCAAAAAAAGAAACGGCAGACAAGGCGGTTAACGCTTTAAAAGAGGAAAACCCTTCCTATAACGTATCGGGTATATATCCTAAATTAAGCGATTACGAAAGCGTGAAATCGGCTTTTGCGGAAGTGGAAAACACTTACGGAAGAATAGATATTTTGGTAAACAACGCAGGGGTTTCGGCAAGTCAACCTTTCACATCCTATACCGAAGAAGCCTTCGATTCGGTTATGAATCTCAATTTAAAGGGGGTTTATAATTGCAGCCGCGCGGTAGTTGACGGAATGAAGCAACGGGGTTACGGTGTAATTTTAAATACCAGCAGTATGGTAAGCCGTTACGGTCAGCCGTCGGGCATAGCATACCCCACAAGCAAATTCGCTGTAAACGGGTTTACATTATCCCTTGCCCGTGAATTAGGTCCGTTCGGCATCCGCGTAAACGCCGTCGCCCCCGGTATCACCGACACCGATATGTTTAAGGCAGTTCCGGAAAATTTAGTTCAGCCCCTTATAAACCGTATTCCTTTAAGAAGAATCGGCACCCCCGAAGACGTTGCCAACGCTTTCGTATTTTTGGCAAGCGATAAGGCAAGTTACATATCCGGCGTAGTTTTAAGCGTTGACGGACTTGCAACCACCTAATCAATACTAAACAATATAAAATCAAACCTGTTTTAAAGCAACCGTGTGTAAACCGCGGTTGTTTTTTAATTATCCGGGTTGAAATTCAAGAATTGTGTGCATTTTGTGATAATTTTGAAATTTTACGGATAATAAAATTCGCATTTAAAAAATCTTGACACATTTATGGTAAAGTGTTAAAATTTTACGCGTAAAAAGTTTGTGCCACGCTACATAAAATTCTAAATAAGTGGGGCTATAGGTCGATTATTCGACATTTTTGGTGAATTATGGCAAATAATCAATTAAAACTTAAACGCGGTAAAGTCATAACCTTATTAAAAAAATTTTTATCACTATTCAAGCGTAAACCGGAAATCGTAAATCTTTCCGGTGAAGAACTTAAAGATAAGGCAATATACATCAGTAACCACGCCGGCGCAAACGGTCCGATGACCTATGAAATGTACTTTCCCAAACGCATAACCCCTTGGGGCGCGCACGAAATGTGCGAAGGTATAAAGTCGCGTTGGAATTATCTATATAACGTATTTTATAGGCAAAAACTTCATTGGGGGAAATTCCGCGCTTTCATAGTTGCAACATTGTTTTCACCCATATCCATACTTTTGTATCGAGGCGTAGGCCTTATTCCCACCTACAAAGACAGTCGGTTTTTGTCATCGTTAAAGCAAAGTTGCAGGGTACTCGACCAAAATTCCGCAATTTTGGTTTTTCCGGAAGATTCCGAAGAAGGCTATAAAAATCCGCCGGAGGCGTTACACGGCGGTTTCGTCGCTCTTTCAAAGGTTTATAAGCGTTTGCGCGGTGAATCCCTTCCCGTTTACATTTGCTATTTTAACACCTTAAAAAAGAAAATTTTAATTTCCGAGCCGTTTGACGTACACGGTTTACTATCAAACGGCGTTTCCGAAAAAGAAGTCGTAAACGCCGCTTTAGAGGTTATGCACAACCTTTCGGCGCAAACGGCAGGTTAACTTTAGGGCTTAAATTTCAGCCCTAAATTAAACTTCGCACACCGCGGCTTAAAGGTCTAAAAGCCGTAAAATCAACAAAATATCCATAAACAGCAGTTTGACGGCAATAAAAGTTGCCGTCGATTTTTTTTTGCCGAACGGCGAAGATTTCAGCGGGGCTTTCGGCGGACATTTTATCTGTAAAATTAGAGCGGTAAATAAAGACGAAACACTTGCATTAACTAAGTTTATATGATAAAATAATACTTAATACGAACAGTAAGCGAAAATTTGTAATTTTTAAAATTAACCTGTCGGGTGCGGTATGTCCAAAGTTAGAAGAAACAGAAGTGTACTCAGAAAAATTGTAGAGTATTCCATAGTTGTTGCGATAATAGTTTTAATTGCGTGTATCTATTACAATATAGCCGATCAGGTGTTGGAACTTTACCGATTAAACGGTAAAAAAGATTACACTCAAATAAAGGCGCATCTTAAAAGTTTCGGCTTAAAAGGCGCGTTTATTATAGCGTTTTTAGAGATGGCTCAAATGGTCGTCGTATTTATTCCGGCGGAATTCGTGCAAATTTCGGCAGGTCTTGCTTATCCCGTATACGTAGCCTTGCCCCTTTGTATGTTCGGCGTCTTTTTGGGGTCCTCGGTAATTTTCGTTATAGTAAGATGCTTACACTTAAGGCTTGACTATATCGAAAGTAAAACGGGCAAGATAGAGGCTTTGATTTCCAAAATCAATAAAGACGTATCCATGACGGTAATAATGTACATTCTTTTCGTAATGCCGTTGATACCTTTCGGCGCGATAGCATACTTTGCTTCGTCAAGTAAGATAAAGTATCCGCGTTACGCTTTAGTGTGTACGACTGGGGTAATTCCTTCCATACTTACTTCCTACTGCGTGGGCAACGTAATGTACAATTTTTTAGGCAAGGGTACGACTCAGTTCGTAATAGCCTTAACGGTCGCCATAATTTTGATGTTTTTGCTTTTATTCTTCCTTGTGTCGCTGATAAAACGCAAATTTTTCAAAAAGGCGTACGATAAAGCGAATTTCCTATTATATCACGTCGTTTACTTTTTCGTAAATTTGTACTTTTCGTTGAAGTTAAAAATACGCAAAGTAAATTGCGCCAATCCGAGAAAGTTAAACAAAGGCAAGCCCTATATAGTATTAGGCAGGCACACTACCTTTTATGACTTTTACTTTACGGCAAAAGCGCTCTATCCCGAAAGGTTAGCCTACGTTTGCAACAGATTTTTCTTTCAAGATAAAAAGACGGCTTTTTGGGTAAAGCATATGGGCGCTATTCCCAAACGACTTTTTACCGTCGACATAGACACAATGCGCTATTTGCGTTCCGCCATTGACCAAAAGTGTCCCGTCGTGGTCTATTCCGAAGGCAGGCTGTCAAACGGCGGCGCAGGCATGGGTGCGGTTAAAAATACCGAAAAACTAATCAAAAAATTAGGGGTTGACGTTTACGGCTATTATTCGGTCGGCGGTTACTTTGCAAAGCCCAAATGGCGTAACTTTTTTACCAAAAACGAGGTTGAACTTCACCTTGAACCGATTATTACCGCGGAACAGTTAAAGACGGCGACGGACGAAGAAATCGCCGCAAAGTTAAACGAATTTTACACTTACGACGAAACGGTCGATTACGCCGAAATCAAAAACAAGCCTACCGCCAACGTCGAGGGCTTGGAAAACATTTTATACCGTTGTAAGGAATGCGGAAGCGAATATACGATTACATCTGCCGGCAATACTTTGCACTGCACTGCTTGTAAAAAGGATTTTACTTTTGATAGCGGCTACAAACTTTCGGACGGCTCGAAAATTTCCGATTGGTGCGAATGGCAAAAAGAGGAACTAAACAAAGATGCAGGCGTAACTTACAGCGAAACTTGCTATATAGCAAAACTTAGAAACGGTAAAATGGAAAGGTGCGGCAGCGGTGTTGTTTCCATGGACGATAACGGCATAACTTACGTCGGAACCGATTTCGACGGCTCGGGCGGAGAACTTAAAGTAACCTATAAAAAGGGCTTGGAAGAAATGACCTCTCTTGCATTCGGTTGCAATGAAGAATTTGAATTCTACGTCGGAACCGAACTGATATATTTTTATCCGCAAAATCCTCAATCGGTAGTTAAATGGTCCTTAAGATGGGATTTATTACAAAGGAATCTTCAAAATGAAAAATTCAAAAACGAACTCGACGCAAACGGTTGAAAATCCGGAGCAAAAAAATAATGCGATAATAAAATATTCGCGCGCGATATATCTTGCGTCGCTACTTGTTTTAGTGGCGTTTATGATAGTTTCCATCGTTCTTACCTACGTTTTACCCAAAGGACACTTTGAAGTAGTCGGCGGTATAACCGATTACAACAAGTTTGTTCCGCTTGAAAACGCCGGCGGTATAAACATTTTCAAAGGTATTTTTGCGCCGATAATGATGTTTACGGCGGACGGTTTTTTGCAACCGCTGATGCTCATCGTATTCTTACTTACCATAGCAGGTGTTTTTCAGGTAATGATAAACTGCGGCGGTATGCAAGCCATAGTTTCCAGATTCGTAAATAAGTTTAAAACGAGGAAGTTTTTATTTTTAGCAATCTGCACGCTGTTCTTCATGATTTTAGGTTCCTGTTTCGGTCTGTTTGAAGAAACTTTACTGCTTCTTCCCATGGTAATGGCAATCTGCCTTTCTTTGGGCTATGATTTAAGCGTAAGTTTTATGGTTTGCACTTTAGCGACGGGCATAGGGTTTTCGGTCGGCATCACAAACCCGTTTACGGTGGTTTACGCTTCCACTCTTATAGGGGCAAGCGTAACTCGTAATATTTGGTTCAGGCTTTTGGTTTTCCTAATCTATTACTTTGTGGTTATGGGCTTTGTGTATTTGAAAGCAAGAAAAGCAAAAGCACCGCAAACCGAAGTCTTAACCCCAACCGAAAAGGTAGAAGGCAACGATAAACGTAAATTTATTATCTATACCGTTTTCCTTCTCGTCGGATTTGCAACGGTACTTATCGCGTCATCCGTACCCGCTCTTAGGGACTATTCCATTGTAATTTTAATTGCGGTATTTTTAATCGGCGGACTTACCGCAGGTTTTTTGGCGTTCGGTCGCAAAAACACTTTTAAAGGTATGTGGCAGGGCGTAAAGTCCGCGCTTCCTTCCGTTGTAATGGTGCTTTTGGCATTCAGTATTAAGTACATACTCGTTGAAGGTCAAGTTATCGACACTATAACCCACCTTATCCAACAGACGATTGTCGGCAAATCAACCTTTGCTGCGGTGCTTACCGTCTTTGCCATTATTTTGGTTTTGGAATTTTTCGTCAGCAGTTCCACCGCAAAAGCGGTATTCGTAATGGGCGTTTTGTCGGGCGTTTTGTCGTCGGGTGCGCTCAACGTTTCACCCGAACTTATTGTTTTGGTATATCTTTTCTCGGACGGATTTACCAACGTATTGTTCCCGACCTCACCCGTACTGCTTATAGGATTATCGATGACAGGTCAAAGTTACTTGACGTGGATTAAAAAAAGTTGGCTTTTCTTCATCGTGGTATTTTTGCTTGCAATAGCCATAATCGGCTTGGCTATGGTAATCGGCTATTAAGCCGTTAACGGGCTTATAGGCAGACTTTTTATTAAATCGTAACAAAAGAAATAACGCCGTCAGGCGCTGAATAGACGCTGAAAACAGCAAAAAAGGTGAAATATGAAGTATTATGCAGGTATCGACTTGGGCGGAACTTTTATTAAGTGTGCCTTGATAGATTCCGACGGCAACGTCGTAGTCAAAGATAAAATTCCCACTCAAAAAGAAAGGGGAGCGGATAAAATCATTTTGGACATGGCAAATTTAGTAATGGATTTACAGAACCGAGTCGGCGTAAAAGTCAGCGCTATCGGCGTAGGCTCTCCGGGGTCTATCGACAGCGAAAACGGTATCGTAATATACAATAATAACATCGGTTGGAAAAACGTTGACTTGGCAGGAAAAATCAAAAATCTTACAGGCGTTCCCGCCTTTGTCGCAAACGACGCCAACGTTGCCGCTTTGGGCGAACAGTTTTACGGCTCCGGCAAAAACTATCAAAACGTGGTATTCATTACCTTAGGTACCGGCGTAGGCGGCGGAATAATCATCGACGGCAAACTTTTTGAGGGTTATAAGTCGGTCGGCGCCGAGATAGGTCATGCAGTCATAAAAATGGGCGGTGAACTTTGCTCTTGCGGTAGAAAGGGGTGTTTTGAAGCCTACGCTTCAGCCACTGCGCTTATCCGTCAAACCAAAAGCGCAATGCTAAAAAACAGCGACAGTTTGCTTTGGAAGGTGGTTGACGGCGATATCGATAAGGTTGACGGCAAAACAGCCTTTGACGGCTTGCGCTTAGGCGATAAAACAGCGATAAAGGTGGTAAATAATTACGTTAAATACCTATCCGAAGGCGTTTTAAACCTTTGCAACGAATTCCGCCCCGAAGCCGTAATTTTGGGCGGCGGTATTTGTGCGGAAGGCGAACTTCTCTTTAAGCCCCTTAAAAAACTTGTTTTAAAGCATATTTACGGCGGAGTATCTTACGCCCCCATTGAAATTTTAACGGCGTCGCTCGGTAACGACGCAGGTTTTTACGGCGCGGTAAGGCTTGCGCAAATGCGTTCGGGCGATTAGTCGTCGTTCGGTTAAAAACAGCAAAAAACGGGCTATAGGCCCGTTATCGATAGATTTTATGCGGCATGGCGCAAACTTCTTCTTAAATTTGAAATTTTCAAATTTAAAAGAAGATGTAAAAAAGGCCGTTACCAAAGTAACGACCTTCTGGTGTCGAGGATGAGACTTGAACTCACACGGGTTAACCATACGCCCCTCAAACGTACGCGTCTGCCGATTCCGCCACCCCGACGTATTTTTACTGCTTCTCGCAGCAAGCGTTAATATTTTACTATTATTTTAAAGTGTTGTCAACGATTTTTAAGTAAAAAAAAGATAATTTTGTCAAATACTTTCACAAAACAAAAAAATATAGAAGTATAATTATGGACGATAAAAACATTTTACAAGATTCCTTTAAGGAAGTCATACCGACCTCTGCCGATACCGATAATTCTTTATCGAACGTCGGCGCGGTTTCAGACCAACCCGAATCGGCTGAGCAAGAAACTTTAACTCCCGAAGCGACTTTGCCCGAAACAATGGCAGAGGAAGCAGTCGAAACTGCAAAGCCCTCGGACGGCGATATAGCAGCGGACGCCCAATTTTCCGCTGACCGTTCCGCGGCAAAAAACCAAACGGAATTAAAAATTACCGAGCCGATTTTTACCGACGACGCTCCCGAAAAGGCATATGACGTTAAATTTTCGGCAAGACGCGGCGGCGCAACCGTAAATCTTATATTAAGCGTATTGGGTTTACTTTTATCGGTATTGGTTTTTCCGGGCATAGTGTTATCATTGATAGGTCTTATAGGCTCGATAAAGGGTTTGAAGGTCCAAAACTCTCAGTCAAACACTTGGGCGTTTTGGATAGGTTTGCTTGCAACCCTTGTAAATCTGTTTATGATTGTTTGCTTTATCATTTTTGCGGTTTCTTAATAAATAAAAGGTCCGATAAAAACTCATACTTAATATGAATATGTTGGACGAAAGAACTGCTGTTTTACTAAAAATATTGAATAAAAAATGTTTGTCGGGTAGTTACAAGGTAATATCCGGCGACGAATTGATTTCAGAATTCCCCGAACGTTTCGGTGCGGATTTGGACCTTATCAGGCAGATTCTTATAAATTTGTCGCAAAACGGTCTCATCAGCATACGTTACGATAGCGACGGGGAATTTTGTTTATCCCTTTTACCCAAAGGAAGACTGTACGCCGAATCTTATTTACAGGAAAGCAAAATTATCGAAAAAGTGCCGAAAACCGACCTATTGCCCTACTTATTTATTTTTTTAGCAATATTTTTCGGTATAGTTTTAGGGGGATTGCTCCTTAAAATAATAGGTTGCCTATGTTAAACAAAACTGAAAAATCGGTTATGTGGGTTGTGTACGAAAGGTGTAAAAACAAAGGAAGTTGTCTTATTTCTTTAGAGGAAATCCAAGCCCAAATTAAAAAGCGCGGTATAAAAGAAAACAAAATAAAATCCACTTTAAAGTCCCTTGAACTTGACAGTTATTTTGACCTTATTACCTGCGACAAAAACGGTAAAGAAATATTTTGTATAAATCTTTTAAGTAAGGGCTACGCATTCAAAAGGGAAACCGAACAGCAAAAACGCACCCTAATATATAAAATTTTAATCGCCGCGGTAACGGGTTTTATAACATTTTTCGTCGGCAGACTTTTGTTTTACCTTTTTTAACAACTTTGAAATAATTTTAAGCAAATAAAATCTTAAAAAATCACCTGCAAAACCACCTTAAAACGCTTTATCTACTTGGTTTGTTGTGATATAATAGTGTCAATATAGAATATATGTTCGCATATTTTCGGCGGATTTCAGTCATTAAGTCGCCAAAGCGAAAACCTAAAAAGGGGGGCGCAATGTCGCTATTTAACTTAAAAAGCAAATTTAAGCCGACCGGCGACCAACCGCAGGCGATAGAAAAACTTACCGAAGGCGTAAAAGACGGCTTAAGGACTCAGGTCTTGGTGGGCGTTACGGGCAGCGGTAAGACTTTTACCATGGCTAACGTTATAGCAAACTGCGATAGGCCTACTTTGGTAATCGCTCATAACAAAACCCTTGCCGCCCAACTTTGCAGCGAGTTTAAAGAGTTTTTTCCCGAAAACCGCGTGGAATATTTTGTTTCTTATTACGACTATTACCAACCTGAATCCTATATTCCGTCAACGGATACTTATATAGAAAAGGATTTATCCATAAACGACGAAATCGATAAACTTCGGCATAGCGCAACCTGTTCTTTGGCGGAACGGCGCGACGTAATCGTGGTTGCGTCGGTTTCCTGTATTTACGGTTTGGGCGCGCCGGAAGAATATTACAGACTGTCTATTTCCTTGCGTCCGGGCATGGAGATAAGCCGCGACCAACTTTTACGCAGACTTATCGACATTCAGTACGAAAGACGGGACGTGGATTTTCAACGTTCCTCCTTCCGCGTTCGCGGAGATACGGTTGATATATTTCCTTCGTCCAACTCTCAAATCGTAATCCGCGTGGAATTTTTCGGCGATGAAATCGAAAGAATTTGCGAAACCGACTTTGTTACGGGTAACGTTATATCCGAACTTAATCATGCGGCGATTTTTCCCGCTTCCCACTACGCCGTCGGCAGTGAAAAACTTTCCGAGGCCTTAACTCAAATCCGCAAGGATATGGAAGTCGAGGTGGAAGATTTAAAAAAGGCGGGTAAACTTTTGGAAGCGCAAAGGCTCAGCCAACGTACCAATTACGATATAGAAATGATGTCGGAAATCGGTTATTGCAGCGGTGTTGAAAATTACAGCCGTTACTTTGACGGCAGAACCCCCGGCGAACCGCCTTTTACCCTTTTGGATTATTTTCCGGACGACTTTTTGATTATCGTCGACGAAAGTCATATGACCTTACCCCAACTGCGCGCAATGTATAACGGCGACAGGTCGAGAAAGACAAATCTTGTCGACTACGGTTTTAGGTTAAAAAGCGCATTTGACAACAGACCGCTCAAGTTTGAAGAATTTGAAGCCCGTATTCCGCAGATAATTTGCGTTTCTGCGACGCCTAATCCTTACGAACTCGGTTTGTCCGACCAAACGGTGGAACAACTTATACGTCCTACAGGATTGTTGGACCCTCCTATCGAAGTCAGAAAAACCGAAGGTCAGATAGACGACCTTAATGACGAAATTATAAAAGTTGTCAAGGAAGGCGGTAGGGTTTTGGTTACCACCCTTACAAAAAAAATGGCGGAAAGCCTTACCGACTATCTAAAAGAGTACGGGCATAAGGTACGCTATATGCACAGCGACATCGATACTTTAGAGCGTATTGATATAATAAACGAACTCAGAACCGGTGAAGTTGACGTACTTGTCGGCATCAATCTTTTAAGAGAGGGTTTAGACCTTCCGGAAGTCAAACTCGTTGCCATTTTGGACGCCGATAAGGAAGGCTTTTTACGTAGCGATACCGCCCTTATACAGACGGTCGGCAGGACTGCCCGTAACGCTGAAGGCAGGGTTATTATGTATGCGGACGTAATAACGGGCAGTATGAAACGTGCCATCGATGAAACCAAACGTCGCCGTAAAACACAGCAAGACTATAATACGGAACACGGCATTATCCCCAAAACCATTATAAAAGATGTTCGCCAAAACTTGGAAATCACCAAAAAAGCAAGCAAAGTCGGCGATATAAAAATGCAGGATATTCCGCAAGAAATCGAAAGATTAAAAGGACTTTTAAAGGTGTTTTCCGCTTCTCTCGATTTTGAACGTTGTATCGAAATCCGCGATACCATTACGGAATTAAAAAAGAAATTGCGCAAATAGGATAAAAAATCTCGAAAATAAATGAATTATATCACCATTCGCGGCGCGCGCGAAAACAATTTAAAAAACATCGATTTAGATATCCCGAGGGATAAATTGGTAGTCTTTACGGGGCTTTCCGGCAGCGGAAAGTCCACTTTGGCGTTCGATACCATTTTTGCGGAAGGGCAAAGGCGGTATATGGAAAGTCTTTCAAGTTACGCAAGAATGTTTTTGGGGCAGATGTCCAAGCCGGACGTAGATCGTATAGAGGGTTTGTCGCCGGCAATAGCCATCGACCAAAAAACCACCAACAATAACCCCCGTTCGACGGTCGGAACCGTTACCGAAATCTATGATTATTTAAGACTTTTGTATGCAAGGATAGGTGTACCGCACTGTCCGAAATGCGGAAAAGTTATATCCCGCCAAACGGTAGATCAAATCGTCGATAGGGTAAAACTTATGCCGGAAAGGTCTAAAATTTTGGTAAACGCTCCGGTAGTCCGCGGAAGAAAAGGGGAGTTTAAAACCGAACTCGACCAATACCGCAAAAGCGGTTTCGTCAGGGTGGAAATCGACGGCATTATCTACGAACTTACAGAAGACATAAAACTTGAAAAAAACGTCAAACACACCATAAACCTTGTTGTTGACAGGCTGATTATAAAGGAAGGCATCGAAAAACGCCTTACCGACAGTATCGAAACCGCCGTAAAACTTGCCGACGGGCTTGTTGCGGTGGAGTGTGACGGCAATTCTACGTTATATTCCACAAAATATTCCTGTCCCGACTGCGGAATCAGTATGGAAGAATTAGAACCTCGACTTTTTTCATTCAATAATCCTTTCGGCGCCTGTCCGGAATGTTACGGATTGGGATATAAAGATTCTTTCGACGTGGACAAAGTGGTTAAGGATTGGAACAAAAGTTTAAGTGAAGGCGCAATGTCGGTAAACGGATGGAATATGGACACGGGTAAGATGTCCGAAATGATGTTCCGCGCCCTATCAAAGCGTTACGGTTTCAGTCTTGATACCCCCGTTAAAGATCTTCCTAAAGATATTATTCATATGCTTTTATACGGTAACGACGGCGAAAAAATCGAAGTCAGTTACGCTACAAGAACCTCTAAGGGCAGTTTTTTAAGCAGGTACGAAGGGGTTATTCCGAACTTGGAAAGACGTTACCGCGAAACCACCAGCGATTATATAAAAACCGAACTTGAAAAGTACATGGTTAAAACCCCTTGCAACGCTTGTCACGGTAAAAGACTTTCCGATAAAGCTTTGGCTGTAACGGTCGGCGGACTTAATATTTACGACCTTTGCAACAAGTCAATAAATGGCGTTAACGGGCATATAGCCTCACTTTCTTTGTCTGAAAGCGAAAAAATAATTGCTACGCCCATTATAAAAGAAATCAAAGCAAGGCTTAATTTTTTGGCAAACGTCGGACTCGATTATTTAACTTTATCGCGTTCGGCAAGCACCCTTTCGGGCGGAGAATCTCAGCGTATCCGCCTTGCTACGCAGATAGGAAGCGGACTTACGGGCGTACTTTATATTTTGGACGAACCATCAATCGGGCTTCATCAACGCGACAATGAAAAGTTGCTTGCGACTTTAAAAAACCTTCGTGATTTAGGTAATACTTTAATCGTCGTCGAACACGATGAAGACACCATGCGTTCGGCGGACTTTATTGTCGATATCGGTCCTAAAGCAGGCGTGCATGGCGGAAGGGTTGTCGCTTGCGGAAGCCCCGAAGAGATCGCTAACTGCAAGGAATCCATAACAGGCGATTACTTGGCAGGCAGAAGAACAATAGCCGTTCCTACTTTCCGCAAACCTGCCGACGGGCGCTACCTTTCCATAAAGGGCGCAAGCAAAAACAATCTTAAAAACATCGACGTAAACATTCCCGTAGGCACTATCTGTGCGGTAACGGGCGTGTCGGGCAGCGGAAAATCAAGTTTGGTAAACGAAACTTTATATCCTGCCGTTAACGCTAAAATTTCCCACAGCAAAGACAGTTTAGACGGCTGTAAATCGGTTGACGGTATACAGTATTTCGATAAAGTAATAAACATCGACCAGTCTCCGATAGGCAGAACTCCTCGTTCAAATCCTGCGACGTATACGGGCGTTTTCGGGTATATACGCGAACTTTTTGCTTCGACTCCCGATGCAAAAGAAAGGGGATATAAAGCGGGAAGATTTTCTTTTAACGTCTCGGGCGGCAGGTGCGAACACTGCGAAGGGGACGGCATTATAAAAATACCCATGAATTTCCTTCCCGACGTTTTCGTTACTTGCGAAGTCTGTAAAGGTCAGCGATATAACCGTGAAACTTTGCAAGTTAAATATAAAGGTAAGTCGATATCCGACGTACTCAATATGACGGTTGACGAAGCGGTCGACTACTTTGAAAATATTCAGCGTATTTACTCGAAGGTTAAATGCTTGCAGGAAGTCGGCTTAGGGTATATAAAACTCGGACAGCCTGCAACCACGTTATCCGGCGGAGAAGCGCAAAGGGTAAAACTTGCTACCGAACTTTCTCGCCGCGCCACCGGAAAAACCCTTTATATTTTGGATGAACCGACTACGGGGCTACACAGTTACGACGTATCTAAACTTATCGATATTTTGTATAGGTTAAGGGATAACGGCAATACTGTTTTGGTTATCGAACATAATCTTGACATAATAAAAATTGCCGATTATATCATTGATTTAGGGCCCGAAGGCGGTGACGGCGGCGGTACGGTTATCGCCCAAGGTACTCCTGAAGAAGTTGCCATTTGCAAAAACAGTTACACAGGTCAATTCCTTAAAAAAATACTAAAATAAAAAAAGCGGTTGTGATTTATTTCACAGCCGCTTATTCTCATAAATGCCTCTATAGGTCGATTATCGTCATTTTTTACAAAATTTTCAAAAATTGCTTTGTAAATGTCAATTTATTACAAAAAGTCCTTCTATAGGTCGATTATCGTTGGTTTTTATTGATTTATAGCAAATTTTCAAGTCTGACCGAAAAAGTTTTCGGTATTTGCTCGCATAGTTCTTTTACAACTTCAAGTTTTGCCAAGGCTTCGTCGTTTTTACCGTAAACAACGTAAGTGGTGGCTTCTGCAATCCAAAGGTCTATTTCCTTAATTTCGGTATGCGGAATATAAACGTGCAGACCTTCTTTTTTCTTTATCCAAAGACTTTGAAGGGATAAGATATCGTCCTTACTTGCAGTACCGTCCTCAAGTTTAAGATTTATCTCGTCAATGCAAACGATAAGTTCGTTAAAGGCATTGTTTAGTTTTACGTTTTCCCAAATCGCGCCAAAAGCAATTAAGGCTGTCGCAACAATTACGCTTATTACAGATTTTACCATTTTACACCTTCTTTAAGTTTGATTTCCGTAATTTTATATTTTTGCTTTTTAAGTTGCAAGTACACTTTTCCGCTGCCGGAAACGGTCATAACTTCTATATCGCCGATTTTTTTTATGCCGTTTTCTTTTAAAAAGTTATCGAAAATATTTTCGTTAAGTTCTGTAAGAGAGTAATTTTTTTTATTGATTTTTCCTTCCGAAACAAGTAGCAGGGGTAAATCTTCTTCGGATTCTGCATTTTCGTTTTCCAATACCGAAAGTTTGCCGTTTGATTCGTAAATAGCGTAATAGACGGAATCGAGAGAAAAATTACCTGTGCCCCTTAAAGATTCTATAAGGTCGCTTACGTCCATATTGTTTTTCTTAAGTTCTTTTATATCAACGCCGTTTTTATTGATAACAACGGCAGGTTTGCCGTCCACAACGCATTTAAATCCTACGCTTAATTGCTCGAAAATCGTAAGCAGTTGGTGCAAAATAAACACCGCCACGATAGAAACTATGCCGTAGATTAGGGGAATGGATACGTCTGTCATGGGCACGCATGCAAGTTCGGCAATTAACAGGGTAATAATGAATTCAAAAGGTTGCATTTCGCCGATCTGTCTTTTACCCATAAGCCGCATAATGATAATTAAAGTTACGAAAACAATAATTGCTCGGATAAAAATAATAAGCATAAAATTATTTTGCAACCGATATAAAAAACTATACCACACTAAACAAAAAAAACCCTCGGAAAAACTTTTGATTTCCAATGGGGTTAATCGAATATTAAGTTTGTGTAAATTCGCTCAACTGTGCAAATTCGCTCAATTGTCTGAATCCGCTTGATCTAAAAGTCGATTGTATTCATCGAATACGGCGTCGATTATTTCGTCGTCAAGTTCAATTTCAAATTTGTCTTCTCCGTTGTTACCGTGTTTTACTCTGAAAACCAAAGCCTCATCGTCTTCCATACCGTCCAAAAGTTCGACCGGCTGAAGTATAGCGTAGAATCCGCTTTTTAAAGCGATGCCTGCTATTTCTATAAAATCTATTTCTTCACCATCGGCGGTTGTAAGGGTAATGATATCATCGTCGCCTGTAAAATCGTTGTTTAATTTTTTCTCGTCTGCCATAATAATCTCCTTAGTAAAATTTTTTTACGCCTGCTTAGCATAAAATCATTATATCGCAAGGTCTGCGTTTTGTCTATACAATCTGCGATTTTTTTTGTTATGATTACTAAAAAAGTCGTATTCGCTTAAAATAGGTGCTTAGCCGTTTTTTAGTCGATAACGGGCTTATAGGCCGACTTTTTTAAAAATTCATTAAAAATCGGAATGTTTAAAATCGCATAAAGTCATTTTTTGTCTAATATTTGATTTTGCCTCGATAACGGGCTTATAGCCCTGTTTTTGCTTAATTTTGCTTTTTACGGGTGCAAAAAGTCTTTGCACAATTATATATAATATTTAATTATTGCGGACAAAATCGTTGACAACTTTTTCAAATTGTTGCATTATAAATTGTGAAAAGTTTTAACATTTTAGGTCGGTGCTGATTTTTGCGTACCCAAATGTTGGTTTTTTCAGTAGTTTTACGATTAAGAGGAATTTATGTTATCGAAAATCACAAGTTACACTCTGCAAGGTCTGGACGGTTTGCCCGTTGACGTCGAAGTGGATATTTCACGCGGAATGCCTAAATTCGACATCGTCGGACTTCCCGATACGGCAGTAAAAGAATCCAAAGAAAGGGTTCGCGCAGCAATCAAAAATTCCGGTAAAAACTTTCCGGTTGCCGTAATTACCGTAAACCTTGCCCCTGCCGACGTTAAAAAGGAAGGCTCGAAACTTGACTTAGCCATAGCGATTTCACTTTTGCGCGCAACCGAAACGGGCATGGAAAGGCCTATCGATAAAACGGTAGTGTTGGGCGAGTTATCGCTTAACGGCGCAGTAAGACCGGTAACGGGTGTTTTGCCCATCTGTTTGGCGGCAAAAGAAAAGGGTTTTACGACCCTTATAATTCCCAAAGCGAATGAAGAAGAAGCCTGTTACATTGACGGTATAAAGGTGATAGCCGTTTCCACTTTAAACGAAGCCGTAAGGTATTTTAAGGGTGAAGAAATAGCGGTTACCAAACTCAAAAAGTTCACCCCGCCTGAAGAAAAAGATTTCAGAAGCGACTTAAAATACGTTAAAGGCCAGTTTATCGCCAAGCGCGCCTTAGAAATCGCCGTCAGCGGAGGGCACAACATTTTAATGGTAGGCGCACCCGGCGCAGGTAAAACCATGTTGGCAAAGTGTATTCCGTCAATCATGCCGGACATGACTTTCGAGGAGGCTTTGGAAACCACCGCCGTTCACTCGGTTGCAGGTAATCTTACGCATAAAAGCGGTATTATAAAAGTAAGGCCGTTTATGACTCCTCATCACACCGCAACAAGAATTTCTTTGGTAGGGGGCGGTGCGAACGTTCTTCCGGGGTTGGTAAGTTTAGCCAATAACGGCGTTTTGTTCCTTGACGAAATGCCTGAATACGCAAGGACTGTTTTGGAATGTCTCCGTCAGCCCATAGAAGACGGCGTCATAACCGTTTCAAGAGCCAAAGGAAGCAACGTATATCCGGCAAAATTTATGCTGTGCGCAAGCATGAACCCTTGTCCATGCGGAAACTACGGTTCCGAAAATGCAGAGTGCAAATGCTCGGATGCGCAGATAAAAAAATATCGCGCAAAAATATCCGGACCTTTGCTTGACAGAATCGATTTACAAATCCACGTAGACAACGTAAAATACGACGATTTGGTGTCCACCGATACCGAAGAACCTTCTTCCGCGGTACGCGCAAGGGTAAACACGGCGCGCAAAATTCAGCGTGAACGTTTTTCGGAGGACGGAATCCGCACCAATTCGGAAATGAGCGAAAGGGAACTTGCCAAATATTGTCAACTTTCCTCGGAAGACGAAAAACTTTTCAAAAAATCCTTTGAAACTTTGCGCTTATCGGCAAGGGGAAGAAGCAGAATTTTAAAGGTCGCCCGTACCATAGCCGACCTTGACTATTCCGAAAACATCCAAAGAAAGCATCTTTTGGAAGCCATAAGTTATCGCAGTTTCGATATGAAGGAAAACTGATAGGCGACTTTAAACAGATAAATTCCGAAATTTATGAATTCTTACACCAAAACAGAACTTGCGGTCCTATGTTTGGACGCTTTAGACGGGCTTGAATACAAGCACGAAAAGGCTTTGTTGTCTTTCGTTAAAACTCCTGCCGAATTGTTTACAGACAAAAATTCGGTTAAAAAGTATTTGGCGGAATTTTTCGGCGAAGCAAAAGCCAATACAGTGCTTTTGTCGCTAAACGAAAGTTTTGCCGAATCTGTAGTCGACGGTCTTGAAAAGCGCGGTGTAACCGCAGTAACCTGTTATTCGGACGGTTATCCCGAAAGGCTTAAAAACATTGACACTCCTCCGCTTGTTCTCTACGCAAAGGGGGATTTGTCCTTACTTAAAAGCCAAAAAACTCTCGGCGCCGTGGGCAGCCGCAAAACCCTGCCTAATACCGAAGCCCTTTTAAAGGAAGTTTTAAAACCCGTTGCGGCGGCAGGCGTAACTTTGGTTACGGGCAGTGCTTCCGGCGCGGACAAAACCGTACTTTCCACAGCGCTTGAAAGCGGAAAGGTTATTTCCGTTTTGACGGGCGGTATCGATCACGTTTATCCCGACTGTAATCGGTCGATTATTGAAAGGGTTGCAAAATGCGGACTTGTCGTTTCCGAACAACCGCCCGACGTAGTACCCAAGTTTTGGATGTTTCCCGTAAGGAACCGTATAATAGCAGGGCTCTCCGACGCCGTCTTAATCGCCAGCGGTGATAAAAAGAGCGGTGCAAGGCACACAGCCGATTTTGCGTTAAACTACGCTAAGCAAGTGTACGCCTTTCCCTACTCGGTCGGTATCACTTCGGGCGAACTTTGTAACGAACTTATAAAAAACGGCGCTTCATTATGCGATTCAGCAAAAGACCTTCTTTTGGAATTCGGTTTGAAAGACGAAGATATCGAAGAACCTGTTTTTGAACTTGACGAAGATGAAAAGGTTTTATACGAAGCCATAAAAAACGGACAGGAAGACATGACCGACTACTGTATGAAAAATAATCTTAAGTTTTTCGAGATTGCCCCGACCCTTTCCTCTTTGGAAATCCAAGGGCTGATAGTAAAACTTGCCGGCAACAGATACAAACCGGTCAAATAAATACGGCATAGACAAACCGAGTCTATAAAATTTACTTTAACGAAAACCGACGAAAGCAAAAAATATCCGAATTTTCGTTAAATTAACACCGACAAAATACATAATTACGCTAAAAACCCACGTTTTTAGTTATAATACAAGGAGATTTATGCAACTTATCATTGTGGAATCGCCGTCAAAGGCGAAAACGATAGAAAAATACCTCGGCGGAAAAATCAAAGTCGACGCAAGCGGCGGACACGTTCGTGATTTGCCGGAAAAACATCTCGGCGTAAACGTTGCCGAAAATTTCGAGCCAAACTACGTAATCACCGCCGATAAGCGTGCGGTTATCAAGCGTTTAAAGGAAAAGTGCGATAAAAGCGACAAAGTTTATCTTGCAACCGACCCCGACCGCGAAGGCGAAGCAATATCGTGGCACTTGCAGGAAGTTTTGGGACTGAAAGGCAAGTCGTCAAGAATAGTTTTCAACGAAATCAGTGAAAAAGCGGTTAAAAACGCTTTGGCAAATCCGCGTGATATAAACTACAATTTAGTCGATTCGCAGCAAGCACGCCGTGTTTTGGATAGGCTGGTCGGCTACAAATTAAGTCCGTTTTTATGCAAAAAGATAAAAGACGGGCTTTCTGCAGGCAGGGTACAGTCGGTTGCGCTCCGTCTTGTCGTTGAAAAGGAAAGGGAAATTTTAGCCTTTAATCCCAAGGAATATTGGAACATTTACGGCGAATTTTCCAACGCAAAGCAAACCTTTAAAGCCCTTCTCACCGAAAAGGCAGGGGAAAAGTATCACCCGACTTGCAAAGAGGAAGCGGAAAGTGTTTATAACGACCTTTTAACGGGTAAAGCGAAGGTTACGGAAGTAAAAAAGACGCTTACGAAAGCGCACGCATTACCCCCCTTTACCACAAGTACGTTGCAGCAGGACGCTTCCGCCAAATTAGGGCTGTCCTCTCCGCAGGTAATGGCTATAGCGCAGTATTTATACGAAGGCGTCGATACACCGCAAGGTCATATCGCATTCGTAACATACATCAGAACGGACTCTGTACGTATCGCGGCAGAGGCTCAGCAGGAAGCGTTAAAATACATTAGTGCCAAATACGGCGACGAGTATATTCCGGATAAGCCCAACTTCTACAAATCCAAAAAGACGGCTCAGGACGCCCACGAAGCCATAAGGCCTATCGATTTATCGCTGACTCCGCAAGAAGCCAAAAAACTTCTCGATAAAAACCATTACGGCGTTTATAAACTTATTTACGAAAGATTTATCGCTTCTCAAATGGCGGAAGCCCGTTACGAGGTGGTAAATATATCCGTCGGCGTAAAAGATTACACCTTTAAAACGAGCGGAAGAACGGTGCTTTTCAAGGGCTTTACCGCGGTTTACGACGATTATACCAAGCAAACCGACGACGACGTGATAGTTGCTAAAAGCATCCCGATTTTAACCGAGGGCGAACCTTTAAATACCGAAAAGTACGAAAAGGAGCAAAAATTCACCAAACCGCCCGTAAGATATACCGACGCGACTTTGGTAAAAGCCATGGAAGATAAAGGAATCGGCAGACCGAGTACCTATTCCAGCATCATAGGCGTTTTAAGCAAACGCAAATACACCAAAAAGGAAAGCAAGTATATAGTTCCAACTCAAATCGCTTTTGAAATGACCGACGTTTTAATCAAATATTTTCCCGAAATCATGGACGTATCTTTCACCGCCAATATGGAAGACAGCCTTGACGACATCGAAAACGGCGGTAAAGATTGGCATCAACTTATCGCAGACTTTTATCCCGATTTTTCGGCACAGTTGAAATCGGCGTTGCAGGACGGCGACGAAGTAACGGATATTCTTTGCGATAAATGCGGCGCGCCCATGGTAAGAAAGAAAGGTAAATACGGCAAATTTTTAGCCTGTTCAAACTATCCGCAGTGTTCCAACATTAAGTCCGAAAACGAAGAAGTTTCCGACGTCAAGTGCGAAAAATGCGGTGCGATGATGGTATATAAAACGGGTAAATACGGCAAATTTTTGGCTTGTCCGAACTATCCGCAGTGTTCCAACATTAAGCCTTTAAACGAAGAAAAGTCTGACGAAAAGTGCGAAAAGTGCGGTGGAACAATGACGGTAAAAACAGGCAAATTCGGCAAATATTTGCAGTGTGAAAGTTGCTCCTTTACAAAGAGTCTTACCGAAAAGGCAGGCGTTTGTCCGGAATGCGGTAAACCCACCCAAAAAATGACCTCTAAATCGGGCAAAGTATTTTACGGCTGTTCGGGTTATCCCGACTGTCGGTTTATGAGTTGGGATATTCCTACCGGAGAAAAATGTCCGCAGTGCGGCAAATATTTGGTAATCTCAAAGGACGGCAAAACCGTACGATGTTCGGATAAAGAATGTAATTACAGCATAAAAAATGTCAAAAAATAACCAAATTAAAGTAAGGGTTATCGGCGGCGGATTAGCCGGTTCGGAAGCCGCTTACTACTTAGCAAAAAAGGGGTACGCGGTTACCCTTTACGATATAAAGCCGAAGTCGTTTACGCCGGCGCATTGCAACCCCGATTACGGTGAATTGGTCTGTTCCAATTCTTTAAAGTCCAACGACGTATACGGTAACGCTTGCGGACTGCTTAAAGAGGAATTGCGTATATTAGGCTCTATGGTTATAGAGTGCGCCGATAAAACAAAAGTACCTGCAGGTAACGCTTTAGCGGTAGACAGGGAACTTTTCGCAGGCAAAATAACCGAAAAGTTGCGTTCTCAACCCAACTTGACATTTTGTTGCGAAGACGTGTGCGAAATCGACTTCAACGTACCGACCATAATTGCGACAGGACCGCTTACCACCGACGGTTTAAGTAAGTTTATTGCGGAAAATTTCGGCGGCGGGCTGTATTTTTACGATGCCGCGGCGCCGATAGTTTCGGCGGAATCGGTCGATATGGAAAACGCCTTTATTACCGACAGATACGGCGAGGAAGGTGTAGGCGACTATGTAAACTGTCCCATCGATAAAGAGGGCTACGAAGAGTTTTATAACGCCCTTATCTCCGCCAAAACGGCAGACAAACACGAATTTGAAAAAACGCAGGTTTTTGAAGGTTGTATGCCGGTTGAAATTATGGCAAAACGCGGTGTGGACACTTTACGTTTCGGACCGCTTAAACCGGTAGGACTTACCGATCCCAAAACGGGCAGGTGGCCTTATGCCTGCATGCAGTTAAGAAAGGAAAACAACGACGCAACCATGTACAACTTGGTAGGCTTTCAAACCAACCTTTTATGGGGGGAACAAAAGCGTGTGTTTTCAATTTTTCCCGCCCTTAAAAATGCGGAATTCTTGCGTTACGGCGTAATGCACAGAAACACTTATCTTAACGCGCCCGAAGTTTTAGAAGCCAACTTTTCGGTAAAGGGTAAGCCGTATACTTACTTTGCAGGTCAAATAACGGGGGTAGAAGGCTACGTTGAAAGTATAGCCTCGGGATTAACCGCCGCAATATCATTAGACAGGCGTTTACAGGGTAAAAAAGAGATAGATTTTACCGATAAAACGGTCATGGGCGCGCTCGCTTTGCACTGCACGCTAAAGACGGAAAATTTTCAACCCATGAATGCCAATTACGGCATTTTAAGTCCGATTGAAAGAATGAGAGACAAGGCGGAAAAAAAGCGCATATTGTCCGAAAGATCGATACAAAAAATCCAACAAATAACGGAGTATATAAATGAGTAACGAATTCAAAGGCACAACCATATGTGCCGTTAAAAAGAACGGGGTTACCGCCATCGCAGGCGACGGACAGGTAACTTTCGGCGAAAACGTAATTTTCAAAAACAACGCCGTCAAGGTTCGCAGAATCTACAACGACAGCGTAATAATAGGCTTTGCGGGTACCGTTTCCGACGCCTTTACATTAACCGAACGTTTTGAAGGCATGCTAAACAAGTTTTCGGGAAACCTTTTAAGAAGCGCGGTCGAACTTGCCGAGTTATGGCGTAACGATAAGGTGGGCAGAAAGTTGGAAGCCATGATGATATGCGCAGATAAGACCACTTTGCTTATAGTATCCGGTTCGGGCGAAGTTATCGAGCCGGACGGTGATATTTGCGCCATCGGAAGCGGCGGAAACTACGCTTTGGCGGCGGCGCGCGCACTATATGAAGAAACCGACTACACAGCCGATCAAATCGCTCAAAAAGCCCTTAAAATCGCAAGTAAAATCTGTATTTTTACCAACGATAACATCCGTGTCGAAACGGTAAAGGAGGATTTATGAATACCTTTTCCCCAAGGCAGATAGTCGCCGAATTAGATAAGTACATCATCGGTCAGGACAAGGCAAAGCGTGAAGTCGCCGTTGCCCTGCGCAACCGTTACAGAAGAAGTGTTTTGTCCCCCGAACTTCAAGAGGAAATAACCCCTAAAAACATCATTATGAAAGGTCCTACGGGCGTAGGTAAAACCGAAATCGCCAGAAGACTTGCAAAACTTGTTAAAGCGCCTTTTGTAAAGGTTGAAGCAACTAAGTTTACCGAAGTCGGCTACGTCGGCAGAGATTGCGAATCCATGATTAGGGACTTAGTGGAATACAGCGTAAGGCTTGTCAGAGAAGAGAGAAAGAAAGAAGTTTCCTTCAAAGCCACCGGTATTGCCAAAAACAAGGTTTTAAAAAGCCTGTACGAGGCTTTAAAGTCCGAAAAGGGTGAAACTCCGGAAAACCTTTACGAAGAAAACATCCGTAAACGTTTCGACGACGGCGAACTAAACGATACCGTTATAGAAATAGAAATTTTAGACCAGCCTAAGGCCATGGAACTTGTTCCGGGGTCGGGTACGGAAATCAATATCGGCTCCATTTTCGAAGGCTTTATGCCCCCCAAGACAAAGCGCAGAAAATTTACCGTTAAAGAAGCGATGAAGATTCTTATCGACGAAGAAGCCTCAAAACTTATCGACGAAGATTCCGTTGTGGAAGAAGGCGTTCGTCGTGCAGAGCAGGAAGGCATTATCTTCATAGACGAAATCGATAAAATAGCGTCTAAGGGCAAAACGAACGGCGCCGACGTTTCTCGCGAAGGGGTGCAAAGAGATATTTTGCCCATTGTTGAAGGTTCGACTGTAAACACCAAATACGGAACGGTAAAAACCGATTATATTCTCTTTATCGCCGCAGGGGCTTTCCACATTGCCGCAGTCGAAGATTTAATACCGGAACTTCAAGGCAGATTCCCCATAATCGTAGAACTTTCAAGTTTGTCAAAAGAAGATTTCGTAAGAATTTTGACCTTACCGCAAAACGCATTGACAAAGCAATACGCAACCCTTCTTGCGGTGGATAAAATCGATTTAAAATTTTCCGACGACGCTATCGAAGAAATCGCCGAACTTTGCGTTGAAATGAACGCCACGCAAGAAGACATCGGGGCAAGAAGGCTTCACACCATTATGGAAAATTTGCTTGAAGACATATCCTTCAACGCCGACGGAACCCACCCGGTAATTCCGCTTACCATCGACAAAAAATACGTTGACGAACATCTTTCGGATATCATCAGCAAACGTAATCTCAAAAAGTTTATTTTATAGGTGTAACGTATGATAAATATTCCCAAGGGCACAAAAGACGTTTTGCCCGACGAATCGTATAAATGGCAGTATATCGAAAGCGTCGTAAGACGCATAGCCAAAAATTTCGGCGCAAACGAAATCAGAACCCCGACCTTTGAACATACCGAACTATTTTTGCGCGGAGTAGGGGATACGACCGATATCGTCAATAAGGAAATGTACACTTTCGAGGATAAAGGCAAGCGCAGTATTACCTTAAAGCCGGAAGGTACGGCAGGCGTTGCCCGTTCCTTTATAGAAAACGGGCTTTCTAATCGTGCCATGCCCTTAAAAATGTACTATATAACCCCCGTTTTCCGTTATGAAAGACCGCAGGCGGGCAGACTGCGCGAACATCATCAGTTCGGCGTGGAATTTTACGGCGCAAAAGGTGCGGACACCGACGCGGAAGTAATTTTGCTTGCTTATTCGGTGCTTACGGAACTCGGTTTAAACGTAAAACTTAACATCAACAGCATGGGCTGTGAAAAGTGTCGTAAAGATTACAACTCCGCTTTAAAGGAATACTTAAAGGATAACCTTAACGACCTTTGCGAAACCTGTCAAACTCGTTACGAAAAGAATCCTTTGCGTATTTTGGACTGCAAAGTGGAAACTTGTAAAAAACTTGTTAAAAATGCGCCGAAAATAACCGATTACCTTTGCGACGATTGCAAGGCGCATTTTGAAAATTTAAAGTCTTTGCTGGATTTGGCAGGACTATCCTATACGGTAAATCCTTTAATCGTCAGGGGACTTGACTATTACACCAAAACCGTTTTCGAGTTTGTAACCGCAGACCTTGGCTCGCAAGGAACCGTTTGCGGCGGCGGCAGATACGATAATTTGATTTCCCAACTCGGCGGAGGTAATGTTCCGGGCGTGGGCTTCGGTATGGGTATCGAGCGTCTTTTAATGCTTATGGAAGCCAAAGGAATTAACATTCCCCAAGGGGAAAACTGTAAAGTCTTTATTGCAGCCATGGGCGAAGAAGCATATAAAAAAGCCTTTGAAATTGTTTCCGAGTTAAGGCAAAAAGGCGTTTACGCCGACCTTGACCATATGGAACGCGGAATAAAAGCGCAGTTTAAATACAGCGATAAAATAAATGCCGAATACGTTGCCGTAATAGGGGACAATGAATTGGCGGAAGGCTATTTGAACCTGAAAAAAATGCAGGACGGTTCGGTGGAAAAATTGCCCGTTAACGGGCTTATAGACCGCTTTTAGGCGCTATTTCCGACTTCAAATAATCCGCTCTGTCTTTATATGTCGGGTGGGCTAATTCTTTCTCTAACTCTTTGGTTAATCCATCTAAAGAATTCATATAGAAAACAAGTGGTTGGCGGATTCCGCACATTACAAAGGCATAAATGAAAAAGCAATGAACGCCGGCATGCTTCCGGTAATAATGCTTACAGGCGACGCTCTTCATAAAGAAACATTCGAAAACATAGGAACGTCAAAAGTCGATTCTTTTGACGTATTATATAAACTCGTTTATGAAGACAGCGTTATTTTGGGAAACGATGTAGTAAACGTCGTTAAAGGGGTACTATTTTTATTGATAGCGTTACTTGGATATATTATCGCTACTGTAGCCATGTTTATCATTTTCATTGCAGCGGCTGTAAAAGGGCTGAAAAACATGAAAGATTTTAACAAATTACATAAAAATATGGTAAATTCCTCTCAAAAAATGTGCGTTGCGGCAATGGTTGGTTTGTTTATAGGCGGATTAAGTTTGACAGGGCTTATTGCAACTTTGATAGTTGTTATTCTCGTATCGCTAATGAACGGCGTTTGCGCAAGAATATTTACCATGCGAGTTTTATCCGACGAACAGAATAAGCATTTTTCAATTACGCAGATTGCAAGTGTAATCGGTATAATTTGTGCAATCGTAGTTCTTTCCGTAATACCTTCGCTGAATATTGTAAGCGGCAGCAATCAATTTATGCTTAATTTTTGGAAATCTTTCGGCTCCGAGGCGTGGAATTTCTCTTACTATTACTTGTTGCCTTTCTTTGGCAGGCTTCTATTGGGTATTATTTTCGCTACGCTTTTGGCTGATAACTTCATACCGAAATTAAATTATTCGATAAAGTCAACGAAAAAATCAAAAAATAATAAGCAATCTGAAACGAATAGCGAGTCTAATGCGTTTATGGTAATATTAGTTACGCTTATTGTTGCGATTGTTCCTATCGTATATATGATTCTCGGTATGCCTGCCACCGCCGAATTAACTGTTTGCGTTGTGTTCTCGGCAATTTTATCCGCCGTTCAAATCGCTAATATGATTATTAAGCGCAAATTAGTTCGAACGTAAAACAAAAGGATATCGATAAGATTATAGAGTCCAAAGAAGATTTTTTTGAGACTACCGTAACTCAAGAGTGATTTTTACAAAAAACAGCAATATCTTAAAGATTAAACGGAAGGTTTTATTTTAAAAACATTCGCCGATTAATCGATGGTTAGATGCTTTTTTTGCAAACTGAAAAGTTGCATTATAAATGTTGCGGCCCAAATATGGGTTGCAACATTTTTTTTACTTGTACGAAAAGTTGATAAGAATCATAAAATATGTTAAAAAAATCTTTGAAAAAGGCGGTCGATTTTGGGCAAAAAATTACAAAAGTAACCCTATAAGCCCGTTATCGACCGTTTTTCAGCCAAAAATTACTAAAAGCAAATTTTCGACTATGTTTCAAGAGTCGCAAAAGTTTTGTTGACACCGCCATTTTATTATGATATAATAAACCAAATTGTGAAAGTTTATAAGCATATTAAAAAGACGTCACATTTAATTCAAGATTAAAAATCAGTTTTTAATACTCACGGAGGATTGTATGAAGAAAATCGTTATACCGTTTGACGGCACGCCGGAACAGGAACAGCAACTTAAAAATGAACTTGCAACTTTGGTAAACGTCCCCGGCGGACTTATGCCCGCGCTTCAAAAAGCACAGGAAATCTACGGATATCTTCCCAAGGAAGTTCAGATTATGATAGCGGAAGCCTTTAACGTACCGCTGTCCGAAGTTTATGGGGTAGCAACCTTCTATTCCCAATTCTCGCTTTACCCGAAGGGAAAATATCAGGTAAGCGTATGTTTGGGTACTGCTTGTTACGTCAAAGGTTCAGGCGAAGTCTTTGATGAGATTTCCAAGGTGTTGGGTATCGGTAACGGTGAAGTTACGCCCGATAAAAAATTCTCGTTGGATGCAACTCGTTGCGTAGGTTGTTGCGGTTTAGCGCCCGTAATGTGCGTAAACGGAGAGGTTTTCGGCAGAATAACCGCAAAAGACGTTGCAGGTATTTTGGCAAAATATAACTAAATCCGTCCATAAGGGGATAAAATGAAGATTAGCGAAGCCGCAAAAATACTCGAAGGCACTATCCTTTGCTGTGAAGAGTTTCAAGATAAAGAAGTAACCGCGGCATGCGGTTCGGATATGATGAGCGACGTTTTGGCTTATGCCAAAGACCAAGCCGTACTTATAACGGGTTTATGCAATCCGCAGGTAATAAGGACGGCTGTTATGATGGATATGCTCTGCATCATTTTCGTGCGCGGCAAAAAGCCTACCGACGAAATGATAGAACTTGCCAAGGAAAGGGGAATCGTTCTCGTTTCCACGCCGAGAAGGATGTTTTCCGCGTGCGGTAAACTTTATTCGGCAGGGCTTGTATCGGGCGGTTACTGATATGCAGGACTGCGTCCATTTAGAATACCGTGTCGACGGTCAAAATTTTGTTTCCGCAGGTTCCGCCACCGAAAGCGTAAAGACTTTCTTAAAAGGTATGGGCGTAAATCCGCAGGACGTCAGGCGCGTCGCCATTGCCATGTATGAGGGGGAAATCAACATGGTAATACACGCAAACGGCGGATACGCATATGCGGATATTTACGTAGACAAATGCATAATAACTCTGGTCGATACCGGTAAAGGCATAAAAGATATAGATCTTGCCTTGCAACCGGGGTATTCGACTGCGTCGGACGAAGTGCGTGCATTGGGTTTCGGCGCCGGTATGGGGTTACCGAATATGAAAAAGTATGCCGACGAATGTATTATAGAAAGCGAAGTCGGCAAAGGAACGAAGGTAACTTTGGTTACCCGTTTCGATTGATATGATAAGGGAAAAATGAGCGAGTTAAAAAGACTGAATACTGTTACCTTAGACCCGGACAAGTGTAAAGGGTGCGTAACGTGTATGAAGCGTTGTCCGACCGAGGCAATAAGGGTGCGCGACGGTAAAGCAAGTGTCATGTACGACAAGTGTATCGGTTGCGGAGAATGTGTAAGGCTGTGTCCTCATCACGCAAAAATCACCAGTTACGACAAGTTCGAGGTTACCCAAAATCCGAAGTACAAATATAAAATCGTACTGCCTGCGCCCTCTTTTTATGGTCAGTTTAATAATTTAAACGACGTAAATTACGTGCTTGCAGGCTTAAAACGTTTGGGTTTTGACGATGTTTTTGAAGTAGGCAGGGGTGCGGAACTTAATACTTTGGCAACTCAGATTTTGCTAAATAAAGGTAATATTCCCAAGCCCGTAATAAGTACGGCTTGTCCTGCGATTTTGGAACTCATTACCGCAAGATTTTCAAATTTAAAACAGCATCTTTTAAACGTTTTACCGCCCGTAGACATTTCCGCGAAACTTGCGCGTGAAAAGGCGATGAAAAAGGGTTACAGAGATGAGGAAATAGGGGTTTTCTTTATTTCGCCTTGCCCTGCGAAAGTATACGCCTTAAAATCGGGTATGGGGGTAATAAAACCTTACGTTGACGGCGTTTTGTCGTCGGGTGAGATGTATATGAAACTTCTTCCCGTAATGAAACTCATAAAAAACCCCGAAAATTTAAGTAAAATGGGCGTTATGGGTTTACAGTGGGCGTCAAGCGGCGGTGAAGCCGCGGCAGCCATGCGCGGAAAATATTTGGCGGCGGACGGCATCGAAAACTGTATGCGCATTTTAGAGTCTGTTGAAAACGGCACTCTCAACGAAATAGAATTTATCGAATTAAACGCATGTACCGGCGGTTGCGTCGGCGGTGTGCTTAACGTTGAAAATCCTTTTGTCGCAAAGGCAAGGATACGTAATCTGCGCGCAAGGTTTCCGCAAATAGCAAACTCGCTTGCCGACACGGGTAAGCCTGCCGACTATTACATGACCGAAAAGTTAACCGAAGACACTGTTGTCGCTACCGATCGCGCTTCAGCCTTTTCAAAACTTCTTGCGGTGCAGGAAATGTACGGCAAACTTCCGCAAATTGATTGCGGTTTGTGCGGTGCGCCGAGTTGCCGCGCCTTTTGTGAAGACGTGGTATCCGGTAATCTTCCCCCAGACGCCGTTTGCCCCCAACTTCAACATAAAAAGAACTGAAAGTTATGACTGTTAACGATTTATGCGGAATTTTATCCGCCCAAAAAGTTA
Source organism: uncultured Clostridia bacterium (assembly GCA_945638575.1). GTDB lineage: Bacteria > Bacillota > Clostridia > Christensenellales > Borkfalkiaceae > UBA4636. The sequence goes on along the minus strand of CALZDP010000001.1, from coordinate 31,863 downwards.
ATATTGCGGACGGAAACAGGCAAATTACCTGCGGATATGCAGGGGATTTACTTAGTTTTGTCATGGGAAGAGCGCCAAGCGACTCTGCGTGGTTCACGGTTATGACAAACGTAAACGTATGCGCAGTCGCCACATTAGCCGACGTAAGTTGCGTGGTTATATGCGAAGGCAGTCAACCTATGCCCGGTTTTAAAGAAAAGGCAGCCGAACAAGGTATAAACGTAATTTTAACCGACGATGATATTTATACGGCTATAAAGAAGGCGGTAAATGAAGGTCAAATATGATCTTCACGTGCACAGCGGACTTTCCCCGTGTGCGGAAAACGACATGACTCCTTGCAATATCGTCGGTTTTTCAAAATTAAACGGGCTCGATATGGTTGCCGTATCCGACCATAACGCCATCGGCAACGTCCAAGTATGTTTGGAAGTCGGTAACGCTTACGGCGTAACGGTTGTTCCCGCAATGGAACTTCAAACGGCAGAGGACATTCATGTTTTGTGTCTTTTCCCGACTTATGAAAGTTTAAAAGCCTTTTACGACTCGGTTGGTTTTTACGACATTAAAAACCGCGCGGAAATTTTCGGCGAACAAAATCTTTACGATACGGAAGACGAAATCGTCGGCAAGGAAGAAAGACTGCTGTTAAACGCAAGCAAACTTTCCTGCGACGGCGTAAAAGATTTAGCCGACAGTTTCGGCGGAATAGCAATTCCTGCCCACGTCGACCGTGAAGAAAACGGTATGGTCGCCGTTTTGGGCGCGGTAACCGAAGAATTCACCGCCGTGGAACTTTCCACTCGCGCCACTCCGGAGCAGGTTTCAGAATATTCCGAGCGTTTTAACGTGATAATCGATTCCGACGCGCACACTTTGGATAAAATTTCCATGGGCAACGTCATCGATTTAGAAGACCTTTCCGCCGAGTCTCTTATAAAAAAATTGAAAAACCGCCCCGTTTAACCCAAACCGCGTCAACCCAAACCGCGTCAACCTTGAAAAGACAATTTTAAAAAGCGGTTGGTTACATCGTCTTATATTGCGGTTTTAAAAAAATTAAGGTTTTGCAACAATTCAAATTTATAGTGCGATATTAACTTACTTTAACGCTTTTATTTTAGGTCGATTGAAAACCGACCGATTGAACGCTGCAGGCGATATAAAAAACAAAGATTATGAGAGAGTTATCCCTAAACGTTTTGGATATAGCGGAAAATTCCTTTAAAGCAAAGGCAAAAACGGTGGAAGTTTCCATTATCCAAAGCGGAAACGTACTGACAATATCCATAAAAGACGACGGCGTCGGTATGGATGAAGAATTTTTAAAAAGGGTTGTCGATCCTTTTACCACTACACGAACGACGCGTAAGGTGGGCATGGGCATACCGCTGTTTAAAATGGTAGCAGAACAAAGCGGCGGAACGTTCGATATTACTTCCGAAGTAGGCGTCGGCACTACGGTTACCGCAACGTTTATGATAGATAACGTTGACAGACCGCCGCTGGGCGACATAGCGGATACGATAGTATCGATGATCGGCAACTTAGGCGACAGCGAACTTATTTTTAATTTTCAAGCCTTTGGCGAAAGTTTCACGCTTGACACAAACGAAGTTAAGCGCGAACTTGAAAATATACCGATAAATACGCCGGAAATTTTGGTATTTCTGCGCGATATGATAAACGAAAATATAAAAACTAATTGTAGAGGTGTTTCATTATGAAAAGCATAGCCGACATCAAGGCAATCAAAGAAAAAATGCAGTCTGAAATCATCATGAGGGACAATAAAGACTCCGATGAAATCAGGGTTGTAGTAGGCATGGCAACTTGCGGAATTTCCGCCGGTGCAAGACCTGTTTACAACACTTTAGTTGACGAAGTGTTAAAAAGAAATCTTACCAACGTAAAAATTTCCAGAACGGGCTGTCTCGGTATGTGCAAGTTAGAGCCTATCGTAGAAGTTTACGCACCCAATCAAGAAAAGGTTACCTATTGCCACGTTAATCCCGAAAAGGCGGTTAATATCGTAGTAAACCATTTGGTGAACGGCAATGTTTGCACCGACTATTTAGTTGGAACTGAAGAATAATCGAGGTAAAATATTATGTACAGAAGTCACGTATTAGTATGTGGGGGAACCGGCTGTCATTCCAATAACAGCGCAAAAATCCTCCAAGAATTTAATGAACAAATAAAGGCTAACCACCTTGAAAACGACGTAATGACCGTTCAAACCGGTTGTTTCGGTCTTTGCGCGGTAGGTCCCGTCGTAATCGTTTATCCCGAAGGCGCCTTTTACTGCAAAATCAAGGTTGAAGACGTAAAAGAAATCGTAGAAGAACACCTCGTTAAAGGTCGTATCGTAGACAGATTATTACATAAAGACGACCATGCAACCGCAGACCATAAGGTTTCCGCGCTTTCCGAAACCAACTTCTACAAAAAGCAGACTCGTGTCGCATTAAGAAACTGCGGTGTAATCGATCCCGAAAATATCGATGAATATATCGCATACGACGGTTATCAGGCGCTTATCAAAGTGCTTACCGAAATGTCGAGTCAAGAAGTCATCGACGTTATATTAAAGTCAGGGCTTCGCGGTCGCGGCGGCGCAGGTTTCCCGACGGGCAGAAAATGGCAGTTCACAAAGGACGCTCCCGGCGAAGAAAAGTTTGTTTGCTGTAACGCGGACGAAGGCGACCCCGGCGCTTTCATGGATAGGTCCATATTGGAAGGCGATCCTCACGCAGTAATCGAAGCCATGACCATTGCCGCATACGCGGTTGGCTCGCATCAAGGTTACATTTACGTTCGTGCCGAATATCCTATCGCAGTACACAGATTGCAGGTTGCAATCAAGCAGGCAAGGGAATACGGATTACTCGGCGACAACATTTTGGGCACAGGCTTTAAGTTCAACTTAGAAGTACGTTTGGGCGCAGGCGCATTCGTCTGCGGTGAAGAAACTGCGCTTATGACCTCTATCGAAGGCAAACGCGGTGAACCCCGTCCCCGTCCTCCTTTCCCTGCAATCAAAGGTTTATTCGGCAAACCCACCTTGCTTAACAACGTAGAAACTTACGCAAACGTTTGTCAAATCATTATAAAAGGACCGGATTGGTTCTCCTCCATGGGTACGGAAAAGAGTAAGGGTACCAAGGTATTTGCTCTCGGCGGAAAGATAGTCAACACAGGTTTGGTCGAAATCCCTATGGGTACTACTTTAAGAACGGTTATCGAAGATATCGGCGGCGGTATTCCCAACGGTAAAAAGTTCAAAGCGGCGCAAACCGGCGGACCTTCCGGCGGTTGCATTCCGGCGGAACATCTCGATATCCCCATCGATTACGACAACCTTATTTCAATAGGTTCGATGATGGGTTCGGGCGGTCTTATCGTTATGGACGAAGACAACTGTATGGTTGATATCGCTAAGTTCTTCTTAGAGTTCACCGTAGACGAATCCTGCGGTAAATGTACTCCTTGCCGTATAGGTAACAAGCGTTTACTTGAACTTTTAACCAAAGTTACCGACGGAACGGCTACTATGGAAGACCTTGACAAAATGGAAAAACTTTGCTACTACATAAAGGCAAATTCCCTTTGCGGTTTAGGTCAAACGGCGCCCAACCCCGTTTTATCCACTTTGCGCTATTTCAGGGACGAGTATATTGCTCACGTCGTTGACAAGACCTGTCCTGCCGGCGTATGCAAAAAACTTTTGAACTTTACTATCGATAAAGATAAATGTATCGGTTGCGGTATGTGTGCAAGAAACTGCCCTGCAAGCGCTATCACAAGGACGGATTACGTTGCACCCTCACACAAACTCGCTTCGTTTGCTATCGATAAAAACAAATGCGTTAAATGCGGCGCATGCTTAGCCGGTTGTAAGTTCGGCGCAATCAGCAAAGGTTAATAGGTGGTAATTATGATAAATTTAAAGATAAATAACATTCCCGTAAGCGTTCCCGAAGGAACAACCATTTTGGAAGCGGCAAGAGTGGCAGGCATAAAAATCCCCACACTTTGCTACTTAAAAGATATAAACGCAATCGGCGCTTGCCGTATCTGCGTTGTAGAAGTCAAAGGCGCAAGGGGATACGCGGCAGCCTGCGTATATCCCGTTGCCGAAGGTATGGAAGTTTTCACGGACACCCCTAAGATCCGCGAATCAAGAAAAACCACTCTCGAACTTATTTTGTCCGACCATAAAAAAGAATGTCTTTCTTGCGACAGAAACCTTCACTGCGAACTTCAGTCTTTAGCCTATGAATACGGCTGTGAAGCGTCATTTTTCAAGGGCGTAGAAAACAAATACGAACCGGATACTTCTTCCGAATATTTAATTAGGGATAACGAAAAGTGCATTTTGTGCAGAAGATGCGTAGCCGTTTGCAACAAAGTACAGCACTGCGGTGTAATCAATCCGCAAGCGCGCGGTTTTGCAACCTATATCGGACACGGTTTCGGCGACACTTTGGCGGAAACCCCTTGTTCCGGTTGCGGACAGTGCATTAACGTTTGCCCCACAGGCGCTTTGACCGAAAAGAGCGAAATAGACAAAGTTTTAGCAGCCATCGCCGATCCCGATAAAATCGTTATCGCAGGCGTTGCTCCTTCCGTAAGGGCAGGCCTCGGCGAAGAATTCGGCTATCCCATCGGGACCAACGTTGAGGGTAAGATGGTTCAAGCCTTAAAGATGTTGAACTTCGACAAGGTATTTGACGTAAACGTTACTGCCGACCTTACCATTTTGGAAGAGGCAAACGAACTTGTCGAAAGAATCACTAACGGCGGAACTTTACCTATGATTACAAGTTGTTCGCCGGGTTGGGTAAGATTTTTGGAATACTATTATCCCAACCTTATCCCCAATCTTTCCACTTGCAAGTCTCCGCAACAGATGTTCGGCGCTATCGTAAAGACTTATTACGCGCAAAAGATGAACATCGATCCGGAAAAACTTTACGTTGTATCCGTTATGCCTTGCGTTGCCAAGAAGTTTGAAAAGACTCGCGACGACCAAGCGGCAACGGGTTATCCTGATATCGACGCCGCATTAACCAGCCGTGAACTTGCCAAGATGATTAAACGCGCGGGAATTTTGTTTAAAGAAATCCCCGAAGCGCAGTTTGACAATCCTTTGGGCGAATACACCGGCGCAGGCGTAATTTTCGGCGCGACAGGCGGCGTTATGGAAGCAGCCCTTCGTACTGCAGTCGAAACAATCACCGGAAAGGAACTTCCCGATCCCGAATTTACCGAAGTCAGAGGCACAAAGGGTATTAAGGAAGCAACTTATAAGGCAGGCGATTTAGAGGTAAAAGTTGCAGTTGCGTCCGGTTTGGAAAACGCAAGGGTACTTTGCGACCAGATTAAAAACGGAACTTCGCCTTATCAATTTATCGAAATCATGGCATGCCCCGGCGGTTGCGTAAACGGCGGCGGACAACCTATTGTCGACGCTTACACCAGAAGAAACGTTGACGTACAGGGTTTAAGGGCTAAAGTTTTATACGATATCGATAAAAATCTTCCTTTACGTAAGAGTCACGAAAGCCCCGTTATCAAGGCTATTTACGGCGAATATTTAGGTAAACCGGGAAGCCACGAAGCCCATAAAGTATTGCACACTTCCTATGTTGCAAGAAAAAAATATTAAAAATATCTTAAATATTTAAAGTAAGCGGTACATCTACGGTGTACCGCTTAACTGTTTTTTTATAATTTTAGGGTAAAAATATCGCAAAATCATACAAAAACGTCGCTTAAGCGTTTTTATGTTGACATAAATTGTCTTTTGTGATACAATTGTGAAGAAAAAGTGTAAAAACAGCATTATTTTTTACTGTTTTTTCAAACGTTTTTCCTATTATAAGTATACATCTTAGGAAAAGCGAATTTGATACGCAATTTATATTATAATTCGGATAAAGATATGACTTTCATTTACTATGCCGCAGGCGGAGCAATGGCAATCATAGCCGCTCTTACGGGCTTACTTTTAAACAGAAAGCAAAAAGATGACAAAATCATAAAGGCGTTGTCTATTTTGCTTGCGGTAATCTTCTTCTTCCGCTATATGTCGGGGGATGAGGCTATTGCGGCGGTAAACTTTATGTCGCCGATAGCGGCGCTTCCGACAAAAGCAAAAGTTGTGCTCGGCTTTATCGAGGTATGGCTGTCTTTCGCTTCCATAATGCTCGTAATACTTGCGCCCTTTTTCAAAGTAAAAATTCTACCGGCGTTAGTAACCTTTGTCGCATTTCCGTCATTCTTATTAAACTATGTTTGTTTGTTTAATTACGAAAGCGCGATAATAGGGGAAACCGCGGCGACCGTTTTTTCTTTCAGGGCTTTGCTTCTTGCGATTGAAACAGGTTTAGGGCTTGCGGTTTCGGTAATTTACGTAGTAAAAAACCGCAAATTTGTAATTTTAAAAAATACAGAGTGGCTTTGGTTTGCGCTTGCCGTAGTTGGAATGTTTGCCGCAAGCGTTCAGCCCTATTACCCCAAGGCGATTTTCGACGCAAATAAATATGCGATGAAGCCTATCGATTTAAATTACTATCATAGATTGCTTATTTATCCTGCGTTTGTTATTCCCGTTGTTTTATATCTACTGCTTCATAAATCGTCGGAAGACACAAGGCGTTTTGCAATGCTGTATTACAGTTGGTCTGCGCTTATAATGTTTTCTTATACCCATAAGTTTGCGGATTTTACAGGTACGGGCTGGGTAACGGCGTTACCCCTTCACTTATGCAACACCGCTTTATACGTAACCCCTTTGTGTCTAACATTTAGGCTTAAAAAGTTATTCTATTTTACCTATTTTATTAACGTTTTAGGCGCATTTTTGGCTATAACCATGCCAAACACGGGGGATTCGTTAATTCTTTCCTCGTCTATATGCGAATTCTATTTAAGCCACTACCAAGCGTTTTTCATGCCCCTGCTCATTGTTGGGGTCGGTATTTTCAAACGCCCAGGTATAAAGGAATTCCGTTACAGTATGGTGGCTTTCGTAATCTACTTTATCGCCATGCTTATAGTAAATGCGTGGTTCACTAATTACGATCCTAACGTAAACTATTTCTTTTTAAACGGCGATTTTATTCCCGATAAATTCGGAACGTTCGGTATGAGCCTGCTGAATTTTAAATGGGAATTCGATATCGGCAGTTTGCATTTCTTATTCTATCCCGTATATCAACTAATCTTCTTCGCGGTATATTTTGCGGCGGCGTTCGGTATGTGGTTTATATACGAACTCGGCTACAACGTAATATCCGGTTGGCAGGATATGGCAAGAAGAAAGGAAAAAATCAAAGTGGACAGGCTTGCGCTTGAAGTTAAAATGCAAGGAAGAAGTATTACGGAACCTATTTCTATGGAAAACACTAACAAACTTGTTTTAAAAAATTTCACAAAACGTTATGCAAAATCCGACGTTTACGCTGTAAAAGACGCTAATTTAGAAGTCGTCGGCGGAGAAATCTACGGCTTTTTGGGACCTAACGGCGCAGGTAAGTCTACGATAATAAAAAGTATCGTAGGCATACAGACTATTACCGACGGCTCTATCGAAGTTTGCGGATACGACGTTGCACGCCAAAGCGTACAGGCAAAAATGCAGATAGGCTTCGTGCCGGACCATTACGCCTTGTACGAAAAGTTAACCGCGCGTGAATATATCAATTATATTGCGGACTTATACGAAGTTTCCAGAAAGGACCGTGAAGAAAGGTTAAACCGTTTCATCAAGTTGTTCGAGTTTGAAACGGCAATCGACAACCCGATAAAGACCTATTCACACGGTATGAAGCAAAAAGTAACCATTATGTCCGCGCTTATACACAATCCCAAGGTTTGGATTTTGGACGAGCCTTTAACGGGCTTAGATCCTAACAGCATATTCCAAGTAAAGGAATGTATGAAACAGCACGCCAAAGAGGGGAACATCGTATTCTTCTCAAGCCACATTATAGACGTGGTTGAACGTATCTGCGACAAGATAGCCATTATCCGTAAAGGTCAAATCCAATGCGTGCGAGACGTTCACGAAATGGAAAGAAAGGGCGAAAGCCTTGAAAAGTTCTATATGCAGACCATAAGCGATAGTGAAGTCGAGCCTATCTTAGTTGAAAAAGGGGTGTAGTATGCGCGGTTTTTCCAAACTAAAACCCCTTGTATACATGCAGTTAAGGGATAAACTTGATTTTTCCTTTATGCAAAGCAAACGCAGTTTTATCATTAAAATTGCCTTGGGGATAATAAAGTTTGCACTGATAACGGCAATATTTTTCCTGCTGTTTTTCGTATGTAATCTTTTGTCTATTTTCCGTCCTATGGGCATAATACCGGACACGGTTGTCAACGTTATTTTCGTTATAATCCAACTTATGTCCCTTATAACCTGTACGGCAGGGCTTGTAAACGTTCTTTATATGACGGCGGACAACAAAGTTTTATTAACTTTGCCGGCATCCTCGACAACCGTATATATTTCCAAGTTATTTGTATATTATATATTTGAGTTAAAAAGAAATTTAACCTTTACATTGCCTGTATTTTTGGCTTACGGCATTATAAACGGTGCGGTATGGTACTATTATCCGTGGGCGATATTATGTTTTATACCGGTATCCCTTCTCCCCGTTGCTTTGGGTGCGGTGTTAAGTATTCCCGCACTTATGGTAATAACTTTTGTTAAAAACTTCAAGTGGTTGCAATTTTCCCTTGTTGTCTTGTTTTCGGGTTTAATTATGTTCGGCATCGTCCGCTTAATCGGTAAAATTCCCGAAAATATCAACATTATGGGGCAGTGGGGCACTATTTTTTGGGGCGTACAGAACTTTTTAACAGACTTTTCAAATTTCTTTAATCCCTACTACTGTTTAACCCGTATGATAGTCGGCGGTACTTTGCGGATAGGAAGCAAACTTTTTGCCTTAGATACGTTTATTATCTTTTTCGTATTCCTTGCAGTGCTTTCCGTTATACTCGGTTTGTCCTTTTTGGTGGCAAAACCGCTGTTTGTAAAAATGGCTTCGCGCCAGTTTGAATTTGAAAAGGCAATCGTTCCGCCCAAAAAGAACAGATTGCATAAAAAATACCTTGCGCCTTACGTTGAAAGCGCCGTTATGAATTTAAGAAGCACTCGTTTTCTTATCTCTACGCTGATACAGTTGGCGCTTCCGGCGATAGCAATACTGCTGCTAAATAAAGTGTATGCCGCCATGAATACCAATTACGAAGGGCAACTGATGACCAAAACCTTCAACTTTTTGGTAATGCTGATAATTTTGGTATCCTTTAACAACGAATACGCCACCGTTTACAGCAAAGAAGCAAGTGCGCGCAACCTGCTTAAAACAAGGCCTATAAATCCCGTATATATACTTTTCGGCAGAATTTCGATAAGGATATTTGCGATACTGATTTCGGTAATATCACTTGTAGTCGGTTATATAGCCGTTTCGGATTCCGCCGTTTCGGAAATAGTTTTAATGGGAATAATAACCGCGTTGATTGCTTTTTCGCACCTTCTGTGGAGCGCCGAACTCGACGTAATGCATTCATATGCCGACCAGTACGCTACCGTAGGCTTGCAGTTTGACAGCCCCAACGAAAGAAACGCCACGCTAATAGGTTTTTTCCTGTCTGCGCTTTTCACTTTTTTATATTACTTCTTTGCGGACAGGGGAACGGTGCGTTCGCTCGTAATACTTTTAATAATCGCCGTATTGTTCACCGTGTATAGGACATATTCCTTCATTACCCGTACAGAACTTTACTTTGTGGAGAACTGACTATGAAGAAATCCACCATTTTGATTTTAATTATAGTTTACTTAGGTTCCATATTGATAGTAGGCATCTTCGGTATGAAGGCAATACCGTTTGAACAACTTATATATTGCGAAAATATTACGCCGACCTCGATAACCACTACTTCGGGTAAGGAACTTGATATAAAACAGCAAGTTAACGAGGGTAAAGTCGTTTATTACTCGGTCGTTCCGTATGAAGAGAATCTCGAAGTTCTTATAAACTACACGGTTACGCCGGCAAACAGTACCAACAAAAACGTCAAAATCACCGTTGTAGAACCAAAAGACGCGCCCGTAACCGTAACGGAAAGGGGTTCGATAGTTTTCAGCGAAAAACGAAGCGTCCATTTGGTTTACAAGGCGGAAGATTCCGCAACAGGTCCGCAAATGGACTTTTGGATATACTTCCGTTAATCTTAACAGAGTTTTTAATTGCATTTTTGCAGTCAAGTAATTATTTTAAGGAGTTTATATATGAAAAAAACAGTCATTTTGCTATTGTGCTTGACCATGATGGTTGCTCTTTCGATGACTACTTTAGTTGCTTGTCAGGATAATCAGGCCGAAGCAACTGCTATCGAAGTAGTTAATCCCGTTACCGAGTATTTAGTCAACGATACAATAAACTATGATAACTTGCAAGTGAAGATCACTTACAAAGACGGTACTTCAAAAGAAGGCATTTTGGCAAAACTCAATCTTTCCGTTAACAAAGAAGCCGATTTAACACAGGCAGGGGAAACCTCTTATACCATCGGCTACGGCGCGCTTACTTACACCGTAAACATTACCGTATCCGAAGCGCCCGAATTCATTACCGCTTTCAGTATGCCTAACTTCTACGTTAACTACCTTACCGCTTCCGCCGACAGACCTGAAGGCAAAGCGGAAACAAGGGGCGACTTCCGTATAACGGGTGAAACTTATGAAGTCGGTAACGTAAACAAATTTATCTTCCGTCCCACCGCAGTTGCTCTTGACGAAAACGACAACGCAGTAAACATTGCCAACGCAAAAACAACCGCTAAGGTTTATGAAAAGGCTACTTTCGACGGGGAATACGTTTTACTTCCCGATACCGATTTGGAAGGCATCGTAACCATCGAAAACAACACCTACAAATTCTCAAAAGAATCCGCAGGTAAGTATTATAAGGTAGAAGTTACTTTGGACGGCGAAGAATATAACCTTTCCGGTATGAACGAAGACGACTGCACCGTAGAATTCGAATGTGTAGTAGTAGACGGCGGTTATAACGTATACGACCAAATGGGCTTCTCTGTTATGAGCGACCTTAACTCTTCCCGTTGGGCTGAAGTTTGGAAGTGCGAAATCGACGCAGATTTCAATCTTACCGCTACGGCAGACTCTGTAAAACTCGAAGCAGACGACAAGCCTTTATGCGAATACGTCGGCAACGTTGACTGGGTAATTTTACACACCAGTTTTGAAATCGACGCAGACCTTCTTCCTTCTTACTACTTCTGGACGGAAGAAACCGAAGGTTACCAAACCGCTTACAGCGCTTTACAAGGCTATCCCGAACTTCAAAAACAACTTGTCGGTACTTTGCGCGACGGTTTAGGCAACGGCCAATGGTTCCGTGTAATGAACATGAAGGGCGACACTGCTCAAACAGGTATTAATGGCGTTAACATGCTAAAGGCTTTATACAGCACTTTAAGGGCAAGCGTATCCGGTAACTACAACAGCATTACCGCGCCTATCACCGCTTCCGAAGGCGGAAGAAACCTTTATTCGGTATTAGACTATTCTTCCGACGGAAACAGGGCTAACCCTACGCCGCACTGGGCGGTATTCCAAATGCATCAAAGCCAAAATGACGACGCTCCCACCACAAAGTTTACCTTCAAAAATATTGCTACAACCGGTAACTGCGGACAACAGGACACCACGGAATTCGTTCCCGCAGGTCTTTTGATGTACAACTATTTCGGTTCTCAAATGGATTATAAAAACGTTGTCGGTAACAGTTATTACACCAACGTTACTTGCGACGCTTACGGCGACAATCAAAAGGTTTTGAACGTAGATTCCGTTAAACTTTACAACGCTTACAGCAATATGTTCTACTCATGGCGTGCCGCTATAAACATCACCAACAGTGAACTTATCGGTTCCGGCGGTCCGCTATTCATCCTTTGCGACGGTTCTACGTCCACAATCCGTACCGACGACTCCGTAGGTCCCAACCTTACCGTTGACAGCAAGTCCGTTTTACAGGCTTACGCTACCGGCGAGGAAAGTTGGTATAGCCTTTACAATGCGCAGGCTTTAATTACTGCCATTAAAACCATGGATCCTATTTTCAACAATATGGGTAAAACCATCCAATTCACAGGTGAAAGCGGTTTGCAGTATTTAAACGTTCTTGCCGCTATCATCTGCGAACCGGGCGATTTATTATCAGGTCTTAACAATGCAAAAATGAATATTTGCGGTGCTTATAAGTCCTTAAATGCCGACGGTTCAGTCAATGATAACATCTATATGAATAACTTATATGTTCAAAGTTTAAAGGCGGCAGTAGGCGGCAACGGAACTTTATTCCCCGTTGTTTTCCAAACAGGCGATTTGTTTATGTTTACTGATACCCAAAACCTTTACACATTAGGCGCTCAAGGTCAACAGGCATTCAATCCCGCAACCGACGGTTTAGCCTGGGCAACCGATACCCATAAGACGCTCGGCGTTTATATGTCTGCAGGTTCTATTTCAAAATCCGCAAATGCTCCTTACTTCGGAGTAGTTTTAGGCTTTGATACTTTAAGTAAATAAGTCAGATTAAAATCTAAACCGTTAAGCGGAAAGGCAATTTGCCTTTCCGCTTAAAAATTCCCATTCTTATTAGGCGCCGATGCAGCAAGGGGAGATGTCAACACAGTTAACAGAGGGGTTGTACCCTTGAGTTCTCTCAAACTTATACGCAAAATTATCGGGTATCCAATAAAAATTAAAAAAATGACCGAAAATTCGTCGACATTTAAGAATTTTCGTTGACATTTAGTAAAGAATATTATAAAATCTTAATGCTAAGCGAAATAGGGGAGTGGCTCAACGGTAGAGTAGCGGTCTCCAAAACCGTAGGTTGCGTGTTCGAATCGCGTCTCCCCTGCCAAATAAGAACGCAGAAAAGGTAACAATTATTTGTTCCGATTCTGCGTTTTTGCTTTTAAAAATTTTAGCATTTGAAAAATAAAAAAATAAATCTTTATTTTCTAATGTAAGGGTATTTGTTTACCTTAAAAGGCATAGATTTGTTTTTCATCGCCCTAAACGAAGAAGGCTAATCGTTGTAGGCAAGGCAAAAAGGTACTTAACGTGAAGCATAGGTATATTCCTTTTTTGCGTAAGGCATTTAAAAAATATGCGACATACTTAATTTGAAAATAACGGTAAGTTGTTAAGGAAAATTTATGAAATTGCAAGATATGAGTTTAGAAAAGTTATGGGAATTATTCCCGATAATATTCGTGGACAATACCGATAAATTTAAAGACGTTTATTCGGACGAAGAAAAGATTTTAAAATCTTTGTTGGGCGGTTATATAACAAGAATAAGTCATATCGGAAGCACTTCAATCAAAAATATAAAAACAAAACCGATTGTCGATATTTTGGTAGAAATAAATTTTGATAATAAAGATAACGTAAAAGGTTTATTACTCGATAGCGGTTATATTTTAATGAGCGAAAATGAAAATGCGATATCTTTCAATAAGGGATATACCATAAAGGGTTATAGCGACAAAGTATTTCACATTCATATAAAAAAATACGGAAACTGCGATGAATTGTATTTTAGGGACTATCTTAACGATAATCCGCAAAAAGCCGCGGAATACGAAAAATTGAAGTTAAAGTTGTTTGACCGATTTAAACCCAACAGAGATTTATATACCGACGGTAAGAAAGTCTTTGTCAAAGAAGTCGTAACTTTGGCAAAAGCAAAATACAAAGACAGATATTAGCGGATTTTAATTTATCGTTAAGTTACGCGCCCGTCGTTAAAATTAAAAGGGTTTAAGTAAATTTATCTCTTTTACCGTTACGCTGTTTTTGATTAAGATACACCGATAGTCGGTGTATTTTTTTGTTTTTCCGACAGTAGTCTTTTGTTATCTTCATTTAACTTTGCAATAAACTTGCCAATCGACAAAACATGGTATATAATATTTTTAGTTAAAAACTCCTCTTGTTAAAAAAGGTTTAGTATGAAAAAAGTAACCGTTTACACCGACGGCGCTTGTTCCTATAATCCGGGACCGGGCGGCTACGCAGCAATTTTAATATATAAAAATATCGAAAAGGTTTTGTCCGGCGGGGAAAGGGAAACCACCAACAATCGCATGGAACTTTTAGCGGTAATAAAAGCCCTTTCCGCCTTAAAGGAAGAGTGCGACGTAACTTTGTACAGCGATTCTGCTTACGTTGTAAACGCCGTTAGTCAAGGCTGGCTATATGACTGGCAAAAGGGGGGCTGGAAGACTTCCGACAATAAACCTGTCAAAAACCGTGAACTTTGGGAGGATTTAATTAAACTTTTATCCCGCCACAAGGTGAATTTCGTAAAAGTAAAAGGTCATGCCGACAATGTTTACAATAACCGTTGCGACCAAATTGCCCGTCAAGAGGTAGCAAAAATCACGCAGTAATTTTTTGCATATACGGGGCTGAAAGTTAAGTATAATAACTATATAAGACTTTTAGGTATGCAAAAATCGAAATTAGAAAGCGGATTAACCGTTTTAACCGTATTCATATTGAGCGTAATTTCAGCCCTTTTGCTTGTGTTGTATCTTAACGGAGCGGTCGGGTTTTTAAAAACCTACCGCAAACCTTTTTTATATTTCGGTTTAACCGTAATAGCCATATTTTGCGTAATGGGAAGCGTTTTTTCTTTAACCGACAAACAGTTCGTAATAAGACTTACCCTTTCCTTTTTGGGCTTTTCTGCATTTTTGCTTGCGCTACTTTATTTCCTTGACGTAAGCGGTTTAAAAAACAGTTTTTCATCGGTGGAAAGTTTAAGAAGTTTCGTCGCAAAAAAGGGCGGATATGCGGTAATAATAATGCTTGTAATACAGTTTTTGCAGGTAATAATTTTACCCGTTCCGGGCATAATCTCAATAGGCGCTTCGGTTGCTTTATTCGGTCCGTTTAAAGGCGCGTTGATAAGTTTTTTGGGCATCTTTTCCGGCTCTGTCGCAGGCTTTTATATAGGCAGAAAATTAGGATATAAAGTGGTTTCCTTCGTAGTGGGCGACGAAAGCCTTAAAAAAGCGCAAACTGCCTTAAAGGGAAAGGACAAAGCCTTTTTAACCGCTATGTTTTTATTGCCCTTTTTTCCGGACGATTTACTTTGCTTTGTGGCAGGTTTATCAACGCTTACAAGTCGCTATTTTGTGCCTATGATAGCCGTTACGCGCCTTGTTTCCGCATTTATAACGGCGTATTCCGTAAACGGAAGCATAATACCGTATAACACTCCTTTGGGCGTTTCCATTTGGATAATAATTTTTCTTTCGACCGCCGCTTTATCCGTTTACATATATAAGTACGGCGATAAACCCTTCCGTAACGTTTTAAGTAAAATAAAAAGGCTATTTAAATGAGAACAATTCTTCATTCCGATCTCAATAATTTTTACGCCTCGTGCGAGCAGGCTTACGAACCTAAATTGAAAGATATGTTTTTGGGGGTGTGCGGTAGTCTAAAAGACCGCCACGGTATAATTCTTGCCAAAAACGAAAAGGCAAAAGCCATGGGCGTAAAAACGGGCATGACCATAAAAAACGCCAAAGACCTTTGCCCCGAACTTGTCTTAAAGGAAGCCGATTTCGATAAATATTTGGACTTTTCTCAAAAGGTAAGAAAAATTTACCTTGAATACACCGATTTGGTAGAGCCTTTCGGTATAGACGAAGCCTGGTTGGACGTTACCAACAGCAAAGTTTTCGGCGACGGTAAAACCATTGCCGACCAAATCCGTTCACGGGTAAAAAAACTCGGCTTAACGGCCTCGGTAGGGGTTAGTTTTAATAAGGTTTTCGCTAAACTCGGTTCCGATATGAAAAAGCCGGACGCCACTACGGTAATCGGCGCAGACGACTATAAAAATACGGTATGGCGTCTGCCCGTTTCAGACCTTTTAATGGTGGGAAGAAGAACTGCGGACAAACTTAAAAAATTTAATGTAAATACAATAGGGGATTTAGCCGTTACTTCGCAGGACTTTTTGGTTAAAACATTCGGCAAATGGGGTAAAACCCTTTGGCTTTTCGCTAACGGCGAGGACCTTTCCCCCGTAAGGCTTTACGAAGAGCCCGACGAAATAAAATCCGTTGGCAACAGTATGACCTGCTATAGGGATTTAAAGGACGAAGAAGACGTGCATATAATGTTTTCCGTTCTTTCTGACAGCGTTTCGTCGCGCGTTATTAGAAAAAATTTAGGGCGAGCAAGCACCGTTTCCATATCCGTAAGGGATGAAAACTTGCAAACTTTCGTAAGGCAGACAAAACTTAATCCGCCTTCCTCTTTTGCGGAAGATATTTTGGCGTGCGCCATACAGCTGTTTAAGGAAAACTACGATTTTAAAAAAGGGGTTCGTTCTCTCGGCGTTTCGGTGTCGAATTTTGTCGAAAACGCTTCTCAACTTTCCATTTTTGAAAACCCCGACGACTACGAAAAGAAACTGAAACTTGCCCAAACCGTAACTCAAATTCGCGACAGATACGGCTCGGGCGTAGTGCAAAAGGCGATAAATTTAAAGGACAAACGCATTGCGCGCGAAGATCCCGAAAAGCAACATACCGTTCATCCGCAAGGTTTTACGTCGAAAGATTAAAAAATCCGTAGAATTTTGTTGTAAAAATTTTCGTTAGAGTTTATAATTGAAAGCGAAATATTATTTTTAGGTGTGATATGACCGACGGAACGATTTTAATCGAAAAGTTACTTTGCTATGCGAAGGAAAATTTAGAACTGAACGAAAGCGACGTATGCGTAAAACGCAATCAACTTTTAAGACTTTTTAACCTTAAAACCACAGCGCTGCCTAACGTAACCGAAACCTCTTATTCCTCGTTAAAAGAGGAACTTTTGGATTTTTTAAAGCAAAATTCCATTTGCCAAGAAGGGGAATATAACGCCTTTATCGGCTTTGTTTTCGGTATTTTAATGCCCCTTCCGTCCTTTATAAACAAAAAATTCCGCACCTTGCGTGAAAAGTTCGGCGCGCGCTACGCCTGTGATTATCTTTATAATCTTTCCTTAAACGGCGGAAGTCTTTTCGGTTTGGATTTTTCAAAGTACGCAACTTCTTACTATAAAGGGGACGCGATAGATATTTACGCAGTCAAAGATTTTTATAAAGAAACATTGACCGACGGCGCTTATCCTAAGTGTGCGCTTTGCGCAGAAGCCGAGGGCTTTTTCGGTAACGACGATTTTTACGGCGGAGCAAGCCGAAGCGTTACCCTTGATTTAAACGGCAGGGAATGGAAAATGCGTTACATACGCTCGTGTACCCGTCCGCAGGAATCTTCCGTAAGTTTTTCCGAACACTCTTCCTCGCCCACGGTACAGGACATAGTAATGTCAATGTTCGATTATATCGAGTATCTTCCCGATTACTCGGCGGAAATGGTTTTTTCGGAAGGTAATTTTTTAACTCCGCACGTTAATTTCAGGGGCGGTGTATCAATTCCGCAAAACCTTTCCAAAAACCTGCTTACAGCGTCGTCAGACCTTTATCCCGACGTAGAAATCTCTTTATATAACGGCGAATTAAGCATAATAAAACTTAAATCGTTCAACCGTAATACTCTTGAAAATTTGGTTATAGACCTTACCGACAAGTGGCTGAATTATTCCGACCTTACCGTTGGTATTTTCGGTAAGGGTATAGACGGCGTTTTTCATAACGCTTGCGCCCTTTCGGTGGAATATTCTCAGGATAACAGATATTCCTGCAATTTGGTTTTAACCTGTGAAAAGGTAGGGCCGAAAAACGAAGAAGATTCCGTTTTTTCAAAAATATCCTTCTATCCCGCCTGTTTCGGCAGGGTGTTTTACGATTTATCTTCCGCAACGGAAATGCTTTGTGCCGTATTAACCAAAAAAATTCCGCTTGACGACAGTTTGTTTGCAGATGACAAACCCCTTTACGGCTATAAAAATATTTTGGAAGGTTTAATAAAAGAAAACGGATATTTTAAGGACGCTCAAAAGGCGGAAGTTGCGGTAAAACGTGCCGTTTATACCCAAGTAAAAGATTCCCTTTGCAAAAAATCGGCTTTTGCGGAAGGCGACGAAGGCGCTCGTGCTTTCAGGCGTTTCCTTGCTACCGCCAACGTAAAATAGGATTTCGATTATAATTGCCTTTAAGCCGATTTACTAAAAAACGTTGCTTAAATGAAGCGCGATTCAACTTAATCGGCCCAAATTTACAACCGAATAAAATTTTGAACCAATAAGGCGTGATTTCATGCCTTTTTTGTTTGCAATCATGAAAATTATAATGTATAATACATAGTAGAATTAAACTGGCGTAGAATGGTTATTTTTTAAACTGACAGCCTTGTTTACGCCTGTAAAATAGGTCAAAACAGCGGTCCTATTTTAGACACAATTTAAAGTTATATAACGTATGGAGGGTATATATGGAAAAAATAGGTTTGCTTAAATCCATGAAGCAAAGTTTGCATGCCGAAAGCGAAGAAGTCAGAAAACTTATGAACCAACTTATCGACGCAAACAGTTTCGTGGAATTACAAAGCTATAGTTATTCTCACAATGATTTTTACGGCGAAAGTGCTTACGGTGAAGGCGTAATAACGGGTTTTGCCACAATAAACGATAATCCTGTTTACGTTGCCGCCATAAATAGCAAAGTGCTTTCCGGCGGTTTGGGACTATCTAACTGCAAAAAAATCGTTAACTTGATGGATAAGGCGCTAATGGCAAATATGCCTGTGGTTTATCTGATTTCATCACAAGGTATTTTGGCGGGCGAGGGCGTTGACGCTTTGGAAGGCGTGGCAATGCTTCTGTCTAAGTGCCAACAGTTAAGCCAAAGCGTTCCGCAGTTTGCTGTATGTTACGGCAAAGTTTTAGGATCGGCAACTCTTCTGGCGGCACAGTGCGATTACACTTACTATTTAAAGGGCGCTTGCGTCGCTTTTAACAGTCCTTTGGTAATAGCGGCTAAAAGCGAAGTAAACTTTAACGAAACGGCTATCGGCGGAGATAGTAACGGCAACGGCCTTTGCACTTTCAGCGTAGAAACCATGTCCGACGTAAAAGAAAGCATGACCGCGTTATTCGATATTTTACCTGAATTCGGCGGTGTTTACGAAGAAACGGACGACGACCCCAACAGGGCAAGCGCCAATCTGAACGAAAAGGTCTGCGCAAAATGTCTTATATCCGCGGTTTTCGATAACGGCAAGTTTATAGAACTCGGCAAAACCTATACAAAAGAAGTTTTGACAGGCGTCGGCAGGGTAGGCGGTTATTCGGTAGCCGCAATAATATTTAACGGCGAAAATGGCGTAGAACTTACCAAAAACAACGTTGAAAAGGTAAAAGATTTCTTATACTTTGCAACCGATAACAACCTTCCCGTTTTGACCTTTGTAAACACACTCGGTTTAAAACAGGACGTAGAAACCAATTCTTCCACCGTTTTAAAGAGTCTTTCAAATCTTTTATGCGCGCTTGACTATTCGCGGTCTGTTCCTCGCATCAACGTAATTTACGGTAAAGCAATCGGTTTAGGTTATACATTATTCGGTTCAAAAGCCTACGGCGCGGATTATTCTTTCGCATTTTGTAACGCAGAAGTCGGCGCGGTAAATTCCGAAGTCGGCGCTCAAATGGAATACGCTTCCGCAGGCGGCGACAAGGAGGCTTTAAAGGAAAAATTTGCTTCCGTCGAACTTGATCCTTTCAAAGGCGCAAAAGGCGGATTTATAGATGACGTAATCGAACCGCAGTACGTACGCCAATATATAATTGCGGCGTTGCAGATGCTTATATAGAGGTGATAATATGAACCTTTTAGCATCCAATCTTTCAAACGGTCTTTTCGTTTTCATACTTGGCTTGCTGATAGTATTTTTCGGTATAGCGGTAATCGTTTTGGTTATCACCGTAATCGGTAAAATCATGGCTTCGTCTAAAAACAAAAAGACAAAAATGCCTGAAAATGTTATATCCGAGTCTCTTCCGCAAGTTACGGCAGACGGACTGAATTCAGAGCAAATCGCGGCAATCACCGCAGTTTTATCCGCTTATTACTTTTCCAACGAAAGTAATTGCGATTTCAAAATCAAAAAAATTAAAAGGATTTATTAAGGAGTATCTATCATGCGTAATTTTATAGTAACCATAGACGGTAAACAATACGAAGTCGGCGTAGAAGAAGTCGGCGCTTCTTCCAATCAAGCCCCCGTACAAACGGCACAACCCGCGCCCGTACAGGCTAAACCTGCGCAAAGCGCACCTGCAAACGGCACAAAACTCAATGCGCCGATGCCCGGCATGATTAAAAAACTTGCCGTTGCCAACGGAAGCAAAGTCAAAAAAGGCGACGTAATCGTTATTTTGGAAGCAATGAAGATGGATAACGACCTTAACGCTCCTTGCGACGGAACGGTTACATTTACGGTAAGCCAAGGCGCAAACGTAGAAACAGGCGCAACTTTAGCAGTTATCGCCTAATCGTAAAGGAGATTTGCGTGTATGAACTTAGGTACTATACTCGCAAGTGAATTTTGGCAAAGTATAGGCGAATCATTGGCAAACTTGTGGCAGCAAACGGGTGTTTTTCAAGGCACAGACTGGCGCAACTACGTAATGATTCTAATATCTTTCATATTATTCTATCTTGCAATAGTTAAAAAATTTGAACCTTTGCTATTATTACCTATAGCATTCGGTATGTTCATAGTAAACATTCCGGGTGCATACGGGGTGCTTTTCGGTACAAAGGGTTATATCGTAACCGATACTTTATCCAATACCGAAGTGGCAAGGGGAACTGCCGAAGAACTCGCGAAATATTTCAATATGAATTTCGACGGGCTTGCGGCGGCGATGAAGGAAGGCTTTACCGTAACATTAAGCGGAGTCCCATACACATTTGCGGCAGAGCAACTTTCCTTATCTTCCGAAACGGTTATTCGTGATTTCGGTTTGTTCTACTACATTTATAAGGGCGTCGATTGGGTAATCTTCCCCCCGATTATCTTCCTTGGTATCGGCTGTATGACAGACTTCGGACCTTTAATCGCCAACCCCAAGAGTATGTTTATAGGGGCGGCGGCTCAACTCGGTATTTTCGTAACCTTCTTCGGTGCGTTATGCCTTTTGGGCTTTACACCGATGGAATCGGGCGCTATCGCCATTATCGGCGGTGCGGACGGTCCTACGGCTATTTACGTAACAAAAAAACTAGCCGAAGATTTACTTCCGGCAATCGCCATTTCGGCATATTCCTATATGGCGCTTATTCCTATCATTCAAAAGCCTATAATGAGGCTTCTTACCACCGATAAGGAACGCCGTATCAAAATGAAACAGTTAAGAACCGTTTCAAAACTTGAAAAGATTATATTCCCGATAGCAGTATCCTTAGTTGTTGGGTTGCTTCTTCCCGACGCGATGCCGCTACTCGGTATGTTAATGCTCGGTAACCTATTAAAAGAATCGGGAGTAACCGCAAGGCTTTCGGACACCGCTTCCAACGGTCTTATGAACACCGTAACCATTTTCTTAGGCGTAATGGTCGGTTCAAAGGCGATCGGCGCAACCTTCCTTGCATGGAGCACCATTAAGATTATAATCTTAGGTTTACTTGCTTTCTGTTTGGGTACGACGGGCGGATTACTTTGCGCAAAACTTATGAACAGGATTTCCGGCGGACAGATAAACCCGTTAATCGGTTCGGCAGGCGTATCCGCAGTACCTATGGCGGCAAGAATTTCACAAGACGTCGGCAGGGAATACGACCCCGACAACCACTTACTCATGCATGCTATGGGACCTAACGTAGCAGGCGTTATCGGCTCGGCAATCGCGGCAGGCGTTTTACTTGCCGTATGTCCGTTACTTTAATAAGGAGTGAATATTATGGCTAGAAAAGTTTATATAACAGAAACAATATTGCGTGATGCCCATCAGTCGCAGTCGGCAACAAGGATGACTTTAAAACAAATGCTTCCTATGCTCGACCAACTTGACGATATCGGTTATTATTCTTTGGAAGCATGGGGCGGTGCAACCTTCGATTCCTGTTTAAGGTTTTTAAACGAAGATCCTTGGGAAAGATTGCGTATTTTAAAATCGCATCTTAAAAAGACTCCCATTCAAATGCTTTTAAGGGGACAAAACCTTTTAGGTTACAAACATTACGCCGACGACGTCGTTGACGAGTTTGTCCGTTTAAGTATTAAAAACGGCGTATCCATTATCAGGGTTTTCGACGCGTTAAACGACGTAAGAAACCTTGAAACCGCCATGAAGGCAATCAAAAAGTACGGCGGTGTCTGTGAAGCAACCATTTGCTATACCACAAGCCCCGTTCATACCAACGAATACTTCATTAAACTTGCCAAAACCCTTGAGGATATGGGCGCCGACAATATCTGTCTTAAAGATATGGCAAACCTTTTGCTTCCCTATACCGTTTACGAACTGATTAAGGGTATGAAAAAGGTTTTAAAGCCGGAAACAAAAATTCACCTTCACACCCACAATACGTCGGGTACCGGCGATATGGTAAACTTAAAGGCAATCGAAGCCGGTTGCGACATCGTTGACTGTGCGCTATCTCCGCTCGGCAACGGTACTTCTCAACCTGCCACCGAACCTTTGGTCGCAACCTTACAAGGCACCGAATACGACACGGGTATTGATATTAACAAACTGCTTCCCATAACCAAGTATTTCCGCGGTGTTGCGGACGAATTAAAGGCAAGCGGAGTGCTTTCCGACAAGGTATTAAAGGTAGATATCAATACTTTGGTATATCAAGTACCGGGCGGAATGCTTTCCAACCTTATCAACCAGTTAAAACAGCAGAATAAGTCCGAAAAACTTATGGAAGTTTTAGCCGAAGTCCCCAACGTAAGAAAAGACTGCGGTTATCCTCCGCTTGTAACGCCCAGCAGCCAAATCGTAGGCACTCAGGCAGTTTTAAACGTACTTATGGGCGAAAGATACAAAATGGTTACCAAGGAGTTTAAAGGACTTTTACGCGGCGAATACGGTAAACTTCCTGCCGAACCCAACCAAGAAATCGTTAAAAAGGTTGTCGGCGACGAGCCTATCATTACTCACCGTCCGGCAGACGACATCGCACCCGAACTTGAACAGTACAAAAAGGAATGTGCGGAATACGTCATGCAGGAAGAGGACGTTTTGTCTTACGCCGTATTTAACCAAGTTGCAATCAACTTCTTCAAATACAGACAGGCTAAACAGACCGGCGTAGATAAAGACTTGGCTTCCGACAAAAACCGCGTTTATCCGGCGTAAGCGCTACGAACAATTAAGAATTTAGAATTAAGAATTAAGAATTGCGGTCGGGTAATAACTATATAATAATTTACTAACCTTGCAAGTCGCCCTTGCGCAAAGGGATCTCAAGTAGTGCTTGAGAGATTGGGGTTATGATCCTCTCAAAACTTATACAGGATACTACCAAGCACCGAACCATTCACCTATGTCGCACCTTGGCAAGGGGAGATGTCAACACAGTTGACAGAGGGGTTGTGTCACTGAGTTTTGCTGATACTTAAACAGGGGAGCGATTGGCACCGATTTTCACATAATTCTAAATTTTACATTATAAATCACCTTAACCCGACGGTAATACCCGTCGGGTTAAGAAAGTCGTTTTCGGAAAGGAGGACAGCATGAAAACCATAGTTATAGGCGGCGGCCCTGCCGGAATGACGGCTTCATACTATTCCGCACTTTACGGAAACCAAACCATACTTATAGAAAAGAACGAAAAGCTCGGCAAAAAACTGTACATTACGGGTAAAGGTCGTTGCAACGTTACAAACGAGTGTGACGTAAACGAATTTTTCACCAACGTAATATCCAATCCACGTTTTTTGACGAGCGCAATTTATAATTTTACCCCGCAAGACCTTATGGCGCTTTTACAAAGTTTCGGTTTACCTTTAAAAACGGAAAGGGGAAACAGGGTTTTTCCTTTATCGGACAAGTCCTCCGACGTAATAAAAACGCTGTCGCAAATGCTTAAATCGGCAGGGGTGGAAGTAAAATTAAACGAAACCGTCCAAAATATAATTTCAGAGGACGGTAAAGTAAGCAAAGTCGTTACAGACCTCGGCGATTACGACTGCGATAAGGTAATCGTGGCAACCGGCGGAGTTTCTTATCCGCTGACAGGTTCGACGGGGGACGGCTACCGCTTTGCAAAAATTTTGGGGCATAAGGTAATAAATCCCGTTCCGGCGTTAGTGCCTTTTCAAATCAAAGGTAACTATTGTACGGAATTATCGGGACTTACCTTAAAAAACGTAACTTTAAACGTAGACTATAACGGCAAGCGAACCGTATCGGAATTTGGCGAACTTTTGTTTACTCACCAAGGTGTTTCCGGTCCGATTGTCTTAACCGCTTCCAGCAAAATAAACAGGCTTGACAAATCCGCGATAAAAATGTGGATAGACCTAAAACCTGCGCTTGATCAAGAAAAACTCGATCTTCGCATAATCCGTGATTTTGAAGAATTAAAAAACAGAGGACTGAAAAACTCTTTATTTAAACTTCTTCCGTCAAGTTTAGTTCCGATAGTAATCTCAAGAAGCGGTATAAAAGAAAGTAAGCGAAACAATGAAATAACGAGGGAAGAAAGACGAAAAATCGTTGATGTAATAAAACATTTTACCCTCGACTACGACGGATTATGTCCGTTTTCTCAGGCTGTAATAACCGCAGGCGGAGTTTCAGTCGACCAAGTAAACCCCAAGACAATGGAAAGCAAACTTGTCAAAGGCTTGTACTTTGCGGGGGAAGTTTTGGACGTCGACGCGTTAACGGGCGGTTTTAACCTTCAGATTGCTTTCGCAACAGGCGTAAAAGCAGGCAGTGAAGTTTAAACGCAAATAAATTTCATATAAAGGTAATCGCAAAAAAATATTACACCTGATTTTACATACGAAAAAAAAGGAGATAATAATGCTTAACATAGCACTTGACGGACCAAGCGGAAGCGGTAAAAGCACCGTTGCGGGTATTTTGGCCGAAAGGCTTGATATATTACATCTCGACACGGGCGCGATGTACCGCGCGTGTGCGCTTGCTGCTCTCAAAAAAAATATAAAATGTCTTGACGAAGAAGGGGTTTCCGCCTTTATCGGCGATATCGACTTGCAAATCCGTTACGAAAACGGAGAGCAAAAAACCATTCTCGACGGCGAAGACGTTTCACAGAAGATTCGCAACAACGAAGTATCCATGATGTCGTCGGATATATCTTCACTGCCTTCCGTTCGCCGTAAAATGGTTGAAATGCAAAGAATTGTTGCCAAAAACAACCCTTGCATACTTGACGGCAGAGATATCGGCACCGTGGTTTTACCCGATGCAAATTACAAATTTTATATTACCGCCACGCCTGAAGTACGCGCCGAAAGAAGACGGCTGGATCTTTTGGATAAAGGACAAAAAGTTGATTTCGATATCCTTTTGGAAGAAATCAACAGGCGTGATTATAACGACAGCCATCGTAAAATTTCGCCTTTAAAACAGGCAGAAGACGCAATTTTAATAGATACCTCGGATTTATCCGTAGAAGAAGTAGTGGATAAAATTCTTGCAATTATAAATAAGTAATAAGGTATAAAGTCCGAATACACAAAGTTTAAAATATGAGGATTAAGTTTTCGTAATATATGGTCATGTTCTATATAATAAGGGGAATAGTAACAGTATTTATGCACATATTTTTTCCTTTCAAAGTTATCGGAAAGGAAAATATATGTAAAGGTCCGTGTGTAGTGGTTTCCAACCATTTATCCAACGCCGATGCTTTTATCGTTGCTATGCAGTTTAAAGGAAAAACTAAAGTTTTGACAAAAAGGGAAAGTTTTTCTTCCAAACCGGTATCGTGGTTTTTACGCACTTTAGGGGGCGTTCCGATAGATAGAGATAACCCCGACGCCGCAACCATTATAGGCTTAATTAAAGCGCTGAAAAACGGCGAAAGAATCTTAATTTTCCCCGAAGGTACCAGAAACAAAACCAATGCGCCTTTACTTCCCATAAAAG
Source organism: uncultured Clostridia bacterium (assembly GCA_945638575.1). Lineage (GTDB taxonomy): Bacteria > Bacillota > Clostridia > Christensenellales > Borkfalkiaceae > UBA4636. Next base: position 5,684 of record CALZDP010000001.1, on the reverse strand, counting down.
GGGGTGCGGCGTTGTTGGCGTTAAAGGGCAAAGTTCCTGTACAAACGATATATATTTACGGCAAAAGCAAACTATTTAAGCGCAATTATATAAAGATAGGCGAACCTTTTGAATTTACCGAATTTTACGGCGCAAAAGTAAATGCCGAAGTTATCCAAAAGGCAGACGAAACAATTAGACAAAAACTTTTACAAACACGGGAAATCCCTATAAAAAAAGGTAAATGATGCAAGTTATATATGCAAAAAACAACGGCTTTTGCATGGGCGTAAGACGTGCGGTCGACAAAGTAAAAAGTTTGGCAAGTCAAAATATTTGCGTCTACGGCGAACTTGTTCACAACAAATCGGTAAACGACGGATTGATTAGTAGCTGTGTGAAAATTATTCACGCCAAAGAAGAAGCGGACGCAGACAAAGTAATAATCCGTTCACACGGGGCTACCGAAAGGGACATTGAATTTTTTAAATCCAGAGGAATGGAAGTAATCGACTGCACTTGTCCTTTCGTTTCCAAAATTCACTCAATCGTAAAGGAATATTCCGAAAAAGGTTACAAAATAATTATCGTAGGGGATAAAAATCATCCCGAAGTCATCGCAACCACGGGTTGGGTGTCCGGCGAGGCGCCAATCGTTACCGAAGAATTCGACCCCGCTTACGACTATAATCGGCACGAAAAAGTCTGCATAGTCGCTCAAACAACTATAAGCGAAGCAAAATTAGCGATTTTTCTAAATGATTTTAAAAAAAGTTATAGAAAAACAGTTGAAATTTTTAAAACTATTTGCTATACTACAAGGGAGCGTCAGGGGGAAGTTAAATTTTTAGCGAAAACTTGCGACGCAATAATAGTGGTCGGCGATAAAACGTCGAGTAATACTCGTAATCTTTATGAGGTATCTTCCCGTTATTGCAAAAATACATTTTTCGTGAATGATTCGGCTTCGTTTGACGCATCAAAGTATGTTAATTTTTTAAAGGTAGGTATTGTATCGGGGGCATCTACTCCACCCGAGCAATCAATGGAGGTTTTCTCAAAAATGGAAGAAGTAGTCACTGAAGTTAAAACTGTAAACGAGATGGAAGAAGCGGTCGCAAAACTTGAAAACGGCCAACAAAAATTCAGAAAGGGGCAAAAAATAGTTGCAACTATTTCTTCTGCTACGGATGAAGGTTTAGCTTTATACATCAATAACACCAAAAAGGAAATCCTTCTGCCTAAAGAAGAGCTTGACTGCGAAAAGTACGACAAAGCAGATTATGCATCTAAAGTAGGCGAAGAAATCGAAGTCCTTATCATTGGTCTTAACCCTGTTCTCCTTTCCGAAAAGGCTATTCGCGCTTTAGCGGAAGAAGAAAAAGAAATCGAAGAAATCAAGAACGGCAAAATCTTTACCGTTACTATCGATGGCACAAACAAAGGTGGCTTGACTGCAAGATTCGGCACTTACGGTGTATTTATACCGTCCTCACAGATCAGAATCGGTTTTGTTAAAGAACTCGATAAATACGTCGGCAAAACTTTAAGGGTAAAAGCCGAAAGAATAGAAACCGCTGAAAGAAGAAAACAAATCGTTGCTTCTCAAAGGGTTATTTTGGAAGCCGAAAAGGCTCAAAAGGACGCTGAACGTCAGGCAAAAGAAGAAGCATTCTTCTCCGCTGTACACACCGGCGACATCGTAAAAGGCAAAGTTGTCAGATTTGCTTCCTTCGGCGCTTTCGTTGAAGTAAACGGTTTTGACTGCTTAGCACATATTTCCGACCTTTCTTGGACAGGCGTTAAGAGCCCTGCCGAAGTTTTGGAACTCAACACCGAATACGAATTCAAAGTATTAAAGTGCGACGAAGAAACCAAGAAGGTTTCCATCGGTTATAAACAACTTCAACCTCGTCCTTGGGAATCCGTTCCCGGCAAATACTCGGTTGGCGACGTTATTACCGGTAAAATCGTAAGAATCGTTGATTTCGGCGTATTCGTGGAAATCGAAAAAGGCGTTGACGGTTTGGTTCACATTTCCCAAATCTCTCACGAATGGCTTGAAAAGCCTACCGAAGGTCTTAAAGTCGGCGACGAAGTTTCCGCTAAGATCATTTCCATCGATTACGAAAAGGAAAAAATCACCCTTTCCATTAAGGCTTGCTTACCTCAGCCCGAAACGACTGCTAAACCCAGACGTGAAAGAACTGAAGAAGAAGGCGAAGATAAACCCAGAAAGCCCAGAAGACGTGAACGTCCCGTTACCGATGACGGCGAAGTTCATGAATGGAAGGAAAGCGATTTCGGCGGCGCTTCTATAGCGGAACTTTTAAATAAATAATTTTTAATCAGAACTCTATTTAAGTGGGTATCTGTTTTGTAAGGTACCCACTTATTTTGTCTGATACTATAAAACTGTTTATCGATAATAAAATTTTACCAATATTTTTGGAAATCTTGCCGAAAATACTTGACAATGCTTGATATTTATTATATGATTTATGAGCATTGTAAAAAAACCCTTCGGGGTGTGGCGCAGTTGGTAGCGCGCGTGGTTTGGGACCATGAGGTCGTGAGTTCGAGTCTCGTCACCCCGACCATGTTAATACAAGGGCCTTTAGCTCAGTTGGTTAGAGCAGTCGGCTCATAACCGATCGGTCCGCGGTTCGAGTCCGTGAAGGCCCACCATTCAATTAAATACTTATATGGCCCGGTAGTTCAGCTGGTTAGAACGCTAGCCTGTCACGTTAGAGGTCGAGGGTTCGAGTCCCTTCCGGGTCGCCATATTTGTAGCCCAATGCGTTTTGCATTAGGCTACAAGTTTGCCTCGGTAGCTCAGTCGGTAGAGCAGGGGACTGAAAATCCCCGTGTCGGTGGTTCGATTCCGCCCCGAGGCACCATCCTACTACCTAATATTGCTGGTGTGGCTCAATGGCAGAGCAGCTGATTTGTAATCAGCAGGTTGTAGGTTCGACTCCTATCACCAGCTCCAATAAACGGAGAGATTCCCGAGTGGCCAAAGGGAGCAGACTGTAAATCTGTTGTCAACGACTTCGGTGGTTCGAATCCACCTCTCTCCACCAGGAAAAGGCTATGATTTTGATACAAAATCATAGCCTTTTCCAATGAAATTTATGCCTATCGGCATAAGTGAAATAATAGAATTATGAAATATCCTACGGATATTAAATATACTCCGTATATGGTGGCATAAATTTTATATCATTTTTGCAAAGCAAAAATTTCATAATTTAATAATTATTTCATATTGCTTGCAATATTTCATTGAGTTTGGTAAACTATATATGAGGTGTGCAAATGAAAGAAAATAAGTTAGTAGATCTATCAATGGAATTAGCCGTGCAAGCAATTAAGTTTTGCGAAAAGATAAAAGGGCATTATTCCCTTGTCAATCAGTTGGAGCGTAGTGCAACTTCTATCGGTGCAAATATTCGAGAAGCGAATTATGCACATGGGAAAGCCGATTTTATTGCTAAACTGCAAATTGCATTGAAAGAATGTTTTGAAACGGAATATTGGTTGGAATTGTTTATAAAAGCAGATTTGACAATACAAGAAGAAATAAAGGATATATACAAGTCTTGCGGAACGATACGACGGCTATTGATTGCTTCAATCAATACGGCGAAAGAAAATAAATAAAAACAAAAACAGGGTTTTGAACGGAAAAATTCGTCAAAATTCTGTTTTTTTGGTTGCGCCTACTTTTTTTACGCAACCTAATCGTTAAAATTATGGGTAATCGTTAAAGAGATACCCTAATCGTTAAAATTGTGCAAAACGCAAAAAATGCTTGTGTTTTATTTAGAAAAGTGATATACTGATTATGCTAAACCAATTTAATAATGAAAAATTGTAGGGGCATCTCTTTTTTTTGAGAGGCATATTTTTAATACACTCTTTTTTAGAATTTGATAAAATGCAAATTCCACTAAAAGAGTGTACGGGTGTTTCCCTTATTTTTCATTTAGATTGGTTTAGCGACGATTGGAGTTTGCGTTTTTGTGCGTTGGCTTCGGTCGGCGCACTTTTTATTTTATAGGAGGTATTTAATGAAAAAAAGGTGTTTGACGTTATGCTTGACTATTTTGGCGGTTATTTTTTGTACTTTTGGGTTTACGGCTTGTAAAGACGAAAATGAAAAATATTATGGGGTTTATAAAGACCAAAGCACTACCCTTGAGATAAAGAAGGATTGTGTGGAGATAAACGGGGAAAAACGTACATATACCATTGACGGGAATACGCTTTCGATAGAGGGATATACGGGGGATATGCATTTTTATGAGCACGGAAAAGTGCTTTCCTTTGACGTGATTGTGGAATTTGATTCGGGGCGCATTACCGAACGGAATAAGAATTTTTCTACGACTTTATGGGAATACAGTAACGGCGGAATTAGTTTGGCGTATACGTTTAATTTAGACGGTACGGTAAGCTATTTCAATGCGGATAGACCTGTTGAGAACGCGTCGGGAACGTATCGTATCAAAGACGGCGTTATTAAAATTTCTACGGTTAATTTGATTGGAAAACAAAATACAATGTATTTATACGTATCGGAAGAGGGAGAACTGCATTTCACGGGCGTTTACGTAAAAGATTTGGATACGTACTTTGATAATGGTTCTGGAAATACTTCAAGTAGTGGTAACAATAGCACGAATGATAATAGTTCTAGCGATAACAATAGTGGTAGCAATGAAAACGAAAACAATCCGCCGGAAACGCCTCCGCTTACCTTTTACGACGTGACCTTTTGGTATTATGCAGGGAAAATGCCTGAAACGGTAACTGTTATGGAAAATACCGTTTTGAAATTGCCCGAATTTGAGGAAAAAGGATACACCTTTGACGGTTGGCGTATAAATGAGCAGTTAAAACAAGCTGGAGATACGGTTACCATTACGGAAAATACGGATATTTATGCGCAATGGACGGAAAATAGGTATACGATAACGTACAACTTAAACGGTGGGCAGATGCCGCATGATGGCGTGATGTATGAGTATGCTATTTATAACCTACCCTATCATTTGCCTATTCCCCAAGGCACGGATACGCAAAGCTTTGTCAAATGGACGACGGCCGAAGCAGGAAAAAATGAAATAAAAACCATAACTGAACTTGGCAATTATACGCTATACGCTCACTATGAAGATTCGGCAAAATGTTTGACTTATAAATACAGCGAAGAATTACAAGGATATGAAGTAATTGATTATACGGGTAATGCAAAGGAAGTAAAAATTCCCTCTACTTATAAAGGCATTGCGGTGAAAAGTATCGGCACTTCTGCTTTCTCTGGTTGCCATAGCTTAACGAGCGTGGAAATCCCTGACAGTGTGACGAGTATTGGGGGTTATGCGTTCTCTGCTTGCAGCAGTTTAACGAGCGTGGAAATCCCTGACAGTGTGACGAGAATTGAGGGTTATACGTTCAATGGTTGCCATAGCTTAACGAGCGTGGAAATCCCTGACAGTGTGACGAGAATTGGGGATTATGCGTTCTATGCTTGCAGCAGTTTAACAAGCGTGGAAATTCCCGATAGCGTAACTTCGATTAGTGATTCTGCGTTCTCTGGTTGCCATAGCTTAACGAGCGTGGAAATCCCTGGCAGCGTAAGGGTAATTTATCCAGCTGCGTTTAATAATTGTTTGGCGTTGAAAACGATAATAATTGAT